>JBPCJL010000064.1:0-7589 GCA_051005355.1 Ilumatobacteraceae bacterium
CCCCACCGCTGGCGGCACCGTACGGACCTTCCAGGCCAAGAGCAGCGCGGCGAGCAATCCGGCCACCGCGACGATGACCGACAGCGACACCACGTCAGCCCATCCTGGTGGCGACGCGGGCCGCCAGCGCCACCTTGCGGCGTGCCGGCACCCGGGCCCGACCCGTGAACACGTCGAAGTCGCGGGTTTCGATGCGTTCGAGGATCTCGGAGTACAACGTGCGCGCCGCCCGGACGCACCGTCCCGACGAGCCGTCCAGCATGGCGACCCCGCGGTCGGCGGACTCGTAGAGGGTTTGACACCGGGCGATCTCGAACCGCATGAGCCTGCGCCACGCATCGTCGACGGTCCGGCGGTGGGGATCGGCCCCGAAGCGGCGGAAGTCCTCCTGGGGGATGTAGACGCGACCCCGATCGAGGTCCTCGGCCACGTCGCGCAGGAAGTTCGTGAGCTGGAAAGCGTTCCCGAGGTCGCGGGCCGGAGCCGTGGCCTCTGGTCCGGGCGGGTCGAGCACCGGCAGCATCATCTCGCCGACGACCGCGGCCGAGCCGTCCATGTAGTCGAGGAGATCGTCCCACGTGTCGTAGTGGTCGACGGTGAGGTCCATCGTCATCGACCGTAAGAAGCGTCGGAAGTACTCGGGGTCGAGGTGCAGTTCGTTGACGGTGTGCACCACCGCGGCCAGGAGCGGATCGGACGAGCGACCGGCGGCCAGGTCGGTGAAGAAGCGGTCGCCGAACGCCGCCAGGTCACGGGCCCGGTCGTCGGTGGTGCGGGTGTCGGGGCCCGCCCCGACCGCGGGCACGATGTCGTCGACGATGTCGTCGGCGTGGCGGCAGAACGCGTACAGCGCCCACACGTGCGGTCGCTTGGCTCGTGGCAGCAGTCGCGTCGCGATGTAGTAGGTCGTCCCGAACCGCTTCGCCAACCGCCGACACTCTTGGTAGCTGGCAGCGAGGTCGGTCACGACACACTCCGAACGTGCGAGCGAGCGAGCGCCAGCGAGCGAACGGCCATCAGCGGCCTCCGTGGCCGGGGAACGGAATGAACGTACCGTCATGAGGAGGTGCCCTTCATGCGGGTGTCGTCGGGGTCGAACAGGGGGCGACTGCCGGCCCGCACGACCGTCGCCGGGAAAAGTTCGTTCATGTACATCACGCGCAGCTCGGTGCCCTCCACGGCGTGCTCGGGCGGCAGGTAGGCCATCAGCAGGTACGTGCCGAGGGACGGGGCGGCGCCGGCGGTCGTCACCCGTGAGACACGACCCTTCGAGTCGACGATGCGCTCGCCGTCGGGGGTGACGATCGGCTCGTTGCCACCGGTTGGGAAGCGCTCGGCACCATCGGCATCCCGATGGTCGAGCACCTCCAGCGTGCACAGCGTCGCCGCCGGATCACGATCCCGCGCCGCGAGGTACGCCTCCTTGCCGATGAAGTCGGCCGACTTCACGCGCGGCCGGGCGAGCCCGGCCTCGACCGGGTCGTACTCGCTCTCCAGCTCCGCGCCCATCAGGCGGTAGCCCTTCTCGATGCGTCCGGTCACCGCGTAGACGCCGATGCCGACGGGAACGATACCGTGCGGCTCCCCGGCGGCGAAGATGGCGTCCCACACCACCAGGCCGTGCTCGGTCGGGATGTAGATCTCCCAGCCGTTCTCGCCGACGTAGGAGATGCGGAACATCACCGCCGGCAGGCCGTCGATGAGCACCTCCTTGACGGAGCCGTACGGGAAGCCGTCCTGCGAGAGGTCGAGCGGGCGGTCGGCCCGGCCGTTGCGGTCGGTCACGAGACCGGTCAGCGTGTCCTGCGCCTGCGGCCCCCACACGCCGAGCGTGCACCACGCCGAGGTGGCGTCGGTGAACGTGATCGAGCCGTCGAGCGGCAGGTTCCGGCGGAACCAGTAGGCGTCGCGGCCGCCGTCGAAGGCGCCGGTCACGACGCGGTAGTGGTGCTCGCCGAGCCGCATGATCGTGAGGTCGGTGCGGAAGCCGCCACCGGGGGTCAGCAACGGGGTGTAGATCGATCGGCCGACCGCCACGTCGATGTTGTTCACGCAGAGGTGCTGCAGGTAGTCCACGACGCCGGGCCCCGTGAGGTCGAACTCGTTGAACGCCGTCAAGTCGACGACGCCGACCCGGTCGCGCATGGCGAGGTGCTCGGCGTTGGTGATCGGTGACCACCAACGGGCATCCCACTCGTGCGGACGATCACCGCCGGCGGCGGGATACTCGTCGAGTAGCGCAACGTTCGCCTCGTACCACTGCGGGCACTCCCACCCGCGGGCGTCGAAGAAGACGGCGCCGAGCGCTTCCTCACGGGTGTAAAAGGGCGAGCGGCGGGCGCCACGGCGCGTCGCCCACTGCTCGCGTGGGTGGACGATGCCGTAGGTCTTGTTGAAGTGCTCGGCGCAGCGGGCGTAGATGTGCTGCTCGGTCTTCTCGTGCGGGTAGAAGCGAGCGATGTCGGACGAGTGCGGGTCGCAGACGTGCGGGTAGCCGTACGTCATCCATTCGGCGACGAGCTGGGCGATGCCCGGGCCCTCCTTGATCCATACCGCGGCGGCCGACCACAGGTTGCGCACCTCGACGGTCTCGCCGAGCACGGGCATGGCGTCGGGGGTGAGTGAGAGCAGACCATTGATGGCGTACTTGATCTCGGCGTCGCCCAGCATCTCCATCAGGTCGATGGCCTGCTCCATCTGGTCGTCGAAATCATCGGCCGTGAACGGCAGCTCGGTCGGCGAGAGCGCCGACGCCTCGTTCGAGGGGATGTCGTCGGGGTGGTGGAAGATCGGTCGGTGGGCGTACGAGCCGACCTCCATCGAGCCGGCGGTCTGGCGCTCGTAGCAGAACGTGTCCATGTCGCGGACGATCGGGTAGGCGACCTCCGCACCGGACTGCTGCAGGACATCGATCGGTCCGACATCGGCCATCTGGTGGACGGCGGGGGTCAGCGGGATGTTGGCACCGGCCATGGCGGCGATGCGTGGGCTCCACACGCCGCAGGCGATCACGACGTGCTCGGCCGCGATGCGACCCTTGTCGGTCACGACGGCGGTGATCCGGCGCTGGCCGTTGGCCAGGTCCTCGGTCTCCAGGTCGAGCACCTCGGTGTTGGCGAAGACGGACAGCACACCCTTGTCGATCGCCTCTTGGCGCATCAGCGTGCCGGCCTGCAGCGAGTCGACGACGGAGACGCTCGGCGTGTAGAAGCCGCCGAGGATGATCTCCTCGTTGATGAACGGGACGAGCTCCTTGACCTCGGCCGGCGTGAGGAGGCGGGCGTCGATGTCCCATGCCGTCGCCGAGGTCATCCGCCGCTTGAACTCCTCGAGGCGGGGTTCGTCGCGGGCGACCTCGATGCCGCCGCACGTGTTGTTGACCCCGAGGTCGACGTACTGGCGCTGGCTCTCGAGCGTGAGCAGCGCCATCTCCTTGTTGTGATCGGTAGGGAAGATGAAGTTGGAGGCGTGGCCGGTCGAGCCGCCGGGGTTCGGCAGGGGGCCCTTGTCGAGCAGCACCATGTCCGACCAACCCAGGCGAGCGAGGTGCCCGACCAGGCAGTTGCCGACGATGCCGGCACCGATCACGACGCAGCTGGCGCGGGCGGGTACTTCGTCAGCAGCCATGAAGCCTCCTCGTTGATATATCATGAGCGTATCAGTCTCGGAGCACAGGCATACCAAGCGATCCGGCAGATGATCGTCGGGCTCGAGCTCGCCCCGGGCGACGTCGTGCGGGAGGACGACCTGCAGCGCCGGCTGGGCATCGGGCGGACCCCGATCCGGGAGGCGCTGCAGCGACTGGCCCGAGAGCAGTTCGTGACCGTGCTGCCGCGGCGGGGGATGTTGGTCACGGGCATCGATGTGACCGAGCTCGGTCTGCTCTACGAGACCAGGGCCGTGCTCGAGCCGTTCGCCGCCCGCCTGGCGTGTGGTCGGGGGCGGGAGCAGCACTGGGCGGCCATGGAGGATGCGCTCGATCAGGCTGCGGGCGCGACCACGATCGAGCTGCTCGACCTCGATCGCGTCTGCCACGAGCTGACGTGGGAGGCAGCCGGCAACCGGTTCCTCACCGACACGCTCGACACGCTGTACGCGCAGAGCGACCGGCTGTGGCACCTGTACCTGTCGGACACGGTCGACGGCGTGGACATGGCCCACGCGGTGGAGGAGCACGCCGAGATCCTCGACGCCTTCCGTTGCGGCGACGCCGACCGGGCCGCGACCCTGGCCGAGGCCCACGTCCGCTCGTTCGACGCCCAGATCCGCACCGCCGTCCGCACCCACCTCGAAGCCCCCCTCGCCGGCCGGTAATCCCCGCAACGCGGTGGTTCTCACCGCACTTTGTGTTCGCCGGTGACCGCTGAAAACGCTTGAGAACGCGATCGAGCGCGCTATTCCGCATGACGGGACGATGCCGTATGGTGGAACACCTATGACCGGGAGCATCCCCTCCGACCTGGACATCGCCCGCGCCGCCAGCGCCAAGCCGCTGCCAGAGATCGCCGCCCAGCTCGGCATCGGCGAACACCTGCTGGAGCCGTACGGTTCGAGCCTGGCCAAGATCAAGCTCGAGGCCATCGACGAGCTGGCCGACCGGCCACCGGCGAAGTACGTCGTCGTCACGGCCATCACGCCGACGCCGCTCGGGGAGGGCAAGACGACCACGACGGTCGGCCTCGGTCAGGCCATGGCCCGGATCGGCAAGCAGGCCGTGATCAGCCTCCGCCAGCCGTCGATGGGCCCCACCTTCGGCATCAAGGGCGGAGCCGCCGGCGGTGGCTACAGCCAGGTCATCCCGATGGAGCTGCTCAACCTCCACCTGACCGGCGATTTCCACGCCGTCACTGCGGCCCACAATCTCCTGTCGGCGATGCTCGACAACCACCTGCACCAGGGCAACGCGCTCGGCCTGGACCCGCACAACATCACGTGGCGGCGGGTGCTCGACGTCAACGACCGGGCGCTGCGCAACATCGTGATCGGGCTCGGCGCCAAGGAGGACGGCGTCGTCCGCCAGACCGGCTTCGACATCACGGCGGCGTCCGAGGTGATGGCGATCCTGGCCCTGGCCACCTCGCTCGACGACCTGCGGGCGCGGCTCGGACGCATCGTCGTCGGGTACACGCCGGGTGGCGAGCCGGTCACGGCCGAGCAGCTCGAGGGCGCCGGCTCGATGGCCGTGATCATGCGCGAGGCCATCAAGCCCAACCTCCTGCAGACGCTCGAGAACACGCCGGTCATCGTCCACGCCGGGCCGTTCGGCAACATCGCCCACGGCAACTCGTCGGTGCTCGGCGACCTGATCGGCATCCGCGGCGGCGAGTACCTCGTCACCGAAGCCGGCTTCGGCGCGGACATGGGTGCCGAGCGGTTCTTCAACATCAAGTGCCGCGCCTCCGGGCTGGCCCCTGATGCCGCCGTCATGGTGGCCACGGTGCGGGCGCTGAAGGCGCACTCGGGCAAGTACAAGATCGTCGCCGGCAAAGCGCTGCCGCCCGAGCTGCTGGAGGAGCGGCCCGACGACGTCGAGGCCGGCGCCGCCAACTTGCGCAAGCAGATCGAGAACGTGCAGGTGCACGGCGTGACGCCCGTGGTCGCCATCAACGCGTTCCCGACCGACCACGCCAGCGAGCACGACGTCATCCGGCGCGTGGCCGAATCGATGGGGGCGCGGGTCGCCGTGTGCACACACTTCGCCGACGGCGGCGCCGGCGCGACGGATCTGGCTCGCGCCGTGGTGGAGGCCTGCGACGAGCCGAGCTCGTTCCACACGCTGTACGCCGACGACGCATCTCTGCGGGACAAGATCGAGACGGTGGCGACGAAGGTGTACGGCGCCGGCCGAGTCGATTACCTGCCGGCGGCGGCCCGCCAGCTCGACAGCTACGAGCGCAACGGGTTCGGCAACCTGCCGGTGTGCATCGCCAAGACGCACCTGTCGATCTCCGCCGACGCCTCGTTGAAGGGCGCCCCGACGGGTCACGTGCTCACGGTGCGCGAGGCGCGCGCCTCAGTCGGCGCCGGCTTCATCTACCCCATCTGCGGAGAGATGCGCACGATGCCGGGACTCGGCAGCCATCCCGCGGCGGCGATCATCGACTTCGACGAGCACGGCGAGATCGTCGGCCTGAGCTGACCTTTGCGCCGGACGGGCCAGAGCTACCGTCCGCGAGATGCGCACCGGCGTGCTGCTGTCGTTCGGGCTGCTGCTCGTCGCGTGCGCCGACGACCCGGACGGCGGCGCGGCTGAACGTCCAGCGCTGCGCGACGCCAGCCTCGACGTGCGCGTGCCGATGGCAACCCTCAGCGACTGGACCTCCTACGCCGATGCCGTCGTCATCGCCACCGTCACCGACGAGATCCCGCCGAACCCGACGGACGAGCTGGGCAAGCTGGGTTGGCCGCAGGATCAGACGATTCGCGTGGATGAGGTCGTGTGGCAACACGCCGCGGCGTCGGCTCCCCCGGCGGTCGTGGACGGAGCGGGCGGTGCCTACCTCGTCATCGAGGTCAAGGACGAGTGGTTGCTGCGGGCGGCCAGCGTCGGCCAACAGTTCTTCATTCCCCTGACAAAGTACGACGGCGCCGGTTGGACGCCGATCGCGCCGGCGATCGACGTCGTCGATGGACTTGCCGACCCGGCAGTCGGCGACACCTACCCGTACGCGACCGCGCTGGCCGGCCTGGATGCATCAGCGATCCGTGCCGCCCTCGACGCCGCCCCACCCGACCCGGTGGCCGAGGCCAATCGAACCGTCGACGCCAGCGCCCGCTTCGAGGCGGTCATCGACGCGACCAACTGAGCCACATCGAACGCCGCGACCTCAGATCCGGCCGTCGAGCCAGGTCTCGATGAGAGCGACAACGATCTCCGCATCCGCGATGGATCGATCGCCCTCGACCGGAGGTACCGGATCGATCGAGTGGTCGGCTTGGCCGCGGCGCTCGAAGAGGTTGCGCAGCAGCCGCCCGGCTCGCTCGTCACAGCCACCCGCCCGTACGACGAGCTGGACGAACGCGGCGATCACGCCGCCTTGCTTCGAACGCGTCGCTCCCAGCTCGAACAGGGCTGTTTCGGCGGCTGAGAAGGCGGCGAAGTACGCCCGCGAGACGGCCTGGGCGGGGAGGTCGGCCGCTTGCAGGACGGTTGCCGCGCGGAGCTCGTCGTGAACCCTTGTCAAGCGCTTCAGACCACTCACGCGGGCACGGCTTCGGCTCGAGCCCGCACGAGCAGTGGTTCGTCGGGCGCCTCGAAGCGGGAGCGGGCGACGGGGAGTGCGGTCACGACGGTGCCCGAGCCGACGGTGTGCGACCACAGGATCGGCTCCATGCGACGGTGCTCGGCCCACGGCTCGACCTGGCCGTCGAGCACGACGAGGAGATCGAGATCCGAGTCGGGATCGGCATCGCCGCGGGCTCGACTCCCGAACACCAGGACGCTGACGAGTCGAGCGCCGTACAGCTCACGCAGATCAGCCGCAACGGCACCCGAGAGGCCGGCGTCGCCGAGCCCGGTTGGCGGGTCGGCAAGGGTCGCGATCTTCTCGTCGGCGCACTCTTCCGAGATGAGGTCTTCATCCCTCAGC
>JBPCJL010000065.1:0-11872 GCA_051005355.1 Ilumatobacteraceae bacterium
GCGTGAGCAGCCAGTCGTCGTTCAACGCGCCCATCGGCTTGAGGTGGGGCGCGGCGCCCGCCAGGACTTCGGCGGGCTAGGTGGTCGCCCGTTCGAGCAGCCATTCGCTCGTCTCCCGGGCGACGGCCAGCGCCGTCGCGAGCTGCTCGCCGATCGCCGCCAGGTCGCCGCCGGCGGCTGCTGCTGCGGCGACCGTGCCCTCGATGCGCGGCAGGAAGTCGCGCATCGCCATCCCGTTGCGCAGCCCGAGCTTGCGTCCGACGAGATCCATGGCCTGGATGCCGTTGGTGCCCTCGTAGATCGGGGCGATGCGGATGTCCCGGTAGTGCTGGGCCACGCCGGTCTCTTCGACGTAGCCCATCCCGCCGTGCACCTGCAGGGCCAATGACGTCAGCTCGACACCGACATCGGTCCCCCAGCCCTTGGTGATCGGCGTGAGCAGGTCGGCCAGCTCCTGGCCCGCCGCCCGCTCCGCCTCGTCCGGGTGTCGACCGGCCACGTCGAGCGCTTCGGCGTTGACGTAGACCAGCGCCCGCAGCGCGTCGATGTGCGCCTTGATCGTCAGCAGCATGCGCCGCACGTCGGGATGCTCGCTGATCGTGGCGCCGGCCGCCGACGATCGTTCGCTCGCGCTTCGCGGCTCGCTCACACTGCCGGCGCCCCCGTCCGGCGTCCGCCCCTGCACCCGCTCTGAGGCGTAGGCCACGGCGTCCTGGTAGGCCCGCTCCCCCAGCGCCAGCCCCGACAGCCCGACCGACAGCCGCGCCGTGTTCATCATCTTGAACATGTATCGCATGCCCTGGTTGGGCTCGCCGATCAGCTCACCGACGGCACCGTCGTAGGACATCACGCACGTCGGGCTGGCGTTGATGCCCATCTTCTCCTCGATGGAGACGCACTCGACCGAGTTGCGGGCGCCGATGTTGCCGTCGTCGGCGACGAGGAACTTGGGGACGATGAAGCACGAGATGCCCTTCGTCCCCGGCGGCGCGTCCGGCACGCGCGCCAGCACGAGGTGGACGATGTTGTCGGCGAGGTCGTGCTCGCCGTAGGTGATGAAGATCTTCTGACCGGTGATGCGCCACGTGCCGTCGTCGGCCGGCACGGCTCGGGTGGTCAGGGCCCCGACGTCCGAGCCGGCCTGCGACTCGGTGAGGTTCATCGTGCCGCTCCACTCGCCGGTGACCATCTTGGCCAGGTAGACCTCGCGCTGCTCCTCGCTGCCGCAGTGCGCCAGCATGTCGATGGCGCCCTGGGTCAAGAGCGGCAGCAGCGAAAAGCCCATGTTCGCCGACGTCATCAGCTCCTGCATCGCCACCCCGACCAGCCACGGGAAGCCGCCGCCGCCGTACTCGGGCGGGAACGGCACCGCCGGCCAGCCGGCCTCCACGTAGCGCTGGTAGGCCTTGGCGAAGCCCTCCGGCGTCGTGACGGAGCCGTCGTCGTTGCGCCGGCTGTGCTGCACGTCGCCGATCCGGTTGAGCGGCGCGAACTGCTCGGCGAAGAACCGCCCCGCCTCCTCGAGCAGGCTGGTGACGGTCGGCGGGTCGGCGTGCTCGAAGCCGGGCAGCGCGGCCAACGCGCGCAGGTCGGCGACGTGCTCGAGCACGAAGCGCACGTCCTCCAACGGCGGCCTGTACGCGGTCATCACGTCGAAGCTAGCGAGGCACCGAGAAGCCGTAGGGCAGCTCCAGGCGGTGCTTGCTCATCAGGGGCTCGTCGGACAGCACACCGGCGATGGGGCCGTCGGCCACGACCCGGCCAGCGTCGAGCACGACCGCCCGGTCGCACAGCTGCAGCGCGTACGGCAGGTCGTGGGTCACGAGCACCACGGTGACGTCCAGCCCGGCGACGATCTCGGCCAGCTCCCGGCGGGCCACCGGGTCCAGGTTCGACGACGGCTCGTCCAGCACCAGGACGTCGGGCCGCATCGCCAGCACCGTGGCCAGCGCCACCCGCCGGCGTTCCCCAAAACTGAGGTGGTGCGGCGACCGGTCGATCACGCCGTCCATCCCCACCACCGCCAACGCCTCGGCGACGCGCGCGTCGAGATCGTCTCCGCGCAGCCCGAGGTTGGCCGGGCCGAAGCCGACGTCCTCGCCGGCGGTCGGCATGAACAGCTGGTCGTCGGGGTCCTGGAACACGATGCCGACGCGCCGGCGCACCTCCCGCAGGTGCTGCTTCTCGACCGACAGACCGCCGATTCGCACGTCGCCGTCGCTCGGCGTGAGCACTCCGTTGAGGGTGAGCACCAGTGTGGTCTTGCCGGCCCCGTTGGGCCCGAGCACAGCGACCCGCTCGCCAGGTGCGACGGTGAGATCGACGTCCGTCAGCGCCCGATGGCCGTCCGGGTAGGAGTAGCCGACCGCGCGCAGCTCGACGGCCGGTGCGGTCATGGGTGAACCATCTCGACGATGCGAGCGACCGAGCGCCAGCGAGGGAGCGGCCAGCAACGGCCTGCGTGGCCGGGGAACGCAATGAGCGTCATCCCACCGCCAAGGCCACGACGGTAACGAACGCCGCCATCACCGGCCAGGCCAGGCACACCACCCACGACAGGTTGGAGGCGGCGACGCCGCGCACGGGCATCGAGCCGGCGTAGCCCCGCGACTCCATGGCCAGGTACACGCGCTCGCCGCGCTCGTAGGACCGCACGAACAACGCCCCGGCCGTGGTCGCCAGCGCCCGCAGCTGGCCGGCGCGGCCCCCACCACCGAGGCGCGACTCGCGAGCGATGCGCATCCGACGCACCTCGTCGGCGATCACGTCGCCGTAGCGGACCATGAAGCCGGCGATGGCGACCATCACCCGAGGCACGCGCAGCCGCTCGAGCCCGGCGAGGAGCTGCGGCACGGACGTCGTCGACGCCAGCACGATCGAGGCGGCCACGCCGATCGTGCCCTTGGCCACGATGTTCCACGCCGCCCACAGCCCGGCCTCCGACAGGCTGAACCACAGCACGTCGACTCGCGGTCCCTGCCCGACGATCGGCAGGAAGACGGCGAAGAGCAGGAAGGGCACCTCTATGACGAGCCGCCGGGCCACGATGAGCAGCGGCACCGAGCCGATCAGTGCCGCCGCGACGACGAGAGCAACGTGGACACCAAAGGCCCAGAACTGCTCGCGTGGCGTGAGCACGACGGCGAGGACGAAGAGCACCGTGGCTGCCACCTTGCACTGCGCTGGCAGCCGATGCAGTCGCCCCTCGTGGTGCAGCAGGAGGTGGCGGTGGGCGCCGCCCACGTCAGCCGGTCGTCGTCGTCGGCGTCGGCGATCTGGTCGGACGGGCCCGGCGCAACAGCAGCACGATGCCGGCGCCGATGGCGAACGTCGCCGCCACGCCGAGCAACCCGGCGATCCACGTCGCCACCCAGGTGTTGTCGATGCCGCTCACGCCGTAGTCGGCGAACGGGCCCTCGGCGAAGGCGTGATCGGTCACCCCGGCGTCGATCCCCTTGTCGCCGGCCACCCTCTCCAGACCGTCAGGGTTCGGGTTGGCGTTCGGCGCCAGCACGAGGACGAGCAGCACCGCCACGCCGACGCCGATCAGCACGAAGGCCAACGTCGACATGCGCCTCATGACGGTGCCCCCTGCAGGGTGGGACGGGTCGTTCGGGTGGCGATGCCGCGGGCGCCGTAGACGAGGTCGGGGCGCATGTTCATCACGGCACCGATGGCCAGGAACGTGATAATCCCCTCACCGATGCCGATCAGGGTGTGGACGCCGAACATGGCGGCGGCGACGGTGCCGAACGAGGCGGCTTCGTTGCCACCGATGGCGTACTCGATCATGAAGATGGCGGTGGCGATGAGCGGCACGAGGAAGCCGGCGATTCCGGCGGCCATGGTGACGGCCCACGTGGTGTTGCCCAGCGCCTTGCGCAGGGCGACGAAGATGGCGTACCCGATGAACGCGCCGGCGAGCGCCATGTTGACGACGTTGAGCCCCAGCGCCGACAGGCCACCGTCGGCAAAGAGGAGCGCCTGCACCGAGAGGACGACGGTGACGGCCAACCCGCCGGCCCACGGACCGACCAGCACGGCGGCCAGGACGCCGCCCATCAGGTGGCCGCTGGTGCCGTTGGCGACAGGGAAGTTGAGCATCTGGGCGGCGAACACGAAGGCGGCGGCCAGGCCGACCACCGGGATCTCCCGGTCATCGAGTGTCTCGGACGTCTTCTTCAGGCACAGCGCGACGCCGGCGATGGCGAGGAGGCCGGCCACCAGGGAGGTCGGCCCATTGATAAATCCATCCGGGATGTGCATGCCGATCATCCAGCGCCTCCGTTCCCCGCTCGAAGGGCCACATCATAAATGCGAATCGCTCGCAGTTCAAGCGTCGTGGCGCGGGTCCTCGGCGCCGGCGCAGTCGACGCAGCGCCCGACGATGGCGAAGTGCGACCCGTCGAGGATGAAACCGAAGTCGGCGGCCAACCGTCGGCCGGCGGCCGCGAACACCTTGCCAGGCACCGAGACGTGGCGGCCGCAGCGCTCGCAGACGACGTGGCGGGTTTCGGCCGTCGTCACGCGCTCGTAGATGGCTGGCCCGTGCGAGAGGTGGACGTGGCGCAGGGCCCCGATCTCCTCGAGCAGGGCGAGCGTTCGGTAGACGGTGGCGACGTGCACGTCGGGGACGGCGGCGGCCAGCTCGTCGGCGGTGAAGGCGCCGTCGTGGCGGCGCACCGCCTCGAGGACGGTCGTCCTCGTCCGGCCGACGGAATGACCAGCGGCGCGCAGCCGTTCGACGATCTCGCCGCCGAGCGCGGGACGGCCGGGATGGCGCACTTTCGTCACCGCGTGGGCCTTCTCACTGCTCCATCATGCTCCTCGCGGCGCCGCCGGAGGGCCACCCAGCCGAGTGCGGCGCTCAGGACGTGGACGGCGCCGATGACGACCAAGCCGACGCCAGTGACGGCGCGGCCGAGCGTCCAGCCGGCGACCAGCGCACCGACGGAGGAGGCGGCCAACTTGAGGCTGGCGCCGACCGTGAAGACCGATGAGCGCAGCTCCAGCGGGCTGCCGGCGTGGCGGCTGGCGAACGTCGCGATCAGGACGGGCGCGTCGAGCACGCCCACCACGACGGCGCCGGCGATCGCCACCGGCCACGCGCCTGCGCCCATGACGATCAGCACGAAGCCCGTGGCGACCGTGGCGCCGATGACCGGGCGGGCGGGGTCGCCGGCAGCCGGGCGACGGGTCCAGGCGATCGAGCCGGCCAGCGCGCCGATGGCGATGGCCGGGACGATTGGGCCGGCATCAGTGCCGTCGCGCCCCGCCCCCCGGGCCGCCGCCGCGGCGGCGATCGTGAGGCCACCGACGCCGAGGAACGCCACCGACGTGGTGATGGTCACCGATCGCAGTTCTGGGCGCGCCGCCATGAGGTGCGCCGCCGCCCGCAGCGTCGCCGACCGCGAACGCCGCCTCGCCGTGTCGCGCCGCGGCCATGGACCGACGACCGCCGGCAGCGCGATGGCGATCGTCACCGCCAGCACCCAAGTCGCCGCCGTTCCGCCCGTCCAGGCCGTCACGACCGTGACGAGCGCCGGCCCGCCGAGACCGGCCACGTTGTAGGCCACCGCATCCCACGAGGCCATAGTCGGAGCATCGGACGGCCGCACCGCCAGTCGGCCGAACGTCGCACTCAACCCACCCGTGAGCGCCGGCTGTGTGACCGACGTGACCAGCGCCGCGCCGACGGCCATCAGCCCGAGCGACCGATCGACGGCCAGCGCGCCGACGGCGACGGCGCTGGCGGCCACGGCGCCGCCGAGGATGGGTCCCGGCCGCTGGGCGCGGTCGAGCGCCGCACCGACCAACGGCCCGGTCACGAGCTGGGGCAGCGTGGCGCAAGCCAGCAGCACACCGGCCGTCGCCGCCGAGCCCGTGCGCTCGATGGAGAGCACGACCATCGCCAGGCCCGCACCCTCCGTCGCCAATCGGGCGAGCGAGCCGGCGGTGAGGATGCGCAGCTGTAACGTATTCAACTGTTGAACACGTTACGACACGACGCGGCGGAGCGTGCCGTCGCGCTGGTCAACGCCGCACCGATCGACATCCCGGACGTGCTGCGACAGGGCGGCGAGACGGATCTCGCCGGCCTGGACGACGAGCTCGAGCCTTTTCGCGCCGTGCTCGCCGCGCTGCGCGCCGTCTTTGCCGAGACCGACCGGGACGAGGCGGCGATCCGCTTGAACGCGCTGCTGGCGCGCCATGGCGCCGTGCCGCAGCTCGTGCGCCACGAGGGCTGGGACTGGCACCTGCACGTCGACCTCGTCGATGACACCTGGACGAACTGGCTGGCCTCGTCGGCGGGGCTGGCGCTGGCGCAGCGCCTGGTGGAGCGTCCAGGCGTCCCGTGGGGCGTGTGTGCGGGGGGCGGCTGCGGACGAGCCTTCCTCGACGATGGCCATGGTGGAGGCCGCCGCCACTGCTCGACGACCTGTGCCACCCGGGAGCGCGTCCGGCGGCACCGCGCCGCCCACCGCAGCTCGGACGGACCGGACGGGCGCTGATCCGAGGTGAGCGGTGAGCGGTCAGCGGCCGCTCACCGTTCACCTCATCGACAACCGGCGCCGACGACCTACATCAACTCGGCGATCGACTCCGCCGCGCGCGCCGCGCCGTCGGTCTCGACCGGTCGGTAGTCCACGGGGCGGCCGATCTCGTCGGCGATCACCTTGGCCAAGCCGTCGGGATCGGTGGCCTCGTCGTAGTCGAGACGCCGGCCGGCGCCGTAGCGCTGCAACCGGTGGTGCACGTGGAAGTTCTGCTCGAAGTGGTGGCGCAGCGGGACATAGACGAACGGCCGTCGGTTGGCGGTGAGTTCCATGCACGTCGTCAGTCCGCCCTGCACGACGGCCAGATCGCTGGCCGCCAGATGGCGGTGGAGGTCGGGGACGAAGCGCCGGTACGAGACGCCCTTGCGTCGTGGCAGCGTCCGGGGGTCGAGGCGCGGACCGGTGACCACGACGACGCGCAGGTCGTCGACGAGTCGTCGTGCGTGCGGTACGGCGTCGACAACGCGTCGCAAGAGGTCGCCTCCCACGCCCGACCCGCCGACCGTGACGAGGCACACCCGCTCGTCCGGGCCGTAGCCGAGCTCGGCGCGCAACGCATCGCGGTCGGCGACCTCGGCCGGATCGAAGCCGGTGACGTAGCCGGCGAACTCGAAGTTGGCCTCGGTCCACTCGCGGATCTCCGGCAAGCCATCACCGAACGTTTCCGGCACGATGTCGTCCGGGTCGCCGACGAAGATCGAGCGGTCATGCACCCGCTTGTAGCGCGCCCGCTGCTCGATCATCTCGGCGTTGTAGTCGGTGGTCAACGCCGCCTCGACGGCGCCGCCGTCGGGCATCGGCAGCCAGCCGACGAAGTCGGTCATCCAAACGAACGAGAAGTGTTTCAACTCGGGGTTCTCGTGCAGGAAGTAGTCGACGTCCCACGCCTCGTCGCCGATGACGAGGTCGTAGTGCTCGTCGGTCACGACGTCGTTGAAGACCATGAAGTTGTTGACGAGGATCTCGTCCATCCGCCGGATGGCCTGGAACGCATGGAGATCGTGCTCGCCGGCTTCGTCCTCGACGTGGGCCGACTCGCTGGCCAGCCAGGCCGATGCGGGGTGAACGTGCTCGCCGTGCGCCTCGAGGACCGTCGTGACCGGGTGCTGCGTCAGCCAGTCGATCTGCAGGTCCGGGTGGCGATTTCGCAACTCGGCGGCGATGGCCACATCGCGCCGCGCGTGCCCCAACCCGATCGGCGACGAGAGGTAGAGCGCCCGCTTGGGCCGGCGGGCGGCGCGCACCCACGTGCGCCGGGGAGGCGTGGGCCGGGCCTGCTCGGCGAACTTCGAGATGAGGTGGTTGACGATGACCGGATCACGGGCGTGTGGTCCGTGACCGCCGCCGTGGATGGTGACCAGTGCTCCACCGGTGACCTCGGCCAGGGCAACGCCGGAGGCGTACGAGCGGATGGCGTCCTCGTCGCCGTGGATCACGAGCACGGGGCACGTGACGCGCCGACACACGTCGCCGAACGGCTCGGCGCTGCAGGCGGCGAGCCCACGAGTCGTGTCGATCAGGGTCCGCGCATCGCCGTCCATCGCCCAGCCCACGCAGTCCTCGATCTGCTTGCTCGAGTGCGGCTCGCTGAACATCCGGCCGAAGAAGAACTCGAGGAAGCCGCGGTAGTCGCGCTCCCAGTAGTGGCGGTTGTACTTCGCCCAGTCGTCCGTGTGCGTCAGCGGCTCCTCGAACGGGAACACACTTCGTTCAGGCAGCAGCGGTGCCAACGGGACGGACGGGCCGATGACGACCAGCCCGAGCGAGCGGTCCGGTTGATCGACGGCGAACTGCACGCCCCAGAGCGCGCCGCACGACAGCCCGACGAGCACCGCCTGCTCCGTGGCCGTGGCGTCCATCACCGCACGCGCGTCGGCGGCGAACTCTTGGTGCGTGTAGGCCTCGGCGCCCACCGGCCGGCTCGATCGGCCGCACCCTCGACCGTCGAACGTCACGACGCGGTGGCGCCGGGCGAGGAACGCGAGCTGCGCCTTCCAGAACCGCGAGTCGATGATCGACCAGGTCGGCAGCAGCAGCAGCGTGGGCGATCCGTCGCCGTGGACCTCGTAGTAGAGCTCGACGCCGTCGCGCTCGGTGCGCGCGCTGATGTCGGGCTGGCGCGCCCTCATGTCGACTCCTCCCAGTTGCGCAGCAGCGCCCCCACCCGACGCAACGACGAGCGGATCGGGAGCGTCTGGCGATCGAAGCCGAGCAACAGCAGAGCCTCGGAGCCGATGAAGGCGTTGCCGATCAGCGTCGCCAGCTCCTCGGCGGTGAACGGTCCGAGCGCGCCCTTGTCGGCCTCCGCTCGCCGCATGACGTCAGCCAGCAGCTCGTACCAGCCCTGGAGGAGCTGGCGCACCGCCGCCCCGACGGTCGGCTCGGACCATCCGGCGGCGATCATCTCCTGCAGCACGCGCACGTAGCCGGACTCGAGGTCGTCTTCGAGGAAGTCGCAGGCCTGCTCGTAGCGCTGCCACAGGGGCGCATCCTCGGCATACATCTGCTGCTGGCGCTCCAGCCGGCGCTGGTTCTCGGCCTCCAGCAGGGCGAGGATCAGGCCGTTCTTGGAACCGAAGTGGTAGTGCAGCTGGGAGAGGGGCACGCCTGCCTCGACGGCCACCTTGCGCGTCGACAGGTTGGCGTAACCGTCGGCGAGCAGGCGGTCGCGCGCCGCGTCGAGGATTGCGGCGCGCGTGGTGCGATCTGCGGCCACTCAACCTCCTCGGGCGCTGTTTCGTTCGACCGACCGAGCAAACTAGCCGGCGCATCGCACCAAGTAAAGGCTTGACAAGGCAGTCAACCTTTCGCATACTGCGCTCGTCGTTCGGTCGACCGACCGAACTGACGGAAACGAAGGAGTGCGCTATGACCATGACCACCACCGATCCCGTGCGCAACGGGGTCGACACCGCCACGCTCTTCGCCACCCTCGATGCCGTGAAGGGCAACAACGAGATCGCCAAGTTCCAGTTCCGGGCCACCAACACGTGGATCAGCGGGACGCACAACCGCTCGACGATCGACGGCTTCTACGGCGCCATGCAGGAGATGCACCACCAGCGCCCGTTCACGTTCGACGCCGACCACCCGCCGGTGCTCGTGGGCAACGACAACGGCCCCACTCCGGTCGAGCACCTGCTCCACGCGCTCGCCGCCTGCCTGACCGCCGGCATCGCCAACATCGCCGCCGCCCGTGGCGTCAACCTCACCGAGGTCAGCTCGACCGTCGAAGGCGACATCGACCTGCTCGGCATCCTCGGCCTGTCGCCCACCGTGCGCAACGGCTACCAACAGATCAAGGTCAGCTTCACGCTGCGTGGCGACGACCCGGCCAAGCTGCGCGACGTCGTCGAGCGGTCCACGGCGCGTTCAGCCGTCTACGACGTGCTGACCAACGGCGTCCCCGTGGCCATCGAGGTCGACGCCGGCTGACCGAGCTCCACGAGCCGCCCGGAACGACAGCGATGCGCACCGTCGACACCGTTGTGATCGGCGCCGGCCAGGCCGGCCTCGCCATGAGCCACTGCTTGACCGCACGCGGTCGGGACCACGTGGTGCTCGAGCGAGGCCGCCTGGCCGAGCGCTGGCGCAGCGAGCGGTGGGATTCCATGCGGTTGCTCAGCCCCAACTGGATGACGCGGCTGCCCGGCTGGTCCTACGACGGTGCCGAGCCGGACGGATTCATGACGGCGGCGGAGGTCGTCGACCACTTCGTGCGGTACGCGTCGGCAGCGGAGGCACCGGTCGAGCCAAACCACCCGGTGGTGGCGTTGCGCCGCGACGGCGAGGGGTTCCGGATCGTCACCGCCAACGGCACGTGGGCGGCGGCAAACGTCGTGATCGCCACCGGGTGGTGTGACCGGCCCGCCGTGCCGGACTCCGCCCGGTCACTCAGCGCCGAGCTTCACCAGATCACGCCCGACGTGTACCGCAACCCGTCGGGTCTGCCCGCCGGCGGGGTGCTCGTCGTCGGTGCTTCGGCCACCGGCGTGCAGTTGGCCGCCGAACTGCGCACGGCAGGGCGCGACGTCGTCCTCGCGGTCGGCAGCCACACCCGACTGCCCCGGACGTATCGCGGGATGGACGTGCTGTGGTGGCTCGATCGCCTCGGCAAGTTCGACGTCACCATCGATCAGGTCTCTGACGGGACACGGGCTCGTCGCGAGCCCTCGATGCAGCTCGCCGCCGGACGCTCGCTGGATCTGCCGATCCTGCGGTCGATCGGCGTGGGCCTCGCCGGGCGGATGACCGACGTGGACGGCGCTCGCGTGACCTTTGCCGACGACCTGGCAGTCAACACAACGGCGGCCGACCGTCGACTGCGACGGGTGCTCACGGAGATCGACGATCGGATCGAAGCCGACGGGCTCAGCTCCGAGGTGCTCGATCCCGATCCGCCGGTCGCGCTGCGCCCGGGGCCGGTGCTCGACCACCTGGACCTCCGAGACCGAGGGATCGGCACGGTGCTGTGGGCGACGGGCCACCGCCGCAGCTATCCCTGGCTGGAGATCCCGGTGGTCGACGCCGCCGGCGAGATCCGTCAGCGCCACGGCGTCACGCCGTGCCCCGGTCTGTACACGCTCGGGCAGCGGTTCCAACACCGTCGCGGCTCGAACTTCATCGACGGTGTTGGCCGCGACGCAGAGCTCGTCGCCAACCACCTCCTCACCCGCGCCGACCGCCGAGTCGCCACGCACCTCACGGAGGCATCATGAGGGAGCGATTCTTCGAGCGAGCGAATCATCAGCACGGTCTTTTCGCTCATGGCCGAGCAGCTGCTGTGCTCCGGCTCGGCGTCACCTCTCACGGTGAGGTGCTCACATGAGCGGCGGCCGCCAGGCGGACGCAGTCATCGTCGGCGGGCGCGCCGCCGGTGCGGCGACGGCCATGCTCCTCGCCCGCCGGGGGCTGCGAGTCGTCGTCCTCGAGCGCGGCCGCTACGGCGCCGACACGTTGTCGACCCACGCGCTGATGCGGGGAGGGGTGCTGCAGCTGCACCGCTGGGATCTGCTCGATGGCGTCGTTGCCGCCGGCACCCCGCCAGTGCGGTCGAGCACGTTCACCTTCGGACGGGAGCGCCTGACCATCCCGATCAAGCCGGCCAACGGCGTGGATGCGCTCTACGCGCCGCGCCGTACCGTCCTCGATCGGCTCCTGATCGACGGTGCGACGGCGGCCGGTGCCGAGGTGCGCCACGGAGTGGCCGTGACCGGGGTCGGGCGCGGGTCGCAAGGTCGCGTGACCGGCGTCGCCGGTCGCGACGAGCGCGGTCGGCGCATCGAGATCGAGGCCCGCATCGTGATCGGCGCCGA
>JBPCJL010000066.1:0-3714 GCA_051005355.1 Ilumatobacteraceae bacterium
GCTCACCGGTGTCGCCGTTCTCGCCGGTCTCGTCGGTCGACGGCGGTGTACGCACTGGCTCGTCGGTCGTGGTGGTGATGTCGCTGGGGTCGACGAACAGGGCGTCGGGTGGGATGCGCACCTCGCCGCCCGCATCCGGGAAGCCGTCGAACTCCTCGTCCCACCCGTTGTAGTTGCGCAGCTCCTCGACGTCGACGTCGTACAGGTCGGCGATGGCGATCGGGTAGTCGCCCTCCTGCACGATGTACTCCTGCTCGACCAACGACCGGCCGTCGGCGTCAGGGCCGGTGTCCTCCGGCACGGTGCTCGTCGTCACCGGATCGATGACGCGGTACGTCGACGGGTTGATCGTGACGCTGTTCGTCGACGCCGCCGGCGTGTCCGACCCGCACGACGCAGCCAACGCCACCAGCCCCAGGCTGATCGCCACGCCCGCCACGTTTCGCCCGAGGTCCCACGACATGGCCGGCCAGCCTAGGTGTCGCGTCACTCGCCCAGGTGTCAGCGGGCAGTGCAGGTCGAGGTCGTCACGTCAGCGACCGGGTCGAGGGCAGGACTGGAGCGGGCAGCGTGGTCTCGCCGACGAGGTAGCGGTCGACGCCGGCGGCGCACGAGCGGCCCTCGGCGATGGCCCAGACGATCAGGCTCTGGCCGCGCCCCATGTCGCCGGTGGCGAACACGCCCGGCACGTTGGTCATGAAGTCGTCGTCGCGCCGCACGTTGCCGCGCTCGTCGAGGGCGACGCCGAGGCCGTCGAGCCACGACCCGACCTCCGGACCGACGAACCCCATCGCCAGCAGCACCAGGTCGGCCGGCAACTCGCGCTCGGTGCCGTCGATCTTGCGGAACCGACCTTCGACCAGCTCGACCTCGTGCAGCAGCAGCGCCCGCACGTTGCCGTGGCCGTCGTCGACGAAGCGCTCGGTGTTCACGCTGTAAACGCGCTCGCCGCCCTCCTCGTGGGCCGACGAGACGCGATGCACGAGGCTCCACTGCGGCCACGGGTTGTCGGGCGCCCGCTGATCGGGCGGGCGGGGCAGGATCTCGAGCTGCGTGATCGAGGCCGCCTGCTGGCGGTGGGACGTGCCGAGGCAGTCGGCGCCGGTGTCGCCGCCACCAATGATCACCACGTGCTTGCCGGCCGCGGTGATCGGGGTCTCCTCCAGGTCGCGCTGCTGGACACGGTTGGCCCACGGCAGGTACTCCATTGCCTGATGGATGCCGTGCAGGTCGCGACCCGGGACCGGCAGGTCGCGCCACGCCGTTGCGCCGCACGCCAAGACGATGGCGTCGGTCGCGGCCAGCAAGACCTCGATGTCGATGCCGTCGCCGACGGCGGCATTGGTGCGGAACTCGGTGCCCTCGGCCTCCATCTGGGCCAGCCGCCGATCGATGTGGCGCTTCTCCATCTTGAACTCGGGGATGCCGTAGCGCAGCAGCCCGCCGATGCGATCGGCTCGCTCCAGCACCACGACGTCGTGGCCGGCGCGCGTCAGCTGCTGCGCCGCGGCGAGGCCGGCCGGACCGGAGCCGATCACGGCGACCCGCTTGCCCGTGCGGACCGTTGGGACCTGCGGCGTGACCCAGCCCTCGTCCCACGCCCGGTCGATGATCTCGACCTCGACCTGCTTGATGGTCACCGGGTCGGCGTTGATGCCGAGGACGCACGCCGCCTCGCACGGCGCCGGACAGAGGCGACCGGTGAACTCGGGGAAGTTGTTGGTGGCGTGCAGACGGTCCATGGCGTCGCGCCAGTGGTCGCGGTAGACGAGGTCGTTCCAGTCCGGGATGAGGTTGCCGAGCGGGCAGCCGTTGTTGCAGAACGGGATGCCGCAGTCCATGCACCGCCCGGCCTGCTGCTGGGTGGCCTCGATCGGGAAGTCGTCGTAGACCTCGTTCCAGTCGCGCAGCCGCACCGGCACCGGTCGCCGAGTGGGCAGCTCACGCGACCACTTGAGGAACCCGGTCGCCTCACCCATCGCGCCCCCCCAGCACTCTGCGGCTCTGGCGCGATCCACCGCACCAAATCCGCAGACTGCGGCTACGGCGCGATCGACTGCACCGAATCCGCAGAGTGCCGCCAGGGTGCGACAAAACTGCAACCTCAGCCGCACTCTGCGGGTTTGGTGCGTACCGTCGCGCCGGAGCCGCACTCTGCGGCTGCGGCGCGCAGCGAGTGGGCGGTGCCTCAGCCATGAGAGGCTTCCATGACCTTGCGCATCGTGGCGTCCTCGTCGAGGCCGTCGGCCTCGGCTTGGCGCACCACGTTCAGCACCCGCTGGTAGTCGAGCGGCATGACCTTGCGGAAGCGGCTGACCTTGACGCTCCAGGACGCCAGCAGCCGCTCGGCCACGGCCGAGCCGGTGTAGTCCCGATGGCGGCGCACGGAGTCGAGCAGGAACGCGCGGTCGTCGTCGTCGAGCTCGTCGAGGACGACCATCTCCTCGTTGAGGCGTGAGCGGAACTTGGCGTCGGCGTCGTAGACGTAGGCGATCCCACCGGACATGCCGGCACCGAAGTTGCGCCCGGTCGCACCGAGCACGACGACCCGTCCGCCCGTCATGTACTCACAGCCGTGGTCCCCAACGCCCTCGGCCACGGCCAGCGCGCCCGAGTTGCGCACGCAGAACCGCTCGCCGACCATGCCGCGCAGGAAGATCTCCCCCGCCGTGGCGCCGTAGCCGATCACGTTGCCGGCGATGATCTGTTCCTCGGCGACGAAGGGCGACGTCGGCGGCGGCAGCACCACCAAGCGCCCCCCGGACAAGCCCTTGCCGAGGTAATCGTTGGCGTCGCCCTCCAACCGCATCGTGACCCCGAAGGGCAGGAAGGCACCGAAGCTCTGACCGGCCGATCCCGACAGGCGGATGTCGATCGTGCCGTCCGGCAGCCCGGCGCCCTTCCACGCCTTGGTGATCTCGTGACCGAGCATCGTGCCGACCGTCCGGTTGACGTTGCGGATCGGCAGGTCGATGTCGACGTGATGACCGTCGGTGATGGCCGGCTGGGCCAGACGGATCAGCTCGACGTCGAGCGCTTCGCTCAACCCGTGGTCCTGCGCCACCGACTGGTGCAGGGTCTGCCCGTACGGGTTCTGCGGCACGGTCAGGATCGGGCTGATGTCGAGCCCCTCGGCCTTCCAGTGGTCGATGGCGGCGCGCGTGTCGAGCGCCTCGACGTGGCCGATCATCTCCTCCATCGAGCGGAAGCCGAGCTCGGCCATCAGCTCGCGCACCTCTTCGGCGATGTACTCGAAGAAGGTCTCGACGAACTCCGGTTGGCCGCTGAACCGCTTGCGCAGCTCGGGGTTCTGGGTGGCGATGCCAACCGGGCAGGTGTCCAGGTGGCAGACCCGCATCATGATGCAGCCCGACACGACCAGCGGGGCAGTGGCAAAGCCGAACTCCTCGGCGCCGAGCAGGGCGGCGATGACGACATCCCGCCCGGTCTTCAACTGCCCGTCGGTCTGCACGACGATGCGGTCGCGCAGCCCGTTGAGCAGCAGCGTCTGCTGCGTCTCGGCCAGGCCCAGCTCCCACGGCCCGCCGGCGTGCTTGAGCGACGTCAGCGGGCTGGCGCCCGTGCCGCCGTCGTGACCGGAGATCAGCACGACGTCTGCTTTCGCCTTGCTGACTCCGGCCGCAACGGTGCCGACCCCAACTTCGGCGACGAGCTTGACGTGCACGCGCGCCGCCGGGTTGGAGCTCTTGAGAT
>JBPCJL010000067.1:0-7314 GCA_051005355.1 Ilumatobacteraceae bacterium
CGGCTTGTGCAGGAACGCCAGCGTGAGATCGGCCGTCAGGCCTGCGGCGGCGGCGGGGCGGGCGTGGCGCGATTGCGGCGTCGCCGGCGGTGGACCGTCGGCGCGCCGGAAGCTCGTGACCCGATCCATGACGACGGCCTTCGTCCGACCGACGTCCAGGCCACCGACACCGCCGGCGTGGACGCGCTGGAGGAAGCGGTCCGTGCCCGCCGTGCCGCCCGGCAGTGACGAGAACGAGGCGGCGTGTTCGTGCTCCTCGATCTCGACGACGCCGTCCGCCGACGCCAATCGGCCGATGCGCTGCGAGGTGAACGCGGCGAGCAGCCGCTCGGTGACCCGTCGCGCGTCGCTCGGTTGCCCCGCGGATGCGGATGCGAAGGCGACGAGGACGTCGTCGTCGTGCTCGCCGATGGCGACGCCGAGGTCGTCGGACGGTGGCCGGTGGTCGACCAGCACCGGCCCGGCGACGGGGACGCCGAACACGGCGCCGTGCAGGAGGGACGACCGCAGGTGCCACACGGCGGCGGTGGTGAAGCTCTGCCCCGCCTCGGTGGCGAAGACGGCGCTGACCGGTTGGGCGATCAGCTCCTGGACCCCGCTGGCCATGGGCACGAACCGGCCGCCCGGACCAGCCGCCCGCGCTCCCGGCACGACGGGCGGACGAGGGCTCGACCAGCGCGCCTGCGTGGTCAGGCCGAGGGCCTTGCGCAGTTCGAACTCGGCCCGCTCGCGCTCGAGGTTCCCGCGCTCGTCGCCCCATTCGTAGAGCAACCGCCAGCGCAGACGTTCGAGCAGCTCGTGCAGGCTGTCAGTGCTGCGGGCGGCATCCAGCGGATCGTGGGCCGGGTCCTTCCACCACCCGGCCACGACGTAGGTCGCGCAATCGTCGGCGACGCCGTTGGCGAGCGGGCCGGCGCTGATGTCGCCCAACGGGTCGTGGAAGGCGAACCGGTTCACGACAGCGTCGTAGGTGCTGGCCCACGACACCGCGCCGCCGACCGTGCCCGTGAGCTCCTCCGGGATGATCGGCTCACCGAGCGCCTCGACACCGGCCGGGATGCTGTCGTCTTCCCGCCACTGCTCGATCGGCACGGCGATCGCGCGGTCGGCCTCGATGACCCACCCGGTCACGACCGGATCGCTGGCGCCACGCGGGTGGAGCAGCCGGAGCAGGACCCACCGGTCGGGCAACGGGGGCAGACCGAGGCGGTTCGTCGCCGTCGCGTCCTGCGCCAGCCGGCCGCGCAGCAGCGCGTCCGGCATCGCCCAGTGCAGGTGCACGCCCGGCGGTCGGGGCTCGCCATCGGTGAACGGGTCCGGCATGCCGTCCTCCACGTCCTGCACACCCTGACCGCCGGGCCCGGCCACGAGCATCGGCAGGCGCACCATCCGCTCGTCGCCACCATCCGGCACGTACAGCGCCTGCACGTCGATGGGGACCAGCAACCGGTGCTCGCGCAGGAGGAACTCGTCCCACGAGCCGATCTCGGCGACGTCGAGCCGGGCTCGATCGGCGGCCAGGAAGCGCTTGGAGTAGATCGCCTCGCGCACCGTCTCGATGGGCAGGTGTGACGCGCCGATCGTTCGCTCGTCGCTCACGGGTTCACCGCGCTGAGGTGGTCCTGGACGGTGGCCGTCCACGTCGACATCTTGAGCTGCACCTTGAACTCGTCGAGGTCGTAGAACTGCAGGTCTTCCAGGTCGTCGGGGTCACCGAACACCTGGCGGAACGGGAAGCGCAGCATCTGCAGGGCGAACTCGTGCGGCTCGAGGGTCGGGCCGACGTTGGGCGCCTTGGCGATCAAACGGTCGCGCAACCTTACGAGATCGATGACGCCCGGCGCACCGGCCCGGAACGGGACGTCGACCGAGTTGTCCGACGTGAAGACCTCCTTCGGGAGCACCGGGTTCCCGGTGTTGGCGTCGCGCACCTTGACCTTGGCCCGGCGCTGGGCCGGTGGGTCGTCGTCGTCCGTGCGGGCCCCGAACTGGATCCCCTGGCGTGGCTCCTCGATGTGCACCACGGCCGGTACGCCGTCGAACAGCACCAGCAGCACGGCTGGCGCCAGGCGCTCCATGCGCAGCACCTTCATGCGGTCCGGGTGCGACTCGGCCTCCGTCGTCAACGCGTCGTCCTCGATCACGTCGCGCCGGTACGCCCGCACGTGCAGGTTGGGCCAGCCCGAAACGGCCCGTGACCGCAGCAGGAAGCCGGTGATCTCTCCGCCCGGCCCGCTCAGCCGCGCCTCGTCCTGCGGTCGGCGCTGCACGCGTTCGGCTTCGTCGACGTCGGCCCGGATGTGCGGGTACATCGACTCCAGCTGGGCTCGGTCGACCGTGGTCACGGTGCCGACGCTCAGCACCCCCTGGACGAGGGCGTCGGTCCACGTCCGATCGACGTAGAAGAAGCGGATCGACTCCAGCGGCAGCTGGTCCGAGTCCGGCACCAGGTAGCTGAAGGGCACGCCACGCAGGAGGCGCAACCCACCGAGGAACCGGCGCAGCTCCCCCGGCGTGACGTGGTCGCCGTCGTCGGGATCGCGGTCGACGACGATCCCGGCCACGCCACTGCTGATGGCGTTGACCATGTGGTCGAGCACGTAGGTGCTGGTGACGTTGATCATGGCTCGTCCTCCTCGTCGACGCCGTCCCGGCGGCTGGCCGCTTCGAGCAGTTCGTCGAGGGCGTCCGGTCCCGCCGCCACCCGTGCGCCTCGCCGGGGTCTGGCGCGCCCAGCGGTGTCGCCGATCACGACCGCCGTCGGTACGGCCACGCCGACGACGCGATCGACCTCGGCTGCGAGGTTGGCCTGGAGCCCGGCCAGGGCGGCTTCGTCCAACTCGACACCGCCCGGCGCGGCGGCCACCGGCACCTCGGTCTGGGCCAGGGCGGCGACGATCCCGACCGCCGCCTCGGTCCGCCGTAGCCGATCGACGTCGAGGCCGAGGCCGCCGGCGATGAAGTCGGCCAGGTCGCCGCGCACCAGGACTTCGCGGCCCGGATCGACGAGCGGCCGGCGGGGACCGATCAGATCGTCGGGGTTGGTCGACAACGTGTCCAGCATGGTCAGCGCGACGAACCGGCCCAGATCGAGCTGACCGACCAGCTCCGGCAGGGCGACGTCGACGAGGTCACCGAGGATCGAGTGCACCCGGCCGACGCCGAACTGCTCGGCGCGGAACCGGGACAGCGCGCTGACGACGGAGAGCTGGCTCAGCCCGAGCAACCGCCCGATCTCGAAGGCGGCGGCCAGCGCAACGTCCTCGCGCCCGTCGGGGACGACGCGGCGGAGCTGGTCGGCGGCGTGGGCGACGGGGAACCGGCCGTCGACGGCGACTTCGCGTTCGGTCGGGTGGGCGACGAACGGCCCCCGGTACCAGGCCCTGGTCGCATCCCCGCGCCGGCTGCGGTGGCCGAGCCCGAGGTGCCCGGTGGCCACCACCTCCGGCCGCGGCCCGGCCGGCGGCGCGGCTGGGTCCGGCTCGGGCACGCTGCCGAGCAGACCGACGTCGAGGTCCTCCATCAACGTCTCGAACGTGTTTCGCTCGGAGGTCGTGAACGACCAGTGGGCGAGCACCGGGAAGCGCAGGACCCGCTCGAGGGCGAAGATCGAGATCGGGTATCGGAAGCCCTGCCCCATCGTGTCCCGCACGAGCCGCTTGGCGTCCGGATCCCTGGCTGCGGCCACCACCGCAGCCGTCGCCGACGGCGCGCTCCAGTGCGTGGCGATCGTCGGTTCGGCGAGCGATTGGCCGCCGTCGAGCGACCGCACGTTCGTCCGCGCCGTTGCTCCGGCGTCACCGTCGAGGGCGCGAGGAGGAAGGCGCGCGCCGGGACCGTCCGGCCCGGCATCGAGTAGACCGCCGGCGGGCAGGACGGCGTCGCCGATCGAGAACCCGCCCATGACCAGCGGGTCGGGTCCCGGCTGGACCTGGGCCAGCACCGACCAGTCCTGCGCCGGCAGCCACTCGAAGAAGTCGACCGCCGGCGTCGGTGGCGGTAGCTCGGCGAGCTGGCCCTCGACGTTGACGAGGCAGGCCAGGTAGCGCACGGAGCGACCGTTGGCCTGGTCGAACACGGGGAGCCGGTTGGCCAGCACGACGGCCAACCAGCCGTCGTCGTCCCCGTTGGCCAGCTCGGTGTCGCTGACGTCGACCTCGCGCACGTGGACGAGCAACGGCAGGTCCTGCTGGCAGGGGAAGATCTTGCGCACCACGGTCTCGGTGACGGCGAGGTACAGGCCCTGCTCGACGTCGCGGTCGGCCGGATCGGGCAGCGTCACACCAGGGGTGACGCACTGGGCGACCGGCGAGGTCGTCGACAGCTCGGCTTCGCCCTCGGCGACGACGACGAGCGCTAGCCACGGCGTTGATGAGACGCCAGGACCGCCACCGGCCGGGTTGCGCTCCCACGGCAGGGTGCGGCGCTTCAGGACGATCTGGGGCAGCCGGTCACCGAAGGCGCCCTCGGCGTTGGCCGGAGGGAAGCTGGACAGGATCTGCTCGGTCGGCATCGAGTAGCGCGGTGCGGCCACGGTGACGTGCGTGTGCTCGGTGGCGACATCGAACGGCAGGCCGGTCTGGTCGCTCACCAGCTCGTAGCGCCCAGCCGTCATCGGCGGCAGCACGTTGGAGTGCAGCACGAAGTGCCCCTTCGGTGGCGCCATCAGCTCCTCCTCCTGCGGGTCGCCGCCGGGCGGCCGGCGGCGAGGGCCCTGGCCTGACGACGCTGCCGCTCCGTGCGCGTGGCGCCTCGCCAGACGAGCCGGCTGGTGCCGACCCCGCCGGCGGCGAGCGGTCGCAGCGCGGCGTCGAGCCCACGCGCCGACACGTGGGCGACGGCGGCGGCGGCCGACGTGTCCGGCGCCGCCATCACGCCGACCAACGACCAGCCGAGCTCGCTGGACACGGTGACGCTGACCGGCCTGGTGCCGTCCGGCACGACGTCGTAGGCGACGACGCTGCGGTTCTCGGCCACCAGCAGGACCGGGGGCCGGTCCACGCCGTCGGGTCCGGTGGCGCGGGCGGCGCCGTCGAGGCCGAGCAGCAACTGACGGCCGCCGACCGGATCGCCGAACGCGGCCGGGTCGTCGACCACGACCACGACGGTCGTCACCGGCTCGCTGTAGGTGGTGGTGACGGTGCTCAGCCCCTTGGCCAGCTCGGCCCCGGTGACCCAGCCGGCGTCGACGCGCTCGCGGTTGGCCCGCAACGTGTCGCCGTTGCTGCGCACCACGCACGCCGGACCGAGGGCTGACGACCAGCCGACGTAGGGCAGCTGCGAACCGGCCTGCCAGCCGGCCAGGCCGACGTCGGCCAGCGCCTGGGCGCGCCGGCCCTCGCGGGCGAGCTCGCCTTGGCCGACGGCGACGATGCGCTCGGCCCCCTTGGCGATCGGGACCGTCTGCTCGTCACCGGAGCCGAGCACGACCCCGTCCAGCAGCACCGCGCCGCCGTGACCGAGCACGACCACGCGAGCCGGTGCGCCGTCGACGCCGAGCTGCGGTCGCTCGTCGTCGGTCACGTCGGCCGCCGCGTTCGGTAGGCGCAGGACGACCGTCTCCCCGCGAGTGAGCGTGGCGCCCGCGATGCCGCGCGCCGTGCGCCGGCCGGCCGTCAGCGCGGTCGTGAACCCGTCGAGGTGCTCGTGTCCGGCGCCACCCGCGGTCCGCACGATCGCCGCCGGCCCGTGGGCGATGGCGGTGGCCGGGACCCGGTCGGCACCGATCATGGTCGGTCTCGTCGCCGCTCGCCGCGCCGCCGGGCGCCGTCCCGGCCGGCGCGCCGTGCGCACGGCCGCCGGTTCGCTGAGCACCAGGCGAGCGGCGATCGACCTGCTCCTGGCCGCCTCGACCGACGCCAACGTCGGCGGCGCCTGCTGCCACAGCCGGGCGGCGTCCTTGACGGTCGTGCGCCCCGCCGAGCTGCTGCGCACATCAACCGTGGCGCCGGGGAGCAGCCCGATGGCGACGGGCGCGTCGACGAAGTGGTCGTAGACCTTGCCCGGCGGCGTGACGCCGATCTCCGGCACGAAGGTGGCGGGGTCGATGTCGAGGCCTTCGCCGAGCGTTCCCAGGCGCGGCGGGGCCTGGCGGGCGCCGCGCAGGCTGGCCAGCGCGGTCGGGCTGGCCGTGGCGGCGAGGAACGTGGTGGCGTCGGCGAAGGCGGTGGCGACGGTGGCCGGCTCCTCGACCAGCCCGGCCAACGCGACGGCGCTGGCCTTGAAGGCGTCGGCCTCGACGGCTCGGCGGGCGAACGGCAACGGCTTGCGCTGGCCGATCTCCACCTGGTGGTACGGGATGACCGGCCCCCCCGCCGACTCGGCGGCCCGGCTCACCAGCTCGAGCTCGTGGAGGGCCTCGATCATCTCCGCCTTCGGCACCTTGCGGTTCTCGTCGGGCTGCGGCGGCCCCCAGATGCCGACCGGGAAGGCGCCGTGCGGGCGGGCTGTCACGGTGAAGGGGAAGGCGACGACGGCTCCGGCCCGGTGCCACGCCAGTTCGAGGCGCGGCGTGACGTTGATGGCGCCCATCGGTGCCACCCCGAGCGCCCGGCTGGGCGCATGCGTCGTGCGGGCCGGGGCCGGAGCGTTGGCCCGGTCGACCTCGACGGCGGGGACGGTCGTGGCGAACGTCATCCCGAACTCGACCACCACGACGAACGGGCGGGCGGCCGAGCCGTCCGGCGTCGACTGCTCGCCCTTGGCCGGCAAGGCGCCGCGAGAGATCATCGTCGCGTGGGCCAGCGCACCATTGCCCGTGCCCGGGTCGAGGTACTTGGCGACGAAGTCGCCGGCGCCGAGCAACACCTTGGGTTCCTGCCGCGTCTCGCCGAACTCGACCTCCAGCTCGATCGGCCCGACGTCGAACGTGGCCCGGCCGTGGAACTCCGGCCCCTCCACGACGATGCGGGCGCCGAGGCTGACCGAGATCGTGATCTCGCCGAACAGCCAGGTGTCGATGGTGACGCCGGCGGCGATGCGGGCGTAAGCGCTGACGTGGTAGCGGAACGGGTCGAAGTAGACGATCCCGTGGGCACCGAAGCGCACATCGGCCCAGGCCGGACCGAGCTCGGCCGAGGCGTGGAAGTCGCCGCCGGCCATCAGTGCCTCTGACGTCAGCGCGAAGTACCCGCCGGCCTCGATGACGATGGCGTCGCCGATCTCCCAGTGCACGCCGACGCGCGGCACGACGGGATAGCCGTCGCGATGGAAGTCCGGGTGGTAGCCGCCGATGGTCAGCACGAACTCGCCGCGGTGCTCGCCCTTGAACCACATGACGTAGGCGAATCCGCCGGTGAGGCGGACGTCCTCGTA
>JBPCJL010000068.1:0-4397 GCA_051005355.1 Ilumatobacteraceae bacterium
GCGACGACCAGATCAATGCCTTCGATCGCGTGTCGGCGATCAAGGCCGACGGCTACGAGGGCTGCTGGGTGTTCGCCCTGGGCGGCAACGACACGGCGAACCTGTCCGTGATCGATGGCTCGCGCCAAGACCGGGTGGCGCGCATCGAGCGGATGATGTCGGCGATCGGCGACGACCCGGTGATGTGGGTCAACGTGTTCACGCTCAAGACGTCGGGCCCGTACCGCAACGAGAGCATGGTGCTGTGGAACGAGGCGCTGGCCGAGGTGGTGCCGAGCTACGCGAACATGCGCGTGTTTGATTGGGCGTCGGTCGTCCAGGAGCAGTGGTTCCAGGACGACGACATCCACTACACCTCGACCGGCAGCGCCTACCGTGCCGCGCTCATCGCCGATGCCCTCGCCGAGGCCTTCCCGGCCTAGCCCCCCAACCGCACCAATTCCGCAGAGTGCGGCTCAGGTGCAAGAAAACTGCAACCGCAGCAGCACTCTGCGGATTTCGTGACGAACTTCGCGCCGGAGCCACAGACTGCGGCTGGGGCGCGGGCCGAACTCAGATGTTGCCGCCGGCACGGATGGTGTCGATCATCAGGCGGATGCCGTCGGGCAGCAGGTGCATGGCGTCGTACATCAGCCCCTCGGTGTTCGACACGGCCATCCAGTCGGCGAGGACCACGTCGGGGTGCCGCTCCACAAGCAGGCGCAGCCGTTCGTTGACGTACGGGAAGTACCAGTTGTACTGCTCGTACATCTCCAGACCGAAGTCCGGGACGTTCGACCGGTCGGACTCGTTCAGTGTGACCCACACGAAGCGCTCGGCGCCAAGGGTGCGCAGGCCCGCCAGCAGCTGGTCGGCTTCCTCGTCGAACGTCTGCGCATATTCGTCGTAGTTCGCTCGGTCCCGCTCCCAGCGTGCGTCGTGCCCGATGCCGACGACGACGACCTCGCCGACCGGCCGGCCCTCACCGGTCAGGTCCCTGAACGCGTTGTCGAGCTGCCACGCCGTCTGCTTCCGGAAGTCGACCTGGAACCCGTCAGCGGTGAGCTCGGTGATCAGCTGGTCCTCGGCGCCCATCAGCACGGAGTCGGCGAGCACGGTGATCGTTGCGCCGGCCGGCGCCGGCGGCACCACCGTCGATGGCGTCGTCGTGGTCGGCGGCTGGGTGGTGGTCGGAGCCACCGTCGTCGAGGTGGACGCGTCCGTGACGGCCGCCCCGGGTGTCGTCGGCGTGGGCACCGTCGTGGTCGGCAGCGTGGATGCCGGCCGGACGGGCGGGTCCGGGATGGCGGGGGCGGTCGTCGAGGTCGGCGGCGGCACGTTGCCCTGGCCGATCAGCTGCTGCTCGGCGGCGGACGGGCCGGCGTTCACGGTGCTGACGGCGACGAGCAGCAGGACGGCGGCGCCGGCGAGGGCGATCGGTCCGGTCCGCCGGCGGGCACCCTGGCGCTGGGCCAGGCGGTGGCGCCAGCGCTGGAAGGCGCCGTTGCGGATCGGCACCTCGACGAAGCGGTAGCTCAGCTCAGCGGCGACCACGGTGAGGACGAGGCGCAGGACCAGCGTCGGGTAGAGGCCGAGCGGCTGATCGAGGCCCGGGCGCGTGAACACGAAGATCGGCCAGTGCCACAGGTACAGCGAGTACGAGCGGACGCCGATCCACGTCAGCACGCCGTTCGACAGGATCAGCCGGCCGAGCACCGTGGACGGGTGGACGGCCGACATGATCGCCAGCAGCGAGGCGATGCCGACCACAGCGAATCCGCCGCGATAGAGGAACGAGTCGAACTCCTCCATCCGGAAGAAGCACAGGACGAGCACGGCCACGCCAGCGACGCCGACGGCCTCCAGCGCTCGGACCTTCTGGCGGTCGTCCTGGCGCCACGCCGTCCCGGGACGCCAGAGCAGGGCGAGGGCGGCGCCGAGCAGCAGGCCCGAGGCCCGGGTGTCGGTGCCGTAGTAGGGGCGGCTCGGGTCGACGGCGGGCTCGAACAGCACCGCCATCCACAGGGTGGACAACGCAGCACCGGCGAAGATGACCAGCGCCATCGCCCTGCGGTTGTGGCCGAGCACCTTGAGCAGGCCGAAGAGCGCCAACGGCCAGACCAGGTAGAACTGCTCTTCGATCACCAGTGACCACAGGTGCTGGAAGACCGGCGGCCGCTCGACGAGGGCGAAGTACGACTGCTCGGAGAAGATGAAGTACCAGTTGGTCACGTAGCCGAGTGCCGACCACACCTGAGCGGCGAGGTTGGCGGCCTCACCGCGGTAGAAGATCAGGACGACCACCGCGACGGTGGCCAGGAGCAGATAGACGGCCGGGAGGAGCCGCCGAGCGCGGCGCAGCCAGAAGTTGCGGAGCGAGATGCGCGACGAGCGGGCGTGCTCCTCGGTGAGAAGGAGCGTGATCAGGTAGCCGCTGATGACGAAGAAGACCTCGACGCCGAGGAAGCCGCCGGGCAGCCACGGGAGGTCGGCGTGGTAGAGCAGGACGGCGGTGACCGACAGCGCCCGCAGGCCGTCGAGCCCGGGCAGGTACCCAGCCGAGGGGCGCGTCGCGACCGTCGACACCTGGGCCCCACGCATCCCCCGCATGCTAGGAGTGCCCCGCAACCGAACCGCGGCAACCCGGGGTCCCGGAGAGTCTGTGTCACAACAAGCGGCGGAATCCGCCACTTCTTGTGACACAGATTCGGGGACGGCGCTACCGCGGGCGGGGTCTCAGGCGGTGGTGTCTTGCTCCACGGCGTCGAGGAAGGCGTCGACGTCGGCGTCCTCGCCTCCGATCAGCCAGATCACCACGCCCTCCTCGCCGTCGTCGTTCCACGGCAGCACACCGTCGACGGGGTAGCGGTCGACCGTGATGTCGTCGGAGTCCTCCTCGACCGGGGCGATGACGGCCAGCTCCACCTCGGCGTCAGGCGGTTGCTCGTTCAGGATGTCGATCAACTCGCGGACGTGCATCGAGCCGGCTCCTTCTCCGCAGCTGACAGTAGGCGCTTCCTGTTCCCCAACATCGGCTTTCCAATCACAGGTCGCCCAGCCACTCCTTGGCCTTCTCCAGCAGGTACAGGCTGACCACCTTGCACCGCTCCAAGTTGGCCGCCACCGTGTGGTCGTTGTTCATGTAGACGTCGCTCAGCTCGACGGTGGTCCGGGCGACCATCGACAGCGACCGCTCCGGCGCGTCGGTCACGCTCGGGTACGAGTCGATGGCGGAGACCTCGACCGGCAGCTCCACTCCGCCAACGCCGGCGAGGTCCGTCGCCAGTACCAGCAGGTCCGGCGGATCCGGCAGCGGCGGCAGCGTCCACGTGAACACGAGGGGGAACGTGAAGCCGTCGGGCGGCGCCTCGTCCGGGTCTTCGAGCTTCATGACCTCGTCCTCGAAGCCGAGCATCGCCCGCGGGTCGACGTCCAGCGACAGGTGCAGGTCGATCGGGCCGCTGCACGCCTCCTCGGGGTGCAGGTCGACCTCCCACAGCTGGCGCAGCGAATAGGTCTCCACGAAGTGCCGCTCGTCGTGGACGTGGAAGCCGTGGTCGATCGCCTCGCTCTTCAGCTCGGCGACGAACCCGGCGACGTCAATGACCGCCACTCGGGTCCTTCCCCACCAATCTTGCCGGTCCCACCGATCTCGTTGTCCCCGACGCGTCGAGGGCCCCACGCACGGGGGCGACACTACCGTCCGGGTCCGTGGACCGGATCGCCGCCGTCGCACTCGACGTCGGCGAGACGTTGATCGACGAGACACGCATCTGGTGCCGCTGGGCCGACCGCCTTGGCGTCACGCGATTCACGATGCTGGGGGTGCTCGGCGCCATGGCCGCCCTCGATCGCCCTCACGCCGACGCCTTCCAGATCGTCCGGCCGGGCATCGACGTCGCGGCCGAGCTGGCGCGGTGGCAGGCCGACGATCCCGGCGGGTTGCGCGCCGACTTCGACGCCGCCGACCTCTATCCCGATGTCCGTCCCTGCCTCGCAGCGCTCCGCCAGTCGGGCCGAAGGGTGATCATCGCCGGCAACCAGCCGCCGCAGGCGCGCGCCGCCCTCGAGGCGATGGAGCTGGAGGTCGACGCCATCCTCATCTCCGACGAGCTGGGCCTGCACAAGCCGGAGCCGGCGTTCTTCGCCGCGGTGATCGAGGCCGCTGGCGTCCCGCCCGCCCAGATTGCGTACGTCGGCGACCGGGTCGACAACGACCTGCTGCCGGCCGGCCGCGCCGGCCTGCGCACGGTCCTGCTGCGGCGAGGCCCCTGGGGCTACCTCCACGCCGAACGCCCCGACGCCGAACTGGCCGACATCGTCACTGACGCTCTCGCCGACCTGGCCCGGCTGCTCGACGAGGTGACCTCTGCGTGGGGGAAAAGCACGGAGCCTCGCTGGTTGCCTACACAGAAGCA
>JBPCJL010000069.1:0-17723 GCA_051005355.1 Ilumatobacteraceae bacterium
CCCCAGCCGCTGAGGATGCGGTAGCGGCGGAACCGCCAGCGCTCGCCGTCGGGATCGGGCACGGCCTCGCCCTGGTATTGCCCGCCTTGGACGAACCCGTTCGTGCCGACGGCGGTGAGGAAGTAGGCGTTCAGCGTGGCCGAGGACACGTCGTCGCCCACGGCCACTGAGATGTTCGTGGCGTGGTGGCCGCCCTGGATGGCGGGCGCCGTCTTCGTGTGCGCGACGTAGAGCGGGCGAATCTCGTCGTGCCCGGTGAACGTCAGGTCGTTCATCGTGCCGGGCGGGAAGTTGATCACCTCGAGCACGGCGTCCTCCGTGAACACGCCGGTCACCAGCTCGTCGGGGTACCCGACGTCGAGGGCGTACAGGTAGCGGTTGAAGGCGGCCAGCACGGCCTCCTTGGCCTCGAGCCGAGCCAGTCGCGCCGCGAGTTGGTCGATCGAGGAGTCCATCAAACGATGTCCTCGCCACGCTCGCGGCGCGGCGGCAGCTCGATCGGCAGGCCGACCCATGACCCGATCGTCTCACCCGATCGGCCGTCGGGTCCCTCAGCAAGGAGGTCCATGACGAGCTGCGCCTGCTGGTCGGCCGTCATCCACGTGGCCACAACATCGTCGGGCGGGCCGCCGGGTTCGAAAAGCGCCCGCAGCATGGGCGTGTCGGTCGCTCCCATCGCCACGGCGTTGACGCGGATGCGGTGTCGGCGCAGCGCCAGCGCCCACGCCTGCGTGAAGCCGGACAGCGCCCACGTGGACGCTGCGTACAGGTCGGTGCCGACGGGGTTCGTGCCCTCGAAGTCGACCGGTCGTGGCGGCAGCACGTAGTACGTCGACACGTTGACGATGTCGCCGCCGCCGCGCTCGATCATCGAGTCGACCGTCGAGCGCTGCACGAGGAACGCGCTGCGGGTGTTGGCGTCCATCAGGTGGTGGTAATCGTCGAGCGCCTGCTGGCGCGGCGTGTCGACCGGCGTTCGTTTCCACCGGCCGGCGTTGTTGACGACGATGTCGATGCCGCCGTGATCGCCGATCACCGTGCCGACGGCGCGCTCGACTTGGCCCTCGTCGCCGAGGTCGGCGACCACGCCCTGCGTTGCGCCGTCCACGTCGTCGACCGGCCGCTCGTCGATCGCCACCACGGCCGCACCGGCGCCGGCCAATGCGCTGACGTACGCCCGCCCGAGCCCGCCCGCCGCGCCGGTCACGATCGCCACCCGCCCGTCAAGCACGGCGGTCACGGCGCGGCTGCCGTCATCGTGCCGACACGGACGGCCCAGTCATCGGTCAGCTCGGCCATCAGGATCGCGTCGTCGACCCAGATCGGCAGGTTCCAGCCGGTGCGGCCGGACGGACCCTCTTCGAGGAGTTCGACAAGGAAGGCCCCGAGTTGCTCGGGCCGCTTCCAGCGGGCGACCGTCTCGGGTGGCGGACCGTCCGGCTGGAACAGCGAGCGCAGCATCGCCGAGTCGGTGGCGCCCATGCACAGCCCGTTCACGCGCACCGCCGGCGCCAGCTCCTTGGCCCACGTGAGGGTGAAGCCGTTGACCGCCCACTTGGCGGCGTCGTAGACGTCCATCGTCGCCCCGCCGCCGGTCGGTCGGCGCGGCTCGGTGTACACGTGGTCGGTGACGATGTTGACGATGTGGCCGTCGCCGCGATCAAGCATGATCGGCATCACCGCCCGGCCGGCGAGGAAGACGCCGCGGGTGTTGACAGCGAAGATGTCGTCGAATCGGGCGACTGACTCACGCACCGGGTCGGTCGGTGTCGTGGCGGCCCAGATACCGGCGTTGTTGATCAGGATGTCGACGCCGCCGAGCGCATCGACGGTGTCGTCGACGAGCCGCCACACGTCCTCCGGGCGGCGCATGTCGGCCACTTGAGCACGAGCCCCGAGCTCCTGGCCGACGACGTGCACCTCGTCGAGCACATCACCGAGCGAGAGCCGCGCACCGGCCCCGGCCAGCGCCTCGGCGAACCCCTTGCCCAACCCCCGTGCCGCACCGGTGACGATGGCCACCTTGCCGTCGATCCAACCTGCCATGCCGAGCAACGTAGGACCGGGCTCCGAGCGGTCACGAACGGAGGCTCGGTACGCTCCGTGATCGTGACGGTGGTCCAGGCCTCGACCGACCAACTCCCCGTCCTCGCCGACGTGCTAGCCGACCGGCGCCGCAACGGCCTCGACACGTTCGACGAGTGGTGGGAGGGGGTGTACCGGATCGTGACAGGGCCCTCGCCAGAGCACGGCGAGATGATCGCTGAGCTCCACCTCTTGCTCTCCGATCTCGTCAAGGAAGCCGGCCTGCGCTTGGCTATGCCGGTCAACATCGGACGGGACAAGTGGGACGCCAAGGTGCCTGACATCGGGGTGTACCAACGAGACACACCGCGGACGTCGCCGGCGTTCCTCGCGACGGCCGTGCTCGTGGTCGAGATCCTCTCGCCCGGCGAGGCGGCGGGAGAGAAGCTGCCGTTCTACGCCGCCTGGGGCGTGGAGGAGTACCTCGAGGTCGACCTCTGGGGTCGCAACGTGCGGCTGCTCGTGCGCCACGGTGATCGTTGGGAGCCCGCTGACGTCAGCCCGGCGCTCGGGTTCGCCGTCGGCGACATGGCCATCGTCTGGCCGTGACCCGGCCGTGAAGGTCGGCATCACGACGTTCTGTCTCGACCGCACCGTGCACCCGGTGCGCATGGCCCAGGAGGTCGAGGCACGCGGTTTCGAGTCGCTCTGGTACCCGGAGCACAGCCACATCCCGGCCAGCCGGGACACGCCGTGGCACGGTGGGCGCGACGGTGAGCCGCTGCCCGAGGACTACTGGCGCATGCACGACCAGTTCAACGCGCTGGCCATGGCCGGCGCGGTGACGTCGACCCTGCGCCTCGGCACGAGCGTGACGTTGCTCGGCCAGCGCGACCCGATCTGGACGGCCAAGCAGGTCGCCTCGCTCGACCACCTCACGGGCGGACGCGTCGAGCTCGGCATCGGGTTCGGCTGGAACCGCGAGGAGCAGGAGAACCACGGCGTCCCATGGGTCGATCGACGGGCCATGGTGCGCGAGAAGGTGCTGGCGATGCAGACGCTGTGGACACAGGATTCGGCATCGTTCGACGGCGAGCACGTGCGGTTCGCACCGGCGTGGGCACTGCCCAAGCCGGTGCAACAACCGCACCCGCCGATCCACCTCGGCGGCGGCTGGGGCCCGAAGCTGTTCGCCGCCATCGTCGAGTACGGCGACGGCTGGATGCCGATCTCCGCCCGCCACTCGATCGCCGGCCGGATCGCCCCGCTGCGCGAGGTCGCCGAGCGCGCCGGTCGTGACCCGTCGTCGATCGCCGTCAGCGTGTTCGGCGCCACCACCGACCCTGCCGGCCTCGAGCAGCTGGCGGCCGAGGGCGTGACCCGCGCCGTCCTGACGCTGCCCTACGAGGGCATCGACGTCGTGCTGCCCCTGCTGGATGCGTGGCAACCGCTCGCCCTGAGCTTCTCCTAGGCCGCATCCGAGTGTTTGGTGCGGGGCTTCGCATCACGAAACACTCGGACGGTGCAGCTGCAGGATCGAGTCGCCGTGATCACCGGAGGGGCCAGCGGGATCGGACTGGCCATGGCCGAGCGGTTCGCCGGCGAGGGCATGCGCCTTGTCCTCGCCGATGTCGAGGAGTCGGCGCTCGCCGCCGCCGAAGAGCGGTTGCGATCGAGCGGCGCAGAGGTGCTGGGGGTCGTCACCGACGTGGCCGACGCCGCCGCCGTCGAAACGTTGGCCGAGACGGCCTACGACCGCTTCGGCGCCGTCCACGTCCTGTGCAACAACGCCGGGGTCGTCACGACCGGCCCGTCGTGGGAGCAGTCGCTCGACGACTGGCAGTGGGTTCTCGGCGTCGACCTCTGGGGCGTGATCCACGGCGTGCGGGCGTTCGTGCCGCGCATGATCGACGGCGGCGAGCCGGGTCACATCGTCAACACGGCGTCGATCGCCGGGCTGCTGCCGTTCCCGAACATCGCGCCGTACGACGTGGCCAAGACCGGCGTCGTCGCACTGTCTGAATCACTGCACGGCGAGCTCGGCGCCGCCGGTGTACCGATCGGCGTGTCGGTGCTGTGCCCCGGCGTCGTGCCGACGCGCATCTCCGAGAGCGGCCGCAACCGGCCGGGGGCCACGGCACCTGCCCCGCTCGACATCCCCACGCAGCGCACGCCACCGCCGACCGCGCTGTCGGCGTCGCAGATCGCCGACCAAGTCCACGACGCGATCATTGGCGGTCGCTTCTGGGTTGTCACGCACGACGGCTACCGGGAGTGGATCACCCGGCGCGCCGACGCCATCCTCGGCGGCACGGACGTCCCCGTCGCTCCCACGCTCTAGTCAGCGATACGGTCCGCGCATGGCCCGGACGGTCACGTCGTTCTGCCGGTTCTGCCACGCCTTCTGCGGCATCAAGGTCACCGTGGAGGACGGCCGGGCCACGAAGGTCATCGGCGACGTCGACAACCCGATGTACCACGGCTTCACGTGCGTCAAGGGCCGGGCGCTGCCCGAGCAGCACGCCCACCCTGATCGCCTGCTGCACTCGATGCGGCGGATGCCCGACGGTTCGCATGCCCCCGTCGCCTTCGACGACGCTGTCGATGCGATCGCTGCCCAGCTGACCGACATCGTCGCGGAATCCGGTCCGCGCGCCGTCGCCCTGTATGCCGGGACGTTCTCGTTCCACTACCCGGCTGGCAACGAGGTGGCCAAGGCGTTCATGCGCGCCATCGGCTCGCGCATGCGCTTCTCGTCGGGCAGCATCGACCAGCCGGGAAAGGGCATCGCCCGCGCCCTCCACGGCTCGTGGAACGCTGGGCCGCAGCCGTTCGCCGAGGCTGACACGTGGATGCTGGTCGGGGCCAACCCGACGATCTCGATGTGGGGCGGCATCCCACAGTTCGACCCGGCACGACGGCTGCGTGAGGCCAAGGCGCGTGGCATGCGCCTCATCGTCATCGATCCTCGCCGCACCGAGGCGGCGGCCAATGCCGACCTGTTCCTCCAGCCGAAGCCGGGTGAGGACCCGACGATCCTCGCCGGGATCGTCCGCGTGATCCTGGAGGAAGGGCTGGAGGACCGGCCATTCCTCGACGCCGAGGTCGAGGGTGTCGATGACCTGCGGGACGCCGTCGCGCCCTTCACCCCGCAGTACGTCGAGCGCCGGGCGGGCGTGCCGGCCGCCCTGGTCGTCGAGGCGGCGCGCACGTTCGCCAACGGCTCAACGGGATCGGTCACCGCCGGGACGGGACCGAACATGGCGCCGCGCGGCACGCTGACCGAGTACCTCATCGCCTGCATCCAGACCCTTTGCGGCCGCTGGCTTCGTCCGTGTGAACGGGTGCCGAACCCGTTCGTGCTCATGCCGACGCGTGACTTCAAGGCCCAAGCCGACGCGCCGCAGCCGGTCAGCGGGTTCGGCGAGCAGCTGCGGGTGCGCGGCCTCGGCGACAACGCCGGTGGATTGCCGACCGCGGCCCTGGCCGACGAGATCCTGCTCGAAGGCGACGGGCGGGTGCGGGCCCTGTTCAGCCTCGGGGGCAACCCGATGGCCGCCTGGCCCGATCAGTTGAAGACGGTGCGGGCGATGGAGGCGCTCGACCTGCACGTGGCGCTCGACATCAAGATGTCGGCGACCGCCAAGCTCGCCGACTGGGTGATCGCGCCGAAGCTGTCGCTGGAGGCGGACGGCATCACGATGCCCAACGAGACGATCTGGGGCTACGGCGCGGCGACGACGGGCTACCCCGAGCCGTACGCCCAGTTCGCGCCGGCCATCGTCGACCCGCCGGAGGGATCCGACGTCGTCGAGGAGTGGGAGCTGTTCTACGCCCTCGGGCAGCGCATGGGCTTGACGCTGAAGGTGGCCGGTGTCGAGCTGGACATGGAGAGGAAGCCGACGACGGACGACCTGCACCAGTTGATGACGCGACGAGGCCGGATCCCGCTCGACGAGGTGAAGCGGTACCCAAGCGGGCACGTCTTCGAGGATCCGTCGATCGTGGTCCAGTCGAAGGAGGACGGGTGGCCGCACCGGCTGCAGGTCGGCGCGCCGTCGATGCTCGGCGAGCTCGTCGACGTCGCCGCCGAGCCCGTGCTTGACCACGCCGGCTACCGCGCCGACGAGGTGTTCGCCTATCGGCTCGTCAGCCGGCGGATGCTCGACGTCTACAACTCGTCGGGCCGGGACATCCCGCATCTCGTGCGCAAGTTCCGCTACAACCCGGCGTTCATGAACCCGGCCGACCTCGACGCCGAAGGGCTGGCCGCTGGCGACATCATCGAGATCGACTCCGGTCATGCCCAGATCCTCGGCGTGGTGGAGGCGGCGCCCGACGTCGCACCCGGCGTCATCTCGATGGCCCACGCGTTCGGCGACGCACCGAAGCACGACCCCGACGTGCGCACGATCGGCTCCAACACGGGCCGGCTGTCAAGCACCGATCGCGACTACGACCCGATCAGCGGCATTCCGGTGATGAGCGCGATTCCCGTGAACGTGCGCCGTTCGGACGAGAACCTCGTGCTGGCCTAGCTCAGAAGTCCCAGCGATCGACGGCGATGATCTCGTCGATCGGGCCTCGATCGGCGGCGCGGAAGCCCTCGCCCAGGAACGGCGCGACGGGGACCAGCCCGGCCTGGGTGACGTGGTCGGGGATCCCCAGCACCTCGGCCGCCTCCCGCTCCTGGACCAGGTGCAGTGACGTGTACACGCTTCCGTAGCCGCGCACCCGCAACGCCAACATGAAGCTCCAGATCGCCGGGTGGATCGAGCCGTAGAATGCGGCGGCGCGAAAGTTGTCGTAGGCGTCGGGCAGCCGGCCGAGCAGGCACGGCACGACGAGGACCGGCACCTCGTGCAGGTGCTCGGTGAGGTGGCGGGCGGAGGCGAAGACCCGCTTGGTCTGGGCGTCGCGGGCGCGGGTCCGTTCGCCGTCGAGGTCGGTGTCGACGCGGCCCTCGAATCCACGTTGCTCGAGCGCGGCTGTTGCCCTGGCGTACTCACCGAGGCCGAGGCGGTAGATGTCGGCCAGCTGCCGACGCGGCGCGGGGTCGCGCACGACGATCCACCGGGCACTCGAGCTGTTGCTGCCGCTGGGCGCCTGCTGGGCGATGTCGAGGCACGTCCGCACGACATCGTCGGGCACCTGGCCGGCGAGGTCGAGCCGGCGGCGGACCGAGCGCGTCGTGGTCAGCAGCCGGTCCGCGACACCGACATCGAGGTCGTGTCTCACCTCCACATCCTGGGGGCTGCGCCCCCAGCGGGCCCCATCGCCGGCCTGCGCAGGCTGCTGATGGCTGGCGCTCGCTCGGCCGGCGGGTTCGCTGCGCTCACCCACGCCCGACGAGGTCGAGCTGGCCGATGATCTCCATCTCGTGGGCGCTGCGGAGCGCCAGCACGGCCCGCGCCCGCTCGACGGCCTCGTCGTCGCCGGCGGCATAGGCCGCCTCGACGCAGCGCGACAGCACCTCGCCCGCCTTGTCGTAGCGGGCCTGGACGTCCTCCAGGTGCAGGCTGGCGGCGTCGAGCGCGTCGAGCCCGTCGAGCGCGGCGACGGCCTCGGCCACGGCGGCGTCGTCGGCGGCGCCCGCGGCGACCACGCGGATGCCGGCGATCTCCTCGTGCATCCAGGCGATCTCGTGGGCCGCCCGCACGGCCGCACCGCGGAGGATCTGCTGCATCATCTGCACGGCCACGCGCGTCGGCTCGTCGGTCAGTTTGGGCAGCACTTGCTCGTCGAGCGTGGCCCGCACCCCGTTGATCACGTGGTCGGTGGTCGGCTTGCTGAGCATCAGTCCGCTCCGACCAGCACGGCCTCGAGCTGCACCGACGCCTGCATCCACATCATGTGACCGAACTGCACGGAGTTGAGGTTGAACAGCGAGGCGAGGAGGTGGTTCTCGCCACGGGCGAACGCCGCGCCCCCCTCGAGGAGACGGCGCACGGTGCCGATCACGCCCAGGATCAGGAAGTAGGAGACGACGGCCGGGTTGACCTGGTTCTCGTCGAAGCCCGTCAGCTCCCGATAGCGGGCGTAGAGCTCGTCAGCGTCGGTGAGGTCCGGCGGAGCGGCCTGGGCGACGGCCTTGAAGTAGCCGAGGTCCTCGCGCGGGTCGCCGATCTGGGCCAGCTCCCAGTCGAGGAGGACGAGGTGGCCCTCGTCGTCGACGAGCATGTTGGCGCTCTGGAAGTCGCCGTGGATGAGGGTCAGCGGGACCGGCGGCGGGCGGTGGGCGTCGAGCCAGGCCGCCACGTAGCGCAGGAACGGATCGCTCTCGACGTGCGCGGCGTCGGTACGCCGCCACTCGTCGATGCGCGAGGTCAGGTAGTCGTCGTAGCTGGTCGGCCGCTCGATGCTCGCCGGCAGCCGGTCGACGGGGATGGTGTGGAAGCTGGCCGCCGCCTCGGCAAGGCGGGTGGGCAGGTCGCCGACGTCGTCGCGTCCGGCGCAGTAGGGCAGCAGCGAGGTGGCCGTCGAGTGCTCGAGCACGATCGCCTTCGTGCCGAGGTGCTCGCCGGTGCCGTCGAAGTACAGCGGGGCGGCGACGCGCGACGAGCCGGCGACGGCGTGAAGGACGTCCCACTCATAGCGCCGGTCGGTGTGGATCAGGCTGCGGTCCGGTGGCGGGTCACCGCGCAGCACGAACGAGTGGTGCTCGGTCGAGTCGTCGCGAGTCCAGGTCACGCCGGCACGGGCCAGCAGCCGGCTGTAGCCGCCGGTCATGACCTCGTACGACGTGACCTGGACGTCGCTGACGTCGGGGTGCTGTAGCACCAGGAACGCCGCCAGACGTTCCGGCATCACGGATGGATCCTCCAACGGTGCCCCCTGTTCGCTTCTCGCGATCGTTCGCTCGCTTGACTTCACCGTCAGCACGGGACTCGAGCCCTGACGCTCGCTCACACTTTCCGTTCGCCGGCCGGTCGATGGTACGTGCGCGGGGGCACCGCCCTACCGTCGAGAGCGATGGCCACGATCCTCGCCCACCTCCGCGTCAAGCCCGGCAAGGAGGCCGAGTTCGAAGAGATCGCTCGGCGGCTGTACCAGGCGACCCACGAGCACGAGACGGGTGTGCGGCACTACCAGTACTGGCGCGGGGCCGAGGAGCGCACGTACTACACGCTGCTGTCCTTCGACGACCACCGGACGTTCATCCGCCACCAGACGAGCGAGCATCACGAGACGGCGGCGCCCGAGCTCGGCCAAGTGTTCGAGGCGCTGCGGTTGGAGTGGGTCGACCCGATCGCCGGCGCCTCCGACCTCCCACCCACCGAGCACCAGGACGCACCCGAGGGCGCCGACGACCTCACGGCCGCCTACACCGACCGCTTCGCCGCCACCGTCGCCGACTGGTGGTCCGCCCTCCGCTGACCTGCCGCATCGCGTTCTCAAGCGTTTTCAGTGTTCGCCAGTGAACGAAAATCACCAGAAGAGTGGCAAGCTCCGTCTGGCTCGGCTCGGGCGGGTCGGGCCTGCGAGCCTTGACGACATGGCTCGCGTCTCGATGCTCACGCCCGACCAGCTCGATCCTGACCTGCGGCGGCGCAGCCGGGCCGACGAGCGGACGCCGCTCGAGCTGGGGCTGACCCGCATCTTCGGCCACCAGCCGGCGATGGCCAAGGGCCTCGGGCAGTTCGGCGCCGCCCTCAAGGTCAACCGCACACTGCCGGAGCGGCTGATCGAGCTGGTCCGGCTGCGCGTCGCCTTCCACAACCAGTGCCGCAGCTGCATGGCCATCCGCTACCCGGACGCCCTGGCCGACGGGCTGACCGAGGACCTCGTCTGCTCGCTCGAGCGGCCGATGGAGGCCGCCGACCTCGACGTGCGGGAACGCTTGGCCATCCGCTACGGCGAGCTGTTCGCCACCAACCACCTCGCCATCGACGACGCCTTCTACGACCACCTCCGCGAGCTGTTCACCGAGCCGGAGATCGTCGAGCTCGGGCTCAACGTGGCGATGTTCGTCGGCGTCGGTCGCCTGTCGGCCACGCTCGACATGGTCGAGGAGCTGCCCGACCGCTACCGGGCCGAGGGCGAGGTGACGCCATGGGGCGCCGACGACGCCGTCGTTGTGCACTGACATGAGCCTCGGCGTCCCGTCGCCCGACGAGCTGGCGATCGCCCATCGGCTGCACCACCTCGTCACGCAGTGCAGTCGCGGGCTCGATCGTGGCGACACTCAGCTGGTCAGGGACTGCTTCCACGCCGGTGCCGACGTGCCCACGATCGACGGCAACAGCGACGGCGGCGGCACGACGCAGCACGTCGTGACGAACCACCTCCTGCTCGGCATCCGCGGCGACGTCGCGGCGACGGAGACGTACTGGCAGCACCGCGCCATCGGCGGCGACGGCGCCCTGGTCGAGTCGTTCGGCCGCTACCTCGACCGCTTCGAGCGACGGGCCGGACAATGGCGGATCGCCGAACGGGTAACGATCACGGACTCGACGCCGGGTGCGCGACGTGGCGAGAACGACCCGTCGTTCGCGCTCGCCGCCGAGGTCGAGCCGGAGGGCGCGCACGGCGGTGGGGTCCACGTCGACGGCGTGGTGGCCTGAACGACCTGGCAGGATCGTTGCGCGGACGACGAGAGGAACGCCATGACCGACGTACAGACACCCTGGTTCCTGGCCGGGAACTACGGGCCCGTGCAGGACGAGCTGACCGTCCACGACCTGGCCGTCACCGGCGCCATCCCGCCATCGCTGTCGGGGCGCTACCTGCGCAACGGCTCCAACCCGGCCAGCGGAACGGCGGCGCACTGGTTCTTCGGTGATGGCATGGTCCACGGCATCCGCCTGGAGGGCGGCCGCGCCTCGTGGTACCGCAACCGGTGGGTGCGCACGACCAAGCTGGACAAGCACCTCGAGGCCACCGACCCCGAGACGATGATGGACCCGACGGCCAGCGCGGCCAACACCCACGTGCTCGCCCACGCCGGGCGGATCTGGGCGCTCGAGGAGGGCCACCTCCCCTACGAGCTGTCACCCGAGCTGGAGACGCTCGGGTGCGACGACTTCGGTGGCCGCCTGACGACGGCGTTCACGGCCCATCCGAAGCTCTGCCCGGAGACCGGTGAGCTGCACTTCTTCGGCTACGGCGTGCTGCCGCCGTACCTCACGTACCACGTGCTCGATGCCGAAGGGGCGCTCGTCCACACGGCGCCGATCACCGTGCCCGGCCCGACGATGATGCACGACTTTATGATCACTAGGGACCACGCCATCTTCATGGACCTGCCGGTCACGTTCGACCTGGAGAAGGCGATGACCGGCGACATCCCGCTGGGCTGGGACGACAGCTACGGCGCCCGCATCGGCATCATGCCCCGCCTTGGCACGGACGCCGATGTGCAGTGGTTCGACGTCGACCCCTGCTACGTGTTCCACCCGCTGAACGCCTTCGTCGACGGGACGGACGGGTCGTCGAAGGTCGTGTGCGACGTCGGCCGCCACGAGTACATGTGGCGGGACTCGATGGAGGACTTCGCCCCGTGCTACCTGCACCGGTGGACGTTCGACCTCGATGCCGGCACGGTGCGCGAGCAGCAGCTCGACGACGTGTCGCACGCCTTCCCGCGCGTTGACGACCGCGTGGTCGGGCTGCCGCACCGGTTCGGCTGGGCGGCGGCGCCGCGCCCGGGCGAGCCCGGTGGTCTCGACGCGCCCGGCGTCGTCGTGAAGTACGACCTGGCCGCAGGTGATTCGGAGGTCTTCGATCTCGGCCCCACCGCGCACCCCGGCGAGTTCGTCTTCGTGCGAGAGTCCGACACCAGCGGCGAGGACGAGGGCTGGGCGATGGGTCTCGTCTACGACGACGCTACGGAGCAGTCGGAGCTGGTCATCCTCGACGCTTCCGACCCCGCGGCCGAGCCGGTCGCCCGGGTACACCTGCCGCGTCGCATCCCGTACGGCTTCCACGGCAGCTGGATCAGCGACGCCGAGCTCGTCCGCTAGCCCGCCGCGCGGATGAGCGCGGTGAGCAGTGTGCGTCCATGCGGCGCAGATCGCTCACCGCGCCTCGCCGAGCTGATCGCGGCCGAGGCGGACCCGACCGTCACCGGTCTCACCTTCGGCGACCCCGATCCCACGGGGATGGCGGCCGCCATCGAGCGGTGGATCATCGACCACCTCGGGCAGCCGGTCGTCGACGCCTGGCTGTGGCACGTCAGTGTCGGGTGCGTCGCCGGTGTGCGCTTGGCCGATGCGACCGATGCCGTGATCAAGGTCCGCCCGCCGCCCGCGACCACCGTCGACCAGCTGGCCGCCACCCAGTCGGCGCAGCGACTGGCGGCCGCCGCCGGTCTGCCCGCGCCGCTACCGCTGGCCGGCCCGGCCCAACTGGCGGCCGGAGTCGCCACTGCCGACACGGCGCTTCGTCACGGTCGGCCGCCGAACATGCGCCGGCCCGATGAGCGTGGCGTGGCTGCGGCGGCCTGGACGCAACTCGTCCACGCCTTCACCGACGTGGTGCTTCCGATGCCGGTGCGGCCACGCGACCTCTGCGGGCTCTACCCGACGCCGCACGCGCCGCTGTTCGACTTCGAGGGGACGTCAGCCGGCGCCGAGTGGATCGACGCGCTTGCTCATCGCGCCCGCCAGCGGATTGAGACCGCACCAACACGACCAACGCTCGTGCACCTCGACTGGCGCCCGCCGAACCTGCGCATCGACGCAGCGACTCGGCGCCTGACGGCGATCTACGACTGGGACGCCATCGCTCAGGAGCCGGAGCCCTTCGCCTTGGGCATGGTCGCAGCCATGCTCTCGGTCGACCACTCGGCCGGCGCGCCCTACTTCGCCACCGCCGACGAGTGCGTTGCGTTCGCCGGCGACGCTGAACTGGATCGGGTCACGCCCTTCACGACCGACGAGTGGCCGGTCATCCGGGCAGGCATCGTCTTTGGCTGGTGCTACACCGCCCGGTGCGAGCACGCATTGGCCAGCGTCGGCGACGACAAGCCGGCGTTCGGCATGCGCCGACGGTTGCACATCGACGGTTGCGCGCTGCTCGATCGCTAACGCGCCGCGGCTGCGGCTGCGACCTTGGTGTAGAAGGCGAGCAATGCGGGCGACGGCTCGTACAGCTCCACGAGGTGGCCGACATCCGCCCGCGCGTCCATGAACGCGAACTCCTGACCGCCGCCGGTGCGAGCCCACAGAAGCTCGGGCCAACCCTTCTCCGCACACCACGTCTGCGCCGCCGGCAACGAATCGACCATGAACGCCAGGTGGTGCACGCCCGAGCCGGGCTCGACGAGCGGCGGGGTGTGCTCCTGCACCAGCTCGACCATCACCGATCCCCATTGCCCGTACGCGGACGAGTGGTCGAAGTCGCCGTCGACGCCGTCGACGCGCGCCACGGCCAGGGGGATGTGCTCGAGGACGAAGAACGGACCCGCGCCCGTCGCCGCGGTCCAGCGGGCAGCGGCGGCGTGGACGTCGGCCACGGCGTACGCAATCTGCACCGGCGATCCAATTGGGCGCCCACCGTGACGCTCTTCGTCGGGATCCGCGCCCAGTTGGGGTTCTGGCACGATCGACACCCAGACCGCGGTCAGCGGCGAACGACGGCGGGGTTGCCCGCCGTCCACATCTGCACGATCTCCCGGTGGGCGATGCGCCACCCGTCGGACGCGCGCACGAACCGGTCCTCGTAGCGCCCGGCGTACATGAACGTGTCGCCGTCCCGCAGGTGCTGGGCCTGGAGGTAGCACCGGCACGTCGCCTCGTCGCCGCCGACACGCACCTGGTGGGTGGCGACGAGGTGCTGGCTGTCGTCCAGCGGCTCGAGCGCCGCCCGGATGCGCGCCTTGATCGCGTCTCTGCCCTCCAGCGGCCAGCCGAGGTCGGCCGTGGCGTCGGGCAGGAACACCTCGTCGAGGTCGTCCCACGACTTCGTGTCCAGCGCCCAGCAATAGTCGTGCGTCACCTGAATGATCTCGAAGCGATCATTCACCGACGTACGGCCCCAGCAACTGCTCGACGCGAAGGTCTTCCGGGATGCGGTCGATGCCGATCATGCGGTCGATCTGCTCGTTGAAGTGCCAGATCCGCCGCTCCTGGTAGTTGATCGGCATCCCCCGGAACGCCGGCGACTCCAGCGACCGCTGCATCGGCGCCATGTTCTGGAAGTCCTCCTCCATGATCCGGTCGAAGTTGTCCATCCGCCGCTCCCAGTGCGGCGGGAGCCCGTCGCGATCCGGGTCGAAGTCGATCGGCGCGTAGTGCGTCCAGTCGATCCTGGTCGTCCGTCGGTCGATCGGCCAGAACGTGATGAACGGGAACCCGTAGGCGGCGATCGGCGTGATCAGGTTGGGGAACACCGAATACGCCGAGCTCGTGCAGCGCACGAGGTCGTTGACCGTGGCGATGTCCGTGAAGCCCGGCATCTCGACGCGGCGCCAGTCGTCCCAGTCACCCATCCCGGCGGTCGCCCAGGACGCCTTCGAGAACGGCGTGATCATGCGTGACGAACCGTTGGGCAGCAGACCCATCGTCGCCCCCCGGTTGTCCAGGTGGCTCTCGCCCTCCCGCTGGTGGATGTGGCGGAAGTGGTACACCTCGAGGAACGCCTCGGCGGTGACCTTCCAGTTGCACGGCACGACCTCGCGGCGAGTGGCCACCCGCCGCAGCGACGGCCCCTGCAGCTCGGCCAACTGCTCGGGGATCGGCGCCAGCCAGTCGAGCAGCGGCACGGCGTCGAGGTCTTGGTTGATGAAGATCCATCCGTCCCAGATCTCGCAGCGCAGCCGCGGCAGGCACCGTGTCGCCTTGTCCAAGCCGACGAAGTCCCGTTCGTCGGGCACGGCCACCAGCCGGCCCTCGGTGATGTCGTACGTCCACGAGTGGTACTGGCAGCGCAGCGTGCGCGCCGTTCCGGCCGTGTCACGCACGACCGGCGCGCCGCGGTGCTGGCACGTGTTGTAGAAGGCCCGCACCTCCTCGTCCTTGCCCCGGATGACGAGCACCGGGACGCGCAGGTCGTCGAACGTGAAGAAATCGCCGACGCCCGCAACGTCCTCCACCCGTCCGGCCAGCACCCACGACTTCGGCCACAGGTGCTCCCGCTCGAGCGCCCAGAACTCGTCGCTGACGTAGCGCCCGGCCGGGATGTCGTGGAACGCCGGGAACCCCTCGGGCGGCGCCGTCCGCCCGAACTCGTACTGCATCTCTCGGTGCAGGCGGTCGATCAGCGCGCCGTCCATCCCGTCACACTGCCAGCGCGCCGGCGTCGACCGCCACCACGTCGCCGGTGATCCAGGCCGCCAGATCGGAGGCGAGGAACGTGATCACCCGCGCCACGTCATCGGGCTGGCCGGCCCGCCCGAGCAGCGTGCGGGTCATGCCGGCCGCAACGTCCAGCCCGGCCGCCTTCAGCGGCGCCAGCTGCTCTTGCACGCCGGGCGTGTCGATGACACCGGGCGCCACTCCGACGACCCGGATGCCCATCGGCGCCAGTTCGATGGCCAGGTTCTTCGTCAACCCGACCACTGCGTGCTTCGACGCCACGTACGCGCTGATGCCAGCGGCGGCGCGGAATCCGGCCGTCGAGGCGAGGTTGACGATCACCCCGCCGGCGGTCATGCGCTTCGCCGCCTCCCGGGCGCCGGCGAACGTCCCCCGCACGTTGACCTGCAGCATCCGGTCGATGAAGTCGTCGGTCACGTCGATGGCGGGACCGGTGGTCGGGTAGATGCCGGCGTTGTTGACCCACACGTCGAGGCGGCCGAACTCGGCCACGGCGCGGTCGGCCAGCGCGCCGAGCGACGCGGTGTCGGCGACGTCGACGGGCGCGGCGATCACGTTGCCAGCCACGTCGGCGGCGACCTTCTCGACTGCTGCCACGTCGAGGTCTCCGGCGACGACCGACGCCCCGGCTTCGGCCAGCCGGCGCACCGTCGCCGCGCCGATGCCCCGTCCACCCCCGGTGACGACAGCCGCTCGACCGGCCAGCGAGAACAGGTCGAGCAGGCTCCGCTCGGTGTGGTCCGGAACTGCCACTGGCGGGTCTCCTTGGATCGCGGAATCGGACGCTCAGTATGTTCGTCCGCCGTGGACGAACTCGGGTCGAGCGCCGTGTTCGAAGCCATGGGCACATGCCGAGCCATGCGCTGGTTGCGCCCCGACCCCATCTCGCCCGAGCTGGCCGAGCGGCTGATCTGGGCGGCGACCCGCGCGCCGAGCCCCGGCAACACCCAGGACTGGGACTTCGTCCTGCTCGACGAGCCCAAAGCCAAGACGCGCATCGGCGACGCCGTCCGGGACGCGATGGCCGCCCGCGTTGCCGCCATCGAGCGGCCGGACCGCACGACCCGGCTGATGCTCGACGGGACGGCCCACCTCATCGACTCCTTCGCCGAGGCGCCACTGATCGTGTTCGTCTGCGGCAGGGTGCGCTACCCGCCCCAGCGGCCGAGCGAGCAGATGACGTGGTCGGCGCTGTACCCGGCGGCGCAGAACCTCCTGGTCGCCGCCCGCGCCCTCGGCCTCGGGTCGGTCTTCACCACGTTGCACCTGACCGCCGACGCCGTCGTGCGCCAGGTGCTCGGCATCCCTGACGACGTACGCATCGCCGCCACCATCCCCGTCGGCTGGCCGGCCGCCGACTTCGGACCGGTCAACCGCCGGCCCGTGTCCGAGGTCGTCCACCACAACCGCTGGCGGTCGATGTGAACCGACGCCTGACCAGGCTCGACGAGCTCCCCCGGCACCAGCTCGGCCAGACCTTCGATGTCGTCGCCGACGGATCGCCGCACTGGAGCGACGGCTACTACTTCACGATGGGCGATGACGCCGGCCGGTACGCCTGGTTCATGGGGTTCCGGCTGCACGCCAACAACGACGTGCTCGACGCCTTCTGCTGCGTCTCGACCGAGGGTCGCCAGCACAACCTGCGCTGGTCACGACGGCTGCGCCCGCGCATCGACGAACTGGACTGCGGACCGTTCCGCGTGGAGGTCGTCGAGGGCCTGCGCACGCTGCGGGTGCGCTGCGGCGAGAACCCGTACGGGCAGGCCTTCGACCTGACCTTCGAGGGGTGGTGCCCGCCCTACAACGAGGAGCACGTGCAGGTCGTCGTGAACGGCCGGCTGCAGAGCGACCGGTCGAACTATGACCAGTGCTGCCTCGTGTCGGGCTGGCTCGAGGTACCGGGAGCGCGCGTCGACGTCGACGGCTGGACCGGCGTCCGCGACCATTCGTGGGGGATCGGCAACAACACCGGGGGGCCGCGCTCGCCCGCCGTCGCCCCACCGCCGAAGCCGGTCGCCCCGCCCGGCCTACGCCCGTGGTGCGTGTTCAAGCTGCCCGACCGGGCCGTGTTCTGGCAGTTCCACCACCAGGGCGGCGACGGCTCGCCGAGCAAGTTCGAGAGCCGCTGCATGTACCCGTACGGCGACGAGCAAGCATCGTTCGCGTACACCGCGATCGAGCACGAGGTCACCTTCGCAGTGGTCGACGGGCGACCGGTGCCGAGGTTGCAGCAGGGCGAGGTCCGCCTGACGCGACCGGACGGCAGCGTGGAGCGGTACGGCATCGAGCCGATCTCGTACCCGGTGTACCTCCAGGGCGGGGGCTACTTCGCCGGGTTCGACGACGGGCTGGGGCGCGGTATCTACCGGGGCGACGACCACCACGAGGGCGAGGAGTGGACGATCGACCGGGTGATCGGCGTTCGGCAACCAAAGGAAA
>JBPCJL010000070.1:0-26288 GCA_051005355.1 Ilumatobacteraceae bacterium
GTGCATCATCGACCGCTGCGACGGGTCTCGCCAGGGATCAGCGACGGAGGACCAATGAGCGAGTCGCCGCAAAGCCGGCGACAAAGACGCGCCGCAATGATGGTTCGCTCGCTCGAAGACTCGCTCGCTCACGCGCCCTTCTGCTCCTCGTCGACGATCTCGGCGTCGACGATCTCGTCGTCGTCCGCCGGCCCGGTGTTGCTCTGGCCCGAGGCCGAGGTGCCGGCGGCGTTGGTGTCGCGCGCCGCCGCCTCGTAGAGCTTCTGGCTGAACGCCTGGCTGGCCGTCATCAGCGTCTCGCTGGCCGCCTTGATGGCTGCGGTATCGCTGCCCTCCAGCGCCTTCTTGAGGTCGGCCAGCGGCTGCTCGACCGCAGCCTTCTCCTCGGCCGGGACGTTGTCGCCCTGGTCGCGCAGGACCTTCTCGGTCTGGTACACCAGCGAGTCGGAGTTGTTGCGCACCTCCGCCTCCTCGCGGCGACGGCGGTCGTCCTCGGCGTGAGCCTCGGCGTCCTTGACCATCTGGTCGATCACGTTCTTGTCAAGCGTCGACTGACCGGTGATCGTCATCGACTGCTCCTTGTTGGTCGCCCGGTCCTTGGCCGACACGTGGACGATGCCGTTGGCGTCGATGTCGAACGTCACCTCGATCTGCGGCACGCCGCGCGGGGCCGGCGGCAGGTCGACGAGCTGGAACTTGCCGAGCGTCTTGTTGTAGTTGGCCATCTCCCGCTCGCCCTGCAGCACGTGGATCTCCACCGACGGCTGCATGTCCTCGGCCGTGGTGAACACCTCGGTACGCCGGGTCGGGATGGTGGTGTTGCGCTCGATCAGCCGGGTCATCACCCCGCCCTTGGTCTCGATGCCGAGGGACAGCGGCGTGACGTCCAGCAGCAGGACGTCCTTGACGTCGCCGCGCAGCACGCCGGCCTGGATGGCCGCCCCGATGGCGACCACCTCGTCGGGGTTGACCGACTTGTTCGGCTCCTCGCCGGTGAGGTTGATCACCAGGTCCTGGACCGCCGGCATGCGCGTGGAGCCGCCGACGAGGATGACGTGGTTGAGGTCGCCCTTGGCCACGCCGGCGTCCTTCAACGCCTGCTCGAACGGGATGCGACAGCGCTCGATGAGGTCGGCCGTCATCTCCTGGAACTTGGACCGGGTGAGCGACTCGTCGAGGTGCAGCGGACCATCGGCCGTGGCCGTGATGAACGGCAGGTTGATCTGGGTCTGCTGGACCTGGCTGAGCTCGATCTTGGCCTTCTCGGCGGCCTCCTTCAGGCGCTGCGCCGCCATCCGGTCGCTGGCCAGGTCGATGCCGTGGGCGTTCTTGAACTGCTGGACGAGCCAGTCGATCACGCGCTGGTCCCAGTCGTCGCCGCCGAGGTGGGTGTCGCCGTGGGTCGACTTGACCTCGAACACGCCGTCGCCGATCTCGAGCACGGAGACGTCGAACGTGCCGCCGCCGAGGTCGAACACGAGGACCGTCTCGTCCTGGGCGTCCTTGTCGAGGCCGTAGGCAAGGGCGGCGGCGGTCGGCTCGTTGATGATCCGCAGCACCTCGAGGCCGGCGATCTGGCCGGCCTCCTTGGTGGCGGTGCGCTGGGCGTCGTCGAAGTAGGCCGGGGTGGTGATGACGGCCTGGTTGACGGTGTCGCCGAGGTAGCTCTCGGCGTCGCGCTTCAGCTTCATCAGGATGCGGGCGGCGATCTCCTGGGGGGTGTAGCGCTTGCCGTCGATGTCGTCGCTCTTCCAGTCCTCGCCCATGTGCCGCTTGATGGAGCGGAACGTGCGGTCGGGGTTGGTGATGGCCTGGCGCTTGGCGACCTCACCGACCAGGACCTCGCCGCTCTTGGAGAAGGCGACGACAGACGGGGTGGTGCGTGAGCCCTCGGCGTTGGGGATGACGACGGGGTCGCCACCCTCGAGGACGGACACGACGGAGTTGGTGGTACCGAGGTCGATGCCGACGGCCTTGGGCATGGGAAGGTGCTCCTGATCTGGGACGAACGAAAGGTCCGGGTCAGATTACGGGCCAAGGACCGCCTCTGGCAACCGGCCGCACAAAGAACTTGAGTCGATATCGCTCAGGATTGGCCCTGGTCGGCGAGGGTGCGTGGTGCGGGAATCTCCGATCGTGTACTGCGACACGTTCGTCGAGGAGGCTCTGAAGGGGGTGGTAGGGCGGCCGATCCGACGGGTCCGGCGAGTGAGGTGAGAGGTGCGGGGCCTCTGTGCCCTCACCTCTCTCTCACCTCACCGCAGACTCAGAAGAATGCGCCGCCGAAGGTGCGGACGGCGTTGTAGTAGACGTCGGCTGTCCCGCGGCAGGCGACCCGGGCCGGGCCCTGCCACCACGCGCGGTAGTAGCCGTTGCACCAGCCCTTCATGTTGGCCCGGAAGTCGTCGTCGCACTGCTTGCGCCCGGCGCTGGTGTCGCCGTAGGGCTTGACCTCGTAGCACCAGTCGTGCGCGGCACACGAGCTGGTGAAGTCGTAGTACACGGGCACGTAGCCGACGTCGGGGGACAGCGTGCAGTAGTCCTCCTGCGCCACCGCCGTTCCCGAGCTCACCGCCACCGCTCCGCCGCCGGTCAGACCGACCGCCAGCACCGCACCTGCCATCAATCGCCGCATCCTGACCCCCCTGTTCGCCGAACGCCGGTCGCCCCTCGACCGAACGACGTGACGATCCCACGCCGCTGGTCGCCTGGCAACGGATTTTCCGGGACCCACCAGGACCGAGCCGGACCGGGGCGGTTCAGGCGAGGTGGTCGGCGCCGAAGCTGGCGGGCAGGAGCTCTCCGAGCGTGAACGTCTTCAGCACGCCGTCGGGATCGGCGGCGTGGACGGGCGTGTCGGGGCCGGCGAACTCGGCCAGCTTCTGGCGGCACCCGCCGCAGCACGTCACGAGGTGCTCCCCGCCGGCGACGGTGAGCACCTCGACGATCTCCCGCTCGCCCGCCGACACCATCGCGCCGATGGCCGACGCTTCGGCGCAGATGCCCTCCGGGAACGCCGCGTTCTCGACGTTGGCGCCGGCGAAGATCTTTCCCGACGCCGTGCGGATCGCCGCGCCCACGGCGAAGTGGGAGTACGGCACGTGAGCATTGCGGCGCACGACGCGCGCCGCATCGAGCAGGTCCTCGGGTGCCTCCACCAGGCGGAGGCTAGGGCTCTCCCCGGTAGGTGCCGAAGCTCCAGATGTTGTCCTCGGGGTCGCGGACGCTGAAGCCGGTCGAGCCGTGGTCCTCGTCGCGCATCTCGCGGACGACCACCGCGCCCGCCCCCGTCGCCCGCTCGAACACGCTGTGCGGATCATCGGTGACGACGTAGATCGACGACGCGCCGGTCGGCTTCCGCGAGAACTCGCTCTCCTCGCGTTGCGCCGAACCGAGCATCACGCCGCCACCCTCGGGCCAGCGCAGCTCGCAGTGGGCGACCATCTCCTCGCTCTCGCCCGGGACGGTGAGCGACTCGACGAAGCCGAACGCCTCGGTCAAGAACGCGATCGCCGCCCGCGCGTCTCGGTAGTTGAGGCACGGCCACACCGTTTTCTGCACTTCGGTCATGGGATCATCCTCCATCGTCGACCGGCTCGGGGTCTTGGACGAAAGGCAGGCCCTCGGCCGCCAGCCACGCCTTCGGGCTCGACCCGGCCAGCGCCCGCCACTCCCTCGTCATGTGCGCCTGGTCCGCGTAGCCACACGTCGCCGCAACCGTGGCCAACGACGGGTGCGTCGGCCGAACGAGCATCCAGCGGGCCCGCTCGAAGCGCAGCACCCGGGCCAACGCCTTCGGGCCGACGCCGTACTCGGTGGTGAACCGATCCGTGAGGTGACGGCGGCTCCAGCCGACCTCGTCGGCGAGCGTGGCGACGTCGGCCATCCCGTGCATCGACGCCAACCGGCGGAAGGCAACCGCCGCCTGGGGGCGGGCACCGGTCGGCAGCTCGGCCGTGGTCGACAGCACTCTCAGCAGGACCCCGTCGAGGACACGGAACCGCTCCCGCCAGTCAGTTACGGACGCCAGCCGGTCGTACAGCTCGCCAGCCAGTGGGCCCCAGAGCTGGTCGAGCGTGACGACGGTCGACGCCAGCTCGCCGGCCGGCATGCGGAACAGCGTTCTCGAACCGGCCGGCGTGACCTGCAGCTGGATGCCGTGCTGGTTGCCGTCGTGGCAGATCACCGCCGGTGTGGTGTGCAAGCCACCGACCAACGTGTCGAAGTGCTCCGTCCGTTGCGCACCGTCGGGCAGCTGGGTCAGCACCAGCGGCGCGTCGAAGCTGACGATGAACGTCAGGTGGCGCGACGGCAGCCCCATGTGCTCGCCCGGCTCGAAGCCCGCATGCCGATAACCGATGTACGACTCGACGTAGGGCGCCAGCAGCGCGGCCGGCCGGCGCACGACGCTCTCGGCGATCGTGCCGTCCACGTCGATGGGCGTAGGCGTGAGTCCGGAACACCGCGTTCGTGCACCGGGCGTCGGTGACCGGCGTCCAGCGAACAAACGCGGTGGGGTTACGGTCCGGTCGGTGGACGTCTTGCTCGCCGCGCAGCGGTGGCGCGACACGTGGGAACGGGCGTGGGCGGGGAAGGACGTCGAGGCCATCGTGGCGCTGTACGCCGACGAGGTCGAGTACCGGGCGCTGGTCCACCGCCAGCCCGAGCTCGGGCCGGCCGGCGTCCGTGACTACCTCCGACGCAACTTCGCCGTCGAGCACGACGTCGAGTGTCGGTTCGCCACGCCGGTCGCCAGTGGCGATCGAGCGGCGTGCGAGTGGTGGGCGACCTGGGTCGAGGACGGCCAGCGGCTGACGATGGCCGGCTCGACGTTCCTGCGCTTCGACGCCACCGGCCTGATCGTCGACCATCGCGACTACTGGAACCAGGTCGACGGCCAGGAGCCGCCGTTCGACGGCTGGTGACCCGTTCCGCGTCCTCCTGGTCAGGTCTCTGGCCGGAAGTCCGGCCAGGAACCTGACCAGGAGGCGTCCGGGGACTCAACGAGGCAGGCCGAGGACGCGCTCGCCGACGATGTTGCGCTGGATCTCGTCGGTGCCGCCGGCGATCGACTGCGCCGGGACCGACACGAGCACCTCGGCGACGACGGGATCGACTTCGGTCAGCATGCCGGCGGCGCCGGCGAGGCGGCTGTGCGCGGCGGCCGACGCCCTGGCCACCTGGCTGGCGGCGAGCTTGCCCAGCGATCCCGCGGGACCCGGCGACCGCCTCGACGCCGCCCGCCGGGCGGTCCACTCGTGCGCACGAGCCAGGGCGTGCAGGGCAGCCGCCGTCTGCCGGCCGAGCGCATCCCCACCCACGGACCGCTCCATCACGAGGTCGGCGCGACCGGCCCGCTGCGGGTACCACGAGTACGTGGCGAAGTAGGCGTCCGCCTCGGCCGCCGCCTCTCGTGCGGTGCGACCGCTGGAGCGGTCGAACCGCGGCCGACGCATCGTGGCGAACCCGCGCTCGTTGGCGAGCGTCGTCATCGCCACCGCCCACCCCTGGCCCGGTGCCCCGACCACGTTGTCGGCCGGCACCCGCGCGTCGGTCAGGAACACCTCGTTGAACGAGGCGTGGCCGTTCATCTGGCGCAGCGGTCGGACCTCGGCGCCTGCCTGACGCATGGGCAGCACGAAGCAGGTGATCCCGGCGTGCTTCGGCACGTCCCGGTCGGTGCGGGCAAGGAGCAAGCCGTGGTCGGCGTGGTGGGCGCTGGTGCTCCAGACCTTCTGGCCGTTGACGACCCAGGTGTCACCGTCGAGCTCGGCGCGCGTGATCAGCCCGGCGAGGTCCGACCCGTTGGTCGGCTCGCTGAAGAGCTGGCACCACGTCTGCTCGCCGGTGACGGTCGGCGGCAGCACCCGCCGCTGCAGCTCGTCCGACCCGTGGGCGAGCAGCGTCGGTGCGGCCAGTGCCATCCCGGCACCGACCGCCGGCCCCACCGCTCCCGCCCCAGCGAGTTCAGCGGCAACGACCGCGCCATCGGCCGCCGACAGGCCCCGGCCGAACCACTCCTCCGGCCACGTTGGCACTGCCCAGCCGCTGTCGAGCAGCGTCCGCCGCCAGTCGACCAACGCCAGGTCGGGATCCCAGTGCTCGGCCAGCCACGCCCGCACTTCGGCCCGGACGTCGGTCACAGCTCTTCGAGGAACGACCGCAGCACTCGGTTGAACTCCTGCGGGTGGGTGACGGGTGGGGCATGGCCGGCGCCGTCGATCACGGCCAGGCGGGCACCGGGGATCTTCTTCGCCATGTACTCCGACCCGGCGAGGAACGGTTGGTCGCGCCCACCGACGATGACCAGGGTCGGCACGGTGATCGAGGACAGGTCCTCCATCACGTGGCCGTCGGTCTGCTTCAGCACGCCGCGCGCGGAACGGCCCAAGCCGGCCGCGCTGCGGTGCAGCCCCGAGTCGACCTCGGCGCTGCCCGAGATGCGCGCCAGCCCGGCCAACCCGTCGTCGTCCAGGGTCCTGGCGAAGCCCTCGGCCATCTCGTTCCACTGGTCTCGGCCGGGTTCGCTGCGATAACCGGGACCCGTGTCGACCAGCACGAGGCCGCGCACCCGCTGCGGATGGGCCAGCGCCAGCTCGAGCGACAGGTACCCGCCGAGGGAGTGACCGACGAGCACGGCGTCGTCGACCCGCTCGGCGTCGAGGATGCCGGTCATGGCGTCGAGCGACGCGGCGACCGCGTAGCTGGCCGGATCCTCCGGCGAATCCGACCGGGCGTGGCCGAGCTGATCCCAGACGATGGCCGTGTGGTCGGACGCCAGTGGGGCCACGGTCGCCGCCCACATCTGTGACGAAGCGGCGAACCCGTGGGTCAGCAACACGGCCGGGCCGTCGCCGGTCGCCTCGTGGAAGATCGACATCGGCCCATCCTGACCCGCTCCCGATCTGTCCTTCGCAACCGGCCGTTGTGAGTCGATTGGAGAGGACAGAACCGTCAGGCGAGGGCGAGGGTCGTCCGCACCGAGCCGGCGCGGTCGTGGCGGGCGGTCAGCTCGACCTCCGTGGCGGCGTCGGCCTCGACGATCCAGGTCACGAGCGCCCGATCGGGCGTGCCGTCGTGCCAGAAGCCGAAGCGCGCCGCCGCCCGGCCGTCGAGCTGCGCCAGCTGCTGCCGGGCCGGCCCGCCGATCACCGTTGCGCCGGTCAGCTCTGCGACGATCGGCCGCACGAGGTTCGCCTTGCGGGCCCGCGCCGTGACGTCGGTGGGCAACCACCCGGTGTTGGACAGCCCGAGCTCGACGCGCCACGTCCCGCCGCCGAGGTCGACGGCCCGGGCTCGCGTGACCTCGAGACACGGCGAGGCGAGCGCTTGGGCGACGGCAAACCGGGCGTGCGGCGCCACCTCCTCCGCCAGCCGCGACGAGGGCGGGTTCGTCCAGATCCCGAGGTAGTTCCAGCCGCCGAGCTCGACATCGCCGAGTTGCGGGTGCGTGAACCCGTACCAGTCGGCGTAGCCGCCGGGATCGTGCTCGTCCACCCAGCGCAGTACGGCCAGCGCCTGCTCGTCGGTCGGCCCGAGGTACCAGAAGTCGCTCGACTGCTTCTCGCCGGTCGCGGCCTGGACCACGTCCCAGAACTCCGTCGTCCAGGAGATCACACCGAGGTGCTCGTAGGCCCAGTCGTCGGCGGCCCCGCTCATGGTGTCCGACTTGTCCCACGTGAAATCCTCGAAGACCGAGTGCGCCGGGTACGACGTCAGCTCCGTCCCGATCCGCCCGAGCTCCTTCCACACCCACAGGTCGGCGGGCGGGAGCGTGGAATCGGCGGCGGTGGACGACGGGCGCAGCAGTACGCCGCCGCTGGTGTGGAAGGCGTTGTAGCCGCAGACGTTGCGCCGGGCGACGATCGCCCGGACCAGCGCGTCGATCTCGGGCTCGGACATCGGGTGGTCGCCCGAGCCGCGCACGGTCGTCGCCCAGCCGGCCGGGAAGTTGCGGTTGAGGTCGAGGGACTCGGGCGGTGCCGGGGTCGGCACGGTGAACCCGTCGTAGTCGACGATGGTGCCCTCGTCGAGCAGCCGGTAGCGCAGCGCCCCCTCAGGCGGGCCGGCGGGTGGCACGGGGATCATCAGCCGCGCGTCCTGGGGGTGCGTCGTCCAGGCGCCGTCAGGATCGGGAAGGCGCATCTGCAGGATCCGGCCGTCGCCGTCGACGTCCTCGACGTGGGCGCCGGGCCAACGGTGGGCGTCCGGATACGGCCAGGGCCGGGTGCTGGAGCGGCGGAAGCGGGGCGGGTCGGACAGCGCCCATTCAGCACCGTCGGGATTGACACGCGGCACGACGTAGAAGGTCCGGCTGGCCAAGGCCTGCCCGACGATGGAGTCGCCGGAGGCGTGGCCGTCGACGAGGTGCTGCAGCAGGCGGCAGGCGGCGACGGTGGCCGTCAGCTCGACGGCGTGGATGCTGGCGTCGACCCAGTGCGCCGGCTTGGTGTCGTGGCGACCCGTGCTGGCGTCGGTGACCGTCACCAGCCACAGGTCGCGGCCTTCGTGGCTGCGCCCGTAGGACTCGACGGTCACCAGATCCGGGTGCTCGGCGGCCAGCGCCTGCAGCCAGGCCGTCAGCTCGTCGTAGCGCAGGAACCGGTCGAATGCGTACTCGGGCACCGCCGGAACCTAGTGATCGACGATTCCGTGGCGCGATCGGTACCCGTACGGGTATCGATCTGTCGTCAGAACGCGTGGTTCGGGTCAGGAGAGCCAGGCGACCATGGCGGCGGCGAGGTCCTCGCCGACATCGTCCTGGATGAAGTGGCCAGCGGGGCTGCCCGTCTGGTGGGGCTGGTCGGCCGTGCCCGGGATGCGGCGCAGGAACTTGCCCTGGTTGCGGCCGAGCACGACGTCGTCGGGCGCCCAGAGCGTGAGCACGGGCTCGGTCCAGCGCTCTAGGACCTCCCACGCCGCCCGGTTGGCCGGCACCGCCGGGTCGTCCGGGCCGGTCGGCACGAGCAGCGGGAACTGGCGGGCGCCGGCCAGGAACTGCTCGTCGGGGAACGGCGCCCGGTAGGCCTCGACCTCGCCGTCGGTCAGATCGCGGGCGAGCGTCGCCCGCTGGAGCAGGGCGCCGGCGTCCATCGTCATCGTCTGGCTGGCCTGCTGCCACGCCATGAACCCCTCGCCCATGGCACCGCCGTCGGGCAGATCGGTGTTGGCGATGACGAGGCGGTTGAACCGGTCCGGGTGCTCAGCGGCGACTCGCAAGCCGATCAGGCCGCCCCAGTCCTGGACGAACAGCACGACGTCGCGCAGGTCGAGCTGCTCGACGAACGACGTCAGCCAGTCGACGTGGCTGGCGTACGAGTACGCCTCCCGCTCCGTCGGCTTGTCCGAACGGCCGAACCCGATGAGGTCCGGGACGACGCACCGCAAGCCCGCCTCGACCAGGCCGGGCAGCATCCGCCGGTACAGGTAGCCCCAGGTCGGCTCGCCGTGTATAAGCAGCACAGGGCGGCCGGTGGGTGGCCCATCGTCGACGTACGCCATGCGCAACCCGTCGACCTCGACGTACTGCGGTGCGTACGGCCAGTCCGGCAGGTCGGCGAACCGTTCGTCGGGCGTCCGGACGAACGTCGTGCCGCCGGAAGTCTGTTGGAGGTCGGCCATCCGCTCACTCTGTCGCGTTTGTGCGACGGTCGCCGGGCCGGCGGAGCCCGGTGAACAAACGTGAGTTCACAGCAGTGCTGGCGCCAACGCCCGCCATTCGGCGCGCGGCATGGCGCGCGGGTCGGCGGTGACGACCTGCACGCACACGTGGTCGGCGCCGGCGTCCCGGTGGTCCTGGACCCTGGCGGCGATCATGGATTCGTCGCCCCACACGTACAGGGCGTCGACGAGGCGGTCGCTGCCGCCGTCGGCCAGGTCGTCGTCCGTGAAGCCGATGCGCTTCCAGTTGTTCGAGTAGTTGGGGAGGCCGAGGTAGGTGGCGAGGTGCTGCCGGGCGTGGGCGCGGGCCGTCTCGGCGTCGGTCTCGAGCACTACGCCCTGCTCGACGGCGACGACCGGCCCGGCGCCGAGCACCTCCCGCGCCGTCGCCGTGTGCTCCGGTGTGACCAGGTACGGGTGCGTGCCCGCCGTGCGCCGGTGGGCCAGGTCCAGCATCTTCGGCCCGAGGGCGGCGATGACGCGGTCGTGCGGCGCCACCGGCAGGTCGGCGGCGTCCAGCCCGTCGAGGAACTCCGTCACGTGCTGCAGCGGTCGACGGTACGTGCCGGCCTCGTTGACCCGGTCGATCAGCGGGGCGTGGCTGACGCCGACGCCGAGGAGGAAGCGCCGGCCGTGCTCGGTGGTCAGGGCGTCGAACTGCGCCGCCGTCTCCTCCGGGCTGTGCATCCAGATGTTGAGGATGCCGGTGGCGATCGTGGCCCGCTCGGTCGCCCGCAGCAGGTTGGCCACCGCACCGAAGACGTCACCACCGACGTCCGGGATCCAAAGCGCGCCGTAGCCCAGCTCCTCCAGTTCGCCCGCCGCCTCGGCCGCCTCGGCCTGGTCCCCGTAGCGCAGCTGGCCGCTCCAGACACCCGGACCCGTCAGTGCCGGACCGTCACCCATGCGCGCACCTTGTCACGCGTCGCCAGGTCCACTCGATTCCTAGACTGCGCGCCGTGGAGGGCGACCCCGCCGTCGACCCGCTGACCGTCAGCCAACGCTGGTGGGACGAGATCTGGCGCGACGGCAACCTCGGTGCGATCGACGAGCTGTTCACCGATCCGTTCGTCCGTCACACCTCCAGTGGCAGCGAGAAGGTCAGCCGGGCCGCCTACCGAGGTCGACTGGCCGAGCTGCAGCGGGTCGTCTCCAGGACGCAGACCACCATCAACGACCGGGTGGTCGACGGCGACCGCGTGTGGACGCGCGCGTCGAGCAGAGGGATCAACCGGGAGACGGGTGAGCGTTCGATCGTCACGTGGCTGATGGTGCAGCGCATCGTGGATGGTCGCATCGCCGAGCACTGGGTAGCGACGTTCCCCGGTGTCGAGTGGACCGCCTGACGGGTCAGGCCAGTTCGACGGCGACGAGGGCGCGGCGGTGGCGCCTCCTAGCGGAAGCGAAGGTCACCGACACGCCGACGACGAGCAGTCCCATGACCGCCATGGTCAGCTCGAGCGTGAAGGCATCGGCGAAGGCGCCGAGCGGCAGCGCGGCCAGCCCGAACCCGCTGAAGCCGAGCACGACCATGCTCTGCATGCGCCCGTGGTACTCGCTGTCGGACAGCGCCAGCATCAGCGATTGCGTCGTGGTCTGGAACACCAGACCGCAGGCGCCGACCACGGCGAGCACGACCAGCGCCAGCCAGTACCACTGCGTCAGCCCCAACCCGATCAAGGCCAGGCCGAGCAAGCCGCCGGCGACGGCCACGGTGCGCCACGGACGAGCCACCACCCAGCCGCGGCGCGGCGCCACGAGCCCGGCCAGCACGGCGCCCAGGCCGGCCGTGCCCGACATCAGCCCGTAGCCCGCGGCGCCGACGTCGAACCGGTCGTCGGCCAGCGCGGGCAGGAAGGTGAGATACGGGAACCCGATGACGACCACGCCGATCGTGGTCAGCGCGACGAGGCCGAGGCTCCGGTTGGCCCGGACGTACCGCACGGCGTCCGCCATCTCCTCCAGCGGCGACCGGTGCGACTCGTGGACTGGTGCCCCCGGCGGCAGCCCGAACACGACGACGCCAGCGACGGTGCTGGTGACGGCGGCCAGCATGAACAGACCGCCGGTGCCGAACCAGGACAGGCCGATCAGCACCCCGGCCAGGGCGGGCGCGATGACCCGCATCGCCTCCTGCGCCGTCTGGCTCAGCAGCACCGCCGGCCCGATCTGCTCGGGCTCCACCACCTGGGCGATGAAGGCGATGCGCGCCGGCAGGTAGATGGCGAACGCCGCCGCCTGCACCATGCTGGCGACGAGCAGCATCCAGTACTGGATGGCGTCGGTGATGACGGCCAGGCCGATGGCGAGCGACGAGACGACGAGCAGCATCACCGCGACGAGGAGCACGTTGCGCTTCGGGAAGCGGTCGGCGGCGACCCCGCCGAACGGTGTCGTGAGCAGCATGGCCAACCCGAAGGCGAGGAAGACGCCGCCGAGGCCGGCGTTGCTGCCGGTGAGGTCGCGCGCCAGCCAGCCGCGGGCGACGGCCTGAGCCATCACGCCGAAGATGACCGCCGCCGCGCTGTAGAACAGCCGCCGGTACCCCGGAGACTGCATCACCGACGGCACGGTCGAGCACGCTACGAGCCGACCCTGCTGGTCGGCCGGACGGCGGGCATGATGGCGCGCATGCGTTGGGTCAAGCTTGGTTCCACCGGTCTGGACGTCTCGCCGATCTGCCTTGGCTGCATGAGCTACGGCGAGGCGGGCAGTGGGACCCACGCTTGGTCACTCGACGAGGAGGCCAGCCGGCCGTTCTTCCGCCAAGCGATCGAGGCCGGCATCAACTTCTTCGACACCGCCAACGTGTACTCGGCGGGCACGAGCGAAGAGTTCACGGGGCGGGCCCTCGCCGCACTGGCCAAACGCGACGAGGTCGTCATCGCCACCAAGGTGCACGGCCGCATGCGCAAGGGTCCGAACGGCGCCGGGCTCTCGCGGGTGGCGATCATGACCGAGATCGACAACAGCCTGCGACGACTCGGCACGGACTACGTCGACCTCTACCAGATCCATCGTTGGGACCCGGCGACGCCGATCGAGGAGACGATGGAGGCGTTGCACGACGTCGTGCGGGCGGGCAAGGCCCGGTACCTCGGCGCCTCGTCGATGTGGGCGTGGCAGTTCGCCAAGGCGCAGCACGTGGCGGAGCGCAACGGGTGGACGCGGTTCGTCACGATGCAGGACCACTACAACCTCCTCAACCGCGAGGAGGAGCGGGAGATGCTGCCGCTGTGCGTCGACCAGGGCGTCGGGGTGATCCCGTGGAGCCCGCTGGCGCGCGGTCGCCTGACGCGGGCGTGGGATGCCACGACGGCGCGCAGCGACACCGACGAGTTCGGCAAGCACCTGTACCGGGACGAGGACCGGGCGATCGTCGACGAGGTGCTGCGGGTCGCCGACCAGCGCGGCATCCCGGCGGCGCAGGTGGCACTGGCGTGGGTGTCTCGGCACCCCGCTGTCGTCGCGCCGATCGTCGGCGCCACGAAGCCGCAGCACCGCGACGACGCCGTGGCGTCGGTCGACCTGCAGCTCACCGACGAGGAGGTCGCCGAGCTCGAGTCGCCCTACGCGCCGCACCCGGTCGTCGGATTCGCCTGATCCCATCGGAGGGCTACCTGCATCGGAGGGTTTCCTGAGGGGCCTCCCCGCAGTGAGCCCTCGGATGCAGGTAACCCTCCGATGGTCAGGAGGCAGGCAGTTCCTCGAAGGACGTGACCCGCCACTCCGGGGAGGAGAGGCCGGACTTGCCCTTGCACGTCAGCGGCGTGGGGACGGGGCGGTCCGTGCGCTCGACGCCGACGAGGACGGACCGGCTGTCGGTCAGGTCGACCTCGATGCGTCCGGCGTCGAGCGTCCGCACGGCGGTGATGGCGTCGAGCGCCTCCAGCCCGAGGCGGGACCGGACCTCGTGCTCGGCCGCCTGCTCCGGCCAGCGCAGCGTCGACCGTCCACGGAAGCACGCCAGGTCGAGCCGGCCCCCGTCGTGGGCGGCGAGCAGTCGTTCGGCGCCGGCGGGGTCGACGCCGCCGAAGTAGAAGCCGTCGGGCAGCAGCACGATGTTGGCGGCGAAGCGATCACCGCCGATGTGGGAGCACTCCCACACCTGCGGCGCCCATCGCGACGTGCGCAGCGCGCGGACGAGGGGCCGTCCGAACGTTGCGCAGCAGCTGTCGTGGCGGCCGTTCGTGCACACCAGGACGTACCGGTCGAAGTCGGGCTCCCAGCCGGCACCGACGCCGTGGCCCGTGGCGAGGGGCTCCGTCGATGCAACGAGGTCGTGGAGGTCGATCACCCGGCGATGGGCCACGGCCCTCGCCGCTCCCGGACGTGACGCCACGACGTGGACCAGGCGGGCCCGGTGGTGGGCGTGGCGCGTCGAGGTGGTCAGGTCACGGCGGATGGCGATGACCCGGACGCCGCGCCGCCGCATCGCCTCCCGCCACACCTTCGGCGCGAACGGACCCAGCTCGCTCTCCGCGATGGCGTCGTGACCCCAGGCACCGGCCACCTCGATCAGCAGCCACGCCGGCACCTGCGACGCCGTCGCCACGAGCGGCTCGGCGCGCTGGCGCGCGGCCATCGCGCACTGGAACAAGTTCGCTCGTCCGCTCACGGACGGTTCCCGAGTGTTCGTAACGCAGCGAGGACTCGACCCCAGGCCGGCCTTGCCCGGCCCAGGCCGAGGAGCGGAGTCTTCGGAGCGAGCGAGGCCATCAAGGACGGTCGTCAGTGCGCGAACGCGGTGAAAGCAGGCCCTCGGCGACGAGGCGATCGAGGACGACGCGTTTCGACGCGTCGTCGAGCCCGTCGACCGCGACGGCGGCGACCGGTCCCGCCGCCGTCAGCAGGTGGGCCAGGAACGGGTGGGCCTCGATCGGGAGCGTCAGCCGACGGTCGCCGAGGCCGAGCACGCATCGCCGTTCCTCGCGCTGCAGCCACACCAGCGGCCCAGGCGTCAGGACGACCGGCGTGGCGAGATCAACTGCCGGCCGTCGGCGCGGTCGCAGTCGCGTGGCCGGCTGCCGGCGCCACACCTCGCCGATCAACCACCGCCGAACGGCCGCCGCGTCGAGGTGCGGCCGCAGGACGGCGGCGACATCGTCGACCGACGGTCCCGGCGCGGCCGTCGACACGAACCGCACCGACGTGCGCCACGACCCCTCCGCGATCGCGGCCTCGACGGCGCCCCGCACGGCCTGTTGCCAGGTCAGCACCATGATGCCGACGGTCAGGTGGGCCGAGCTCTCGGCGACGGTCTCGGCGCAGTGCGGGTGACCACGCGGGACGTACAGCACGTCGCCGCGCCGCATCATGACGTCGAGGGCGGGTGGACCAAGCTCGCCGAGCGTCGGTGGGGCGATCGGTGGGCCGCCCCGCACGGCATCCAGTGTCCGTTCGAGCGGCTCCCACAGGCGCCAGCGCTTCGACCCTTCGAGCTGCAGGACGAACACATCGTGCAGGTCGACGTGGAGGTCGAGGCCGCGTGCCGACGGCGGCGACAGGTAGGCGTTGACCTGCACCGGCTGGTCGACCGCCAGCGCCAGGTTGTTGGCTACGCGGGCCAGGTGCGGATCGGTCAGCTGCAAACCCTGCAGCACGACGGTGGCCCCGTCGTCGTACAGCTCGAGCACCCGGTTCGGCTGGATGACGTCGTCGACGGTGCGGTGGCCGAGCCCGGCTCGCCGGCAGTAGGTGACGTGATCGACCGTGCTGCCGTCACGGACGAGTCGGAACCCGGGCCGTCGAGTGCCGCGAGTGAGGGCGTCGTCCCACAGCCGATCAGCGACCGCGATGGTGTCGGGATCGCCACCCTCGTACCTGCGCATCGCCTGGTGGAGGGTGCCGTCGAGGAACGCGTCAGGGTCGTCGACGAAACCGTCCAGACCGGGCGCGTCGGGGTGCGGCACACGCCGTTCGACCCAGTCCGCGACCGCCCCGTCGGATGGTGCGGTCAGTCGGGATGTTGCCTGCGCAACGGTCAGGCGCCGCCTCCGTCGCCGTCGGTCCCACCGTCACCATCGCCGCTGCCACCGCCATCGCCGCTGCCACCACCATCGCCACTGCCACCATCGCCGCCGTCCCCATCGCCGCCGTCGGTGTCCATGGTGACGGTGATCGCGTCGCCCGGCTCCCAGTCGGTCTTGATCTGATCGCTCGTGATGCTCATGTGATCGACGTTAGCCTTGGCCCTAGTGTCGGCGACATGGTCGGCACGCTGATCCTTCTGCGCCACGGGGAGAGCGACTGGAACCAGCGCAACCTCTTCACGGGCTGGGTGGACGTCGACCTGACCGAGAAGGGTGTGGCCGAGGCTCGCCGCGGCGGTGAGCTGCTCGTCGAGCACGAGCTGCTGCCCGACGTCGTGCACACCCCGCTGCAGCGCCGGGCGATACGCACGGCCGAGCTGGCGCTCGCCGCCGCCGACCGGATGTGGATCCCGGTGCGGCGATCCTGGCGGCTCAACGAACGGCACTACGGCGCGCTGCAGGGCAAGGACAAGGCGGCGACGCTGGCCGAGTACGGCGAGGAGCAGTTCATGCTGTGGCGCCGCTCCTACGACACGCCGCCCCCACCTCTGCCCGAGGACGACGAGTGGTCGCAGTTCTTCGACCCGCAGTACGCCACGCTGCCGCCGGAGGTGCGGCCGCTCACCGAGTGCCTGGCCGACGTCGTCGCCCGTGCCCTGCCGTACTGGTACGACGACATCGTCCCCGACCTGCAGCGGGTGGGGACGGTCCTCGTCGCCGCCCACGGCAACAGCTTGCGAGCGCTCATCAAGCACATCGACGGGATGAGCGACGAGGCGGTCGTCGGGCTCAACGTGCCGACGGGCATCCCGCTGCGCTACGACCTCGACGACGACCTCCGGCCGTCCGTGGCCGGCGGCACCTACCTCGACCCCGAGGCGGCACAGGCCGCCATCGAGGCGGTCAAGAACCAGGGGAAGCGGTAGCGGCCGCAACGGTCGCTCGACGTCCGGTGCCCATGCGCCGTGTGACTAGTGTCGCCCGCCATGGCGAGCAAGAAGGCATACGTCGACCACCTCCGCAACGTGCCGTTGTTCTCGGGTTGCACTCGGCGTGAGCTCGAGCGCATCGCCAAGTCGGGCGACGAGATCACGATGACTGCCGGCAGCCTTGTCGTCGATCAAGGCCAGACCGGGCGGGAGGCGTTCGTCGTGCTCGACGGCACCGTGGCCGTCAAGCGCAACGGGCGCAAGGTCGCGTCGCTCGGCCCGGGTGCCATCGTCGGCGAGCTCTCACTGCTCGATCACGGCCCGCGCACGGCGACGGCCGTGTGCGAGACGGATTGCTCACTCTTCGTCATCTCCCAGCGCCACTTCCTCGGCGTGCTCGACGATGTCCCGACGATCGGGCACAAGCTGCTGGCCTCCCTGGCCAGCCGCATCCGCGAGCTCGACCGCGCCTACTACGGCTGATCTCATCGGAGGGTTTCAGCGCGCCGGAGGGTTTGCGGGCCGGGGGCGGCGGACGAAACCCTCCGAAGGCGTGACGAGCGACGCGGTCTGTCCTGCGAGTGCTCAGTAGCGTTCGGGGCACCATGAGCACGAGCGTCGCCGAGCCAGAGACCGACCTCGACCAGCAACCGACGACGACGAAGGGTCGACCGCGGCCGCGCCACCTGGCCATCGGGCTGGGCGTGGCGTTCGCCGTCTTCACGGTCATCTCCGGCATCGTGCCGCTGATCACCGAGTGGGAGAACGACGACCCAATCCACCGCGTGGTGTTCGTCAACATCCCGGCCCCGCTGAAGGTCGCCTTCTACACCGTCATCCCCGTGCTCCTCGTCTGGGGCGCGTTCCGTTTCGCCGACCGGATGAAGAACTGGGAGCGGGGCAAGGCGGCACCGACCCGGCGCACGACGGCCAAGAACGCCAAGCGCCGCTTCGGCGACTACCGGGCCGGCGTCTACATGAAGACGCTGCTGCGCGACCCCGCCGCCGGGCTCATGCACTCGATGATCTACTTCGGCTTCCTCGTGCTGCTGGGCGTGACGACCGTGCTGGAGATCGACCACCAGCTGCCCGAGGACCTCAAGTTCCTCCAGGGCGGGACCTACCAGGCGTACTCGTTCGTCGGCGACGCCGCCGGCCTCGTGTTCCTTGGCGGCGTCGTGTGGGCGCTCTTCCGGCGCTACGTCCAGCGGCCGTACCGCATCCGCATCAAGACCAAGCCCGAGCACGCCGCCATCCTGGGCACGTTCTTCGCCATCGCCGTCTCCGGCTACGGCGCTGAGATGTTCCGCATCGCCCTGCTCTCCGCCGAGGGTGAGGACGTCGGCTACGAGCGGTGGAGCTTCATCGGTTACCCGCTCAGCACGCTCGTCGACGGGTGGTCGGCGTCCACGCTGTCGACCTGGCACCAGTGGTGGTGGATCGGCCACGTCGTCGCATTCGTCGCCTTCCTTGTCCTCCTCCCGCTCACGATGCTGCGCCACATGTTCACGTCGCCGTTGAACATGTACCTCAAGGACCGCAATGGCGAGCGGCCGAAGGGCGCCATGAAGCCGATGCCCAACCTGGCCGAGACCGAGCTGGAGACGTTCGGCGCCACGGTCGTCGAGGACTTCACGTGGAAGCAGCTCCTCGACACCGACGCCTGCACGATGTGCGGGCGGTGCACGAGCGTGTGCCCCGCCCACGCCACCGGCAAGCCGCTCGACCCGCGCGAGATCGTGCTCAAGGCGGGCGAGGTGATGGCGGCGACCGGCAGCCCGGTGGTGCCGCCACCGCTCGGCACCGTGCCGGAGATCAAGATCGGCGCCGACTCGCTGTTCGAGCGCATCACGTCCGAGGAGCTGTGGGCGTGCACGACGTGCAAGGCCTGCGACGAGATCTGCCCGGTCAACATCGAGATCCTGGACAAGATCCTCGACATGCGGCGCTACCTGACGCTGATGGAGTCCGACTTCCCGAGCGAGCTGGGCAACGCCTACCGAGGCATGGAGAACCAGGGCAACCCGTGGGGCATGAGCCAGGGCGACCGGGCCGACTGGGCCAAGGGCATGGACGACGTGCAGATCGTCGATCCGGGCCAGCCGCTGGAAGCGGAATACCTCTACTGGGTGGGCTGCGCCGGCAGCTTCGACGACAAGAACAAGCGGGTCACCCAGGCCATGGCCAAGCTGCTGCGCCGCGCCGGCATCACCGTGGCCATCCTCGGGCCGTCGGAGATGTGTACCGGGGACTCGGCCCGGCGGTCGGGCAACGAGTACCTGTTCCAGATGCTGGCGATGCCGAACATCGAGATGCTCGACGGGATGGGCGTCAAGAAGATCATCACCCAGTGCCCGCACTGCTTCAACACGCTGCTCAACGAGTACCCGCAGCTCGGCGGGCGGTACGAGGTGGTGCACCACAGCCAGCTGCTGGAGTCGCTGATCGCCGACGGGCGGCTCGACGTCAGCCAGGCCACGCTCGACGAGCGCCTCACCTACCACGACTCGTGCTACCTCGGCCGGCACAACGACGTGTACCTGGCTCCGCGCAAGGTGGTCGGCTCGATCAAGGGCATCGAGGTGGTCGAGATGCCGCGCAACGGCACCAAGGGCATGTGCTGCGGCGCCGGCGGGGCGCGCATGTGGATGGAGGAGGACACCGGCACCAAGGTCAACGACGAGCGCTCACGGGAGGCGCTGTCGACCGGCGCCACGCGCATCGCCACCGCCTGCCCGTTCTGCTACATCATGATGGACGACGGCACCAAGGCAGCCGGGGCGGCCGACTACGGCGAGCCCGGCGGCGTCAAGGTCGGCGATATCGCCATCCACCTGCTGGACGCCATCGAAGCTGGCGAACGGCAGCTGGATGATCGAGAGCTCCCGTTGGCGGACCGTCCCCAGCCCGTCGCCGGCGACTGAGCCGGGATCGGGGTCCGCGCGACCGCGCCCAACCTGCAGAGTGCGGCTGCAGGGCCACAAAACTGGCACCGCAGCAGCAGTCTGCGGATTTGGCGCGGTGGCTCAGGCCGTCTGGGCGATGATCGGGGTCGTGGGGGCGTCGCTGCCGCCGGCGGGCTCCTCGGTGATCGCCCACACCGCGCTGGCGGGATCGATGTCGGTCAGCAGCAGCTCGACGTCGCCCTGCCGGTCCGGTCGGAAGACGTCGACCCGCTCCGGCGTGGCCTCGCCACGTACGGCCCACAGCTCGTAGACACGATCGGCCGCCGGCAGGGGCAACCCCTCGCCGGTGAGCACGGCGGCGTCCTCGCCCTCCGAGTAGACGAGCGTCAACCCGGTGAGCTGACCCTGCATCGCGATCCGTTGGGCGGCGTCGTCCTCGAGCACCGCGGCGACCTGATCGCCCGGGCCCGCCTCATCGCTGGTGGCGATGAACAGGGCGCCGGCGACGACGGCCACCGTGGCGGCGGCTGCCGCACCGACCGCCAGCCAGCGCGGCACACGTCGACGGCTGTCCAATGAGACCACTGGAGCGACGGCTGGGTGCTGCGGCGTGGCGTTGATGGCGTCCAGCACGCTCGCCCGCAGCGTCGGGGGCGGTGGCTCGATCGTCGCGTCGGCCAACGTCAGCGCAACGGCGCGCAGCTCCTCGAGCTCCGCCTGCAGGTCAGGACGCCTCTGCAGGGCGGTGGCCAGCTCGGCGTGCTCATCGTCCGTCAACGCACCGACGGCCTCGAGCGCCAGCATGGCCCGCACCTCCTCCTCGTCGATCACGACTGCACCCCCAGCACCGTGCGCAGGCGGATGAGCCCATCCCTGATGCGCGTCTTGACCGTTCCGAGGGCGACGCCCAGGCGGTCGGCGATCTGGACGTGCGTGAGCCCGTCGTAGAAGGCCAGCTCCAGCGCCTCGCGCTGCACGTCCGACAGCTCGGCCATGGCGACGGTGGCGCGTTCGCGGTCCTCGCGCTCGACGACGCGATCCTCCGGTGTCGCATCGGCCAGTGCGGCCACGGCGCCGGTGCGGATGTGCCGGGTGCGGTGGGCCTGCTCGCTGCGCACGCGATCGACGGCGCGGCGATGGGAGATGGTGACCGCCCAGGTCCGCACGCTGCCCCGGGTTCCGTCGAAGCGTGCCGCCTGCCGCCACATCTCGACGAAGACCTCCTGGGCCACCTCCTCGGCCTGGGCGACGTCGCGCAGCACCCGCCGAGCGACACCGAACACAGCCGGAGAGAGTCGGTCGTAGACCTCGGCGAAGGCGGCCTGATCCCCTTCGGCCACGAGCACCATCAGCCCGTCGAGCTCCTGCTCATCCAAGGCCCACCACGATGGCAGACGTACCCCACCGTTGACCGCGCGCCCCCTGCTGCGAAAGGTGGTGGGAGCGCTCTCCGTTACGAGCGCCGCGACCGCCATGTCGGGAGTTCGGAGCACCGCGCCCCGCAGATGGGGGACGACTCGTACCTGGACGCGCAAAAGGCGAGGGATCCCGCAGGATCCCTCGCCGTTGTCTCCACCCACCACATCCGCCTCGAGGGTGGGCGGAGCGCAGCGTTCGCAGCCCGAGGGCGCGCCCGCTACGACCGCTGAGCGGCTCAGCTCGCCGGCAGCAGCACCGTGTCGATGAGGTGCACGATGCCGTTGCCAACGGTGATGTTGGCGCAGACGACCGTGGCCGGTCCGCCACCGGCGTCGACAGTGACGGTCTCACCCTCTGCGGCGATGGTCAGCTCGCTCTCGGCGACGTTGGTCGCCGTCCCGGCCTCGGTCAGCGCCGTGGCGTCCAGCGCCTCGCCGCCCACCACGTGCAGGGTGAGGATGTCGGTCAGCGCGCCGGACGGATCGGCCATGAGCGTGTCCATCGTGGCGCTGTCGATGGCCTCGAAGGCCGAGTTGACCGGGGCGAAGATGGTGAAGGGGCCCTCGCCGTTCAGCGTGTCGACGAGGTCGGCCTCGGTGACCGCCGTGACGAGCGTCGACAGCTCGGGGTTGTTGCTCGCCGCGGTGGCGGCCGGGTCGTCGGCCATGCCCTCGAAGCTGCCCTCGCCATCGGTCGGCACGCTCTCGCACGCCGGGCCCATCGGCTCCATCATCATCTCGCCGTCGGAGGTCATCGGCATCGACTCCATGTCCTCCATCTCGGTGGTCATCGGCTCGCTGGTCATCGGCTCGCTGGTCATCGACTCCATGGTCGTGGCGGTGTCACCGCCGGCGGCCGTGGTGGCGGCGGAATCGTTGTCGTCGCTACCGCAGGCTGCGGCCACGAGCGAGAGGGAGGCGATGGCGGCAAAGGCCGCGGTACGGGTACGTCGTGTCCTCATTGGGAGGTTCCTTTCAAGGGGGGTGTTCACGCTGGCGAAGGGCGTCATTCGACGGTCACCACGATTCGGTGATGTCCGGACGCTCCGTCAGGTATTGGTTCGGCACGCTCGTCCGTCTGGATTGCGCCGTCGCTGTCGATCGCCCTCACGGCGATGGTGTGGCGGCCCGGCGTGGCGTCCCAGCGGTAGAGCCACTGGCGCCACGTGTCGTCCGTCGTCACCTCGCCGAGCTCGGCCGGCTGCCAGCCGCCGTCATCGACCATGACCTCGACGCCGGCGATGCCGACGCGCTGCTCCCACGCCACGCCGGCGATGGCCACGAGCCCGGCCGGCACCTTGGCCAGGCCGCGTGGCGTGTCGATCCGGCTCATCAGCTTGATCGGCGCTTCCTGCGCCCAGCCGCGCCGCAGCCAGTAGTGGTCGAACTCGGCGAACGTCGTCAGCTCGATCTCCGTCAACCACTTCGTGGCCGAGACGTACCCGTACAGGCCGGGGACCACGAGGCGGACGGGGAACCCGTGCTCGATCGGCAAGGGTTCGCCGTTCATGCCGAACACGACCATGGCGTCACGACCGTCGAGCGCCACCGCCGTCGGGAAGCCGCACTCGAAGCCGTCGAAGGAACGCCCGACGATCTGATCGGCGCCCTCCTGGACGCCGGCCTCCTCGAGGAGCGGGGCGAGCAGCGTGCCCAGCCAGCGGGCGTTGCCGACCAGGCGGCCACCGATCTCGTTGGAGACGCATGTCAGCGTGATGTCCCGCTCGATCAGCTCCCGGCCGAGCAGGTCGTCGTAGGAGAGCTGGAGCTCGTTGTCGACCATGCCGGTGATCCGCAGCGTGTAACCGGCCGTCGGGACCTGCGGCGCAGTCAACGCGGTGTCGATGCGGTAGAAATCTGCGTTCGGCGTGACGAACGGCGTCATCCCCGGCACGTCGATCTGCACGCCGGCGGGCAGCGCGGGCAACGGGTCGGGCGCCGCCGGCAGCGCCACGCCGGAACGCGACGCGGCGGCGCTGAACCGGCTGCCGAGCCAGCGACCGATCCCGCCGGCGATGACGGCGCCGGCGGCGAGGCCGCCGAGCACGGTGCCGGAACGGGCGAGGAAGGCCCGGCGCCCGGGTGTGCGAGCGGCGGAGTCGCGGGGGGTCGTGGTGGACCGGTGAACCAACCACAGGGCGCCGACGCCGGCGGCGGCACCCAGCACGCTCGGGACCACGACGTGCCACGGCGCGCCGGACCGCCGGCTGATCGCCGCCCACGCCCCGACGGCACCGAACAGGGCGATGCCGACGACGCCGACGACGAAGGTCCGGCGTAGGGCGATGAAGCCTACGACGGCGGAGTAAATGGCCAGCATCACGCCGATGCCGATCAGCAGCGCCGGCTTGTCGTTCGTGCCGAAGGTGTCGATCGCGAACTCTTTGAGGAACGGCGGCGCGGCGTCGATGACACGGTCGCCCACGTCGAGGACCGGCGACCGCCACGTCCGGTTGAGCCCGGCGACCAGCTCGGCGAGCGCCAGCGCAACGAGCGCGGCGACCAGTCCTCCGAGCACCGCTTTCCACCACGACGGGCGGCGGACCACCGGCGCCGGGTCGGCCGGCGCCGATCCAGCAGACGATGTGCTCATGTTCACAAGGTGAGTTCGTCGCCGTGCGCGATGCGGATCGTTCCGCGCCGATCGGCTCATGGTCAGGGTTCTGGTTGGACGTGCAGCCGATGAAACGGGCCGTGAGAAGATCACCGAGGGACGCGCCGCCGACGCGATGGTCAGGTCAAAGGGTGCCGCCGAGCCAATCGAGGATGCGCTGCGTGACCTGCCAGCGGTTCTGCATCTCGCAGTGCGCGCCGGCACGGTCCTGGGTGCTGAAGTGCAGGAGCGTGGTCGGCCACGACAGCTGGGCCAGGAACTGTTGCGCCCCTTTCGCCAGCGAATCCTGCTCGGCGGAGGTGCCGAGCACGGGGCATCGGATGTCACCGGCGCGGCCGTCCATCGTGAACGGCGCCGCGGTACGAGCGGCCATCCGTGGCGCCGTTGACCCAGTAGCCACGCTGCACGATCTTCCAGTTCAGTGAGCGGTGGCCGACGATGTGGTCGGTGACCGTGGCGGCGTCCTCGTCGGAGATTGCGGGCAGCTTGGCGGCGGCGTCGCCGAGGCCGAGCGAGCTCATCATCCCGACACCCCGTCGAGCACACCCCACGGCGGCGGATCGAGCACGCACGCGGTCAGTCGGTGCTCACCCGCCGCCGCCCTCGTCGCGAGCTGGCCGCCGAGGCTCCATCCGTACAGCGCGGTCTTGGTTTCGTCGACGTCGGGCCGGTCGACGACGACCTCGACGACGGCGCTCACGACGCGGTCCCAGTCAGGGACCATCGCCACGCCGTCGTGCACGAGCGGCGCGTCTTGACCGGGGCCGTCGAAGAGCACGCAGTGGTACCTGCGGTCCACCGTCGCCCCGGCCCGTCGCCAGGTACATGTCGGCGACGTTGGAGTCGTAGCGTGGTGGCGATGGGCAGCGGCCGCGGCTCGCCGGGTGTCGATTCAGCGGCCGGGACGAAGTAAGTGGGCAGCCGACGCCCGTCGAATTGCACGTCGAGCGCCTCGGTCGGTCGCGGGAGCAGGGCGACGGCGCGCTCGAAGGCCGCCTGCTGGCGATCGAACCCGCCGACGAAGCGAACGTCGACCGGCGTGCCGTACAGCGGACGGGTGCCAACGCCGTAGCAGGTCGTCGCCCGCAGCTCGTAGAACGCAGGCGGTCGCCCGGTGCCCTCGGTCGATGGCGTCGGCCGCGGCGGTGACGTGGCGGCACCTCACGCTCCTCTCCCGCGTCGGTGCCGCATGGAGACCCACGGTTCGTCGACAAACCTCCCGCCGGTTGGCGCGGGACGGCGGCGCACCCGATCTGCGGCGTCGTCTCGGCCCGAGTTCTGGCGACCCGTCCAGCCAATGCTCGGACCAGGAGAGCGGGCCGGCCGCTGGTCAGCCGGCGAACACCTACGACGTCATCGACACGTGCGAAGGAACGCGCGGGAGCTCACGCGATGGAGGCTGCGTTGACGGCCTGTCGTCATGTGTTGGCCCCGGCTCGCGATGGGGAGGAACGCCCCGAGCACGCCAGAGGGCTCAGCTGATACCTCCGGCGAGTCCCGCGGAGTCGCCACCGCCAATCCGACGGGCGCTACCGTCCCGCCAGACCGAGTGGTTTCGAGGAATGAGAACAGGATGCGAGGACCTCACCTTCGTAGGCAGCCGAACGGGGCGAGGGCGGCCGTCGGTCTCGGCACGATCGTCGGCACCTTGGTGATCGGCCTCGGTCTCGCCGCCGACGTCTCGGCGGGAACGACGCCAGGCATCGCCCTGTCGTCCTCGACGTCGTCGCCGGGAGCCATCTTCAACGCCATCGTCTACCGCTGCAACGCTGGCGACGACATCGGGTTCGTCGTGCAAGGGGTGTCATACACCGAGACCTGCCTCCTGGACGGCGTTGCGCTGCTCGAGGTCGCGGCGTCGACCGAGCCCGGCAGCTACCAGGTCGTCGCCACCACGTCGAGCGGGCAGCTGACCGCCGACTACAGCGTGGCCGCGCCGGGCCAGCCCTCTCTGAACGCCAGCGCCACCTTCCTACCCGGCGAAGAGATCGACTTCGCTCTCGCTGGGTGCACGCCCGGCTCGCAGGCGGTCGCCGCCGTCGACGGCCAACAACTCACGAGCGAGTGCGAATCCGGGGTGCTGGGGTCGTCCGCCGAGTTCAGCTACCTCGCGGACGAGAACACCTCGGGGATCTTCCCGCTCACCGTCACCCTGGTGCGACCGGCGGCCGTCCTCCAGGGGACGATCTACATCAAGGACCTCGGCGCCGTCGAGGAGCCTGGCCCCGTCACCACGCTCGACCCGGGCCTCGCCGGCACCGGTCCCGGCGGCTCCAGCCTCGCCCAGCTCGTCGCCGCGGCAGGGTCGGTCGGTCTCGGCGTCGCGTGCGTCGCATGGGCGCGCCGTCGCCGCGCCACCACCTGACGCCGACGCTCGATCCGCCGCGAGGACCCTCGCAACTCGGGCGAGGCGCGACGGTTCAGATCTCGTGAAATGGAGCTTGAGTGCGATGCCATCAACCCTGCGGAAACGGCACGCTGAGCTGGGCAACAGTGGTGGTCGAGCCCGGCGTCAATCCGGGGACCTTCCGCTTTTCAGGACCAAACGGTTGTACTGGTTTGTGTTGTCTTGTGTTTTGGAATCCATGTTTTCCTGGGCCAGCGACACAGAACAACACAGCACCACACAACCCGACACGCTGCGGACGCGGGATTTTCGCGGGACGCGCGGGATATTCGCGGGATGGAACGACGCTGGTCGGACCCTGGCGAACGGCGCACGATTCCTC
>JBPCJL010000071.1:0-7026 GCA_051005355.1 Ilumatobacteraceae bacterium
GCGGCGCGCATCGCCGCCGCGTCCCACGGCGCCAGCAGGAAGTGGAAGTTGAAGGCGGTGTGCAGTTCGTCGGGCCGGACGTAGCGGGCGACCTGCTCGGGCGAGTGGAGCCAGATCTCGCCGACGAACATGCGGTCCCCGGCGTAAGAGTTCGTCAGCCGCCGCCAGGCGCGGTACACCTCGTGCACCTCGTCCTGGTCCCAGTGCGGGTGCCCGCTCGGCGCCGGACCCGACTCGAACCGCCCGGCGACGTCGGGCATCGCCGGGTCCTTGGCCAGGCCGTGGGCCACGTCGATGCGGAACCCATCGACCCCGCGGTCGAGCCAGAACCGCAGCACCGACTCGAACTCGGCCCGCACCTCGTCGTTCAACCAGTCGAGGTCGGGTTGGCCGGCATCGAACAGGTGCAGGTACCACTGACCCGGCCGGCCGTCGTCGGCGACGACGCGCGTCCACGCCGGTCCGCCGAAGTTGCTGCTCCAGTCGTTGGGCGGCTCGACGCCATCCTCGCCCCTTCCGTCGCGGAACAGATAACGGGCGCGCTCCCGACTGCCCGGTGGCGCGGCCAACGCCTCCTGGAACCAGCGGTGCTCGCTCGAGGTGTGATTGGGGACGATGTCAACGATCACCCGCAGGCCGAGAGCGTGGGCGTCGGCGATCAACCCGTCGGCCTCCGCCAGGTTGCCGAACAGCGGGTCGACGTCGCGGTAGTCGGCGACGTCGTAGCCGGCGTCGGCCTGCGGCGACGGGTAGAACGGCGTCAGCCACACGGCGTCGACGCCGAGCTGGCGGAGGTAGGGGAGGTGGGAGCGGACGCCGGCGAGATCGCCCATCCCGTCGCCGTCGGCGTCGGCGAAGCTGCGCACGTAGATCTGGTAGATGACGGCGTGGCGCCACCACGGGCCCACCCTGTCGGCGGCGTCGGCCGCCACGGGCGTCGCCTCGGCGGCGAGAGGTGTCTCCGTCATGTCACGCGGCTGCCTGTTCGCTCGACCACTCGACCGTTGGCGCGGTGCTTTGATCGGGATGCTCGCTCACGACTGTTGCGCCTCGGCGGCGGCGGTGAGGCGGCGCAGGACGGCGCCGGCGTCGAGCGCCTCCCGGCGCAACGCGTCGAGCGTCGGCTCGTCCCAGCTGTCGGCCGAGCGGCCCTCGATGGCCGCCGCCACCGCGTTCGCGTCGGGCGCCGAGCCCACCGCTGCTGCGGCCGCATCGACGTGGCGTTGCAGCTCGGCGACGAGGCCGCCGAGCGGTGCGGGTTCGGCGTCGCCCATCGCCTCGCGGCTGCGGCGGGCCAGTGAGCGGAAGGTCACGGCGAGGTCGTCGGGGGTCGTCGCAGGCATGGCGCCAGCCTGCCAGGCTCCTGCGGCGGCGCGACAACGTGCGTTAGCCTCGGCGCGGTGTTCGACGGCAAATATCGCAAGCCGATCGACATGGCGGTCAAGCCGATCGGGGACGGCCTGCGGCGGACCGGGCTGACGCCCGACCACCTCACGATCGTCGGGCTGGTCGTCGGCGCCGGTGCGGCGGTGGCCATCGGGTTCGGCTACCTGTGGCTCGGTCTCGTGCTCGTGGTGCTCGCCGCGCTCCCGGACCTCCTCGACGGTGCGCTGGCCAAGGCGTCGGGTGCGGCCAGCCAGCGCGGTGCCTTCTTCGACTCGACCGTCGACCGGATCACCGACGCGCTGCTGCTCGGCGGTGTGGCCTGGTACCTGGCCGGCCACGATTCGCCGTACCTCACGCTGCTGCCGTTCGCGATCATGGCCATCTCGTCGCTGATCTCCTACCAGCGAGCCAAGGCGGAGTCGCTCGGGCTCGACGCCAAGGGCGGGCTGATGGAGCGGGCCGAGCGGGTCGTGCTGCTGTGCATCGGGCTCCTCATCGAACCGTTGCTGGTCCCGGTGCTCTGGCTGCTGCTCGCGCTCACCGCGTTCACGGCCGGGCAGCGGTTCATCAAGGTGTGGCGCCAGGCGCAGGTGGCGCCGGTGACCGCGGAGCGCATCGAGCTGCGCCGGTCGCGACGCCAGAGCCGGCGGGTGGCGCGCACCGAACGGCGCCGCACGCGCGTGCCCCGGCGCCGCAGCTGACGGTGCCGGCCGGGCGCGAGCGAGCGTCGCGCACGTACAAGCGAGCGTCCGAAGCGGTCACGTTCGCCGCCTTCCGGGCGGCGTCCGGCTTCTCTCGCGCCCTGCCCCGGTCCGCCGTCGACGGCGCGGCCGGGCCGCTCGGCTTCTGGGCCCACTGGCTGCGCCCGGAGCGCCGGGCGATGATCGAACGGCACCTGCGCCGGGTCGATCCGACGCTCGACGGGTGGCGACTGCGCCACGCGGTGCAGGAGGCGTTCGACTCCTATGCCCGGTACTGGCTGGAGAGCTTCCGTCTTCCGACCACGCCGGCGGAGGTCGTGGCGGCCGGCTGGGCGGACGAGGGTTTCGAGCACATCACCGACGGGCTGGCGCACGGTCGCGGCGTGATCCTGGCCCTGCCCCACCTCGGTGGTTGGGAGTGGGCGGGACGGTGGCTCGGCGATCAGGGCCACCACACCACGGTGATCGTCGAGCACATCGATCCGCCTGAGCTGTTCCACTGGTTCGCCGAGCTGCGCAAGGACCTCGGGATGACGGTGGTGCCGCTCGGCCCGGATGCCGGGCGCCAGGTGCTGCGGGCGCTGGCCGACAACGAGATCGTCTGCCTGCTGTGCGATCGCTACATCGGGGGCGGGGGTGTGGAGGTCGAGTTCTTCGGGGAGCGGACCACCCTGCCGGCCGGCCCGGCGACGCTGGCGTTGCGGGCGCAGGCGCCGCTCCTGCCGGTGGCCGCGTACTTCACGCCGCGGCCCAACGGGCACCTCGCCATGGTCCGCCCGCCGATCTCGCTCGAACGCCAGGGTCGCCTACGCGAGGACGTCGCCCGCGTCACGCAGGCGCTGACCCACGAGCTCGAGTGGCTGATCCGCCGCGCCCCGTCGCAGTGGCACATGTTCCAACCCAACTGGCCCAGCGACCCCGGCTACGGCGAGTGAGCAGGACGTTCGCGCACCGGTGGCGTGGTGCGTGCCCCATCCATGCCCCAACACGTTCCAACGGCGTGGCCGAACGCCAGCCCGTCGACGGCATCGCGCGTGCGGTCGTCGTCGTCACGCCACAGGTGGGCGTACGCGTCGAGAACCATCGCCGCGCCGCTGGCGCGGTGCCGGGGTCACTTCGTTGTCGACATGAACCGCAGCGCGATCGGCGTTACTCGTCGTCGTCCTGCGGCTTGGCCTTGTCGAGCACGAACTTCACGAACAGCGCAGCCAGGCCGCTCCACGCCACCGTCGTCAACCCCTTGATCAGCTCCACCGTGATCAGCACCGATTCGCCGTCGCCACCCATCGACCAGTGCCGGCCCTCGACCGTGGTGACGTACCCATCGGTCATCCGCAGCTGCCGGTACACGAACTTCGGTGCGAGATCTTGGAGCCGGTCGAGAGTCAGCGCGTGCTCCGGAGGGATGAGCGCCGTCTCGGTGTGCACGACGTCGCCTTCTCCGGGGAACTCGCCATCGCGAACGTTCACGACAACGACCACCTCGTCGAAGCCGGCATCGACCCAGCATGGCTCGTGCCCCATTCGTGCCCCTAACCGTCACGAACGACGGGTGTGCGACAGTGACGAACACTGACGAAACTGCAGGTCGCACGAGAGGACGCCTGGTGGCGGCCCTACTCGCTCACTTCCAACCCAACTGGCCCAGCGACCCCGGCTACGGCGAGGACCGCAGGTAGATCACGACGGGATCGGGGGTACGGGTTGGGCCGAGAGGAGCGTGACATGAGCGAGGTACAAGAGCACGGCGAACCGCCGGCGGAGGGTGAGGACAGCCGAGTCGAGGACTGGTTCGGCCAGAGCGTGGACCGGGACACGGAGGTGGCCGAGGAGCTGACCGACCAGGTCGGCGAGGACCGCGCCGAGGAGCTCTTCGAGGAGCAGGCGACTGGTCGCGAAGAGCAGGAGGCGCGGCGCGGCGACCAGATCGACCCCGATCAGGGTCGGGACGCCTACACGGACCGCTGATCGCGATGGCCGTCGAGCCGGATCTGGACGAGTCCTACAAGGCGTTCAACCAGCACGTGAACATGACGGCCTCGCAGCTCGAGAAGTGGTTCGATAGCGACCGGTCGAAGGAGGTCGGTCAGAAGCGCGGTGGCGAATCGCGCTGAAGCGTGCCGAACTGGGTGCGTTCTCCGCCAGCAGCCGGCAGAGCGGGCGCCCAGAAGCGCGTCTGGCAGAGACGGCGCCCAAAACGCGGTGGCATCAGTCGAGGGTGATGCGGACGAACCGGCCGCGGCCGGGGTCGTCCACGAGGTCGGCGACGGTGCCGGCTCGCTCCGTCGTCCCGTCCGTCACCACCACGGCGTCGCCGACGGCGGCGGCCGGGAGGTCGGCGGCTGGGATGAACAGCCCGTCGGCGTCGTCGCGCAACTCCTGGTTGCGCTCGACCCGCCACGGCGGGCCGGTCACCGGCGGCTCCGTTCCGTCATGACGCGCACGGGTCCGTCGGGCGTGCCGCCGATCAGCTCGGCGAAGCGCTCGCAGGCGATCACCCACATCTGGCCCTGCACCGCCCTGGCGATGCCGATCTTGTCGTAGAACAGGTCCATGGCCCGGTCGCCGCTACGGGCCCACGACTCGATGGTCAGCGAGACGCGGTCGGCGGCGGGCTGGTCGAACCGGAACTCGATGACCCCCGCCTCCATGTGGCTGTCGAGCGTCGTCATCTGCACGCAGTCCGTATCGAGCGCCGTGATCTCGACCGCCCCCTTCCACGGCCCGGCGATCTCGACCAGGTAGCGGTCGCCGACGCCCATCGTGCCCAGCTCGCCCTCGAGCTTCGTGAACGGGGAGAAGTCGATGTCGGCCAGCACGTTCGGGTCGGCGCGGATCGCCGCCATGGCCTCGTCGAGCGAGCGCGCCGCGTCGCGAACCACGACGGCGTACCGGCGGTGGTAGGCCGGGCCGGCGCCGTGCTCGATGCGCTGCACGTCGTCGATCGGATCGATCTCAGGCGCACCGGCGTCGCTGATGTCCTCGATCTCGCCCGTGTCGTGCTCGATCGATTCGTCACGCCGGGTCCAATCGACCACCGCCCGGCACGCGGCAACGAAGCCACCCTGTGGGTGCGCCGGCCGGCATCGACCTTCGGGTCCGACGCCGTCGACCAGGCGCGAAAGCGCTCGGCCAGTTCGACGAAGCCGTCCACGTCCTCGACACCGAGGGTCACTGCGGGGTGGCGGATCACCCCGAGCGGCTCGATCCCGCGCACCGGGCGGTGGAACTCCAGGCAGACCCCGGCCACGGTGGTGGCCGAGAACGTCAACCCGCGATCGGCCACCGACAGGCGGGCGGGTCCGGCCACCTTCCACCGCGCGTACGGTCCGGTGCGTTCGATGCCGTCGATGTTGACCCACGGAGTCGACAGGCGCCACGGGCCGAAGCACGCTTCCACACCGCGCCCGTCGAGCGTGACGAAGCTGCGTGTCGGCAGGACGCCGCAGCGCCTGGCCCAGCGCTCCAAGCCCGGCTCGAAGGCGAAGGCGAACGCCCGGCCGCTGGGGGCGTCAGGCATCGTCGACGGTGGGGGGCGCGGGCGGTTCGGCGGGGACCGGGGGCGCGGCGACGGCACCGGCCGCCACCTTCTCGGCCTCCTCGACGAGGAACTTGTTGCGCACTTCGATGAGGTGCGGCAGGTAACGACCGAGCACGACCCGTTCGGCGATGCGCCCGAGCGGCCCGAGCGGCGCGGCGAAGTCGACGACATCGCGCAGCTCGGTCCCCTCGCCGATCGGTCGAAAGACGTGCTCATGGCGGAACGACTTGAACGGTCCCCGCTGCTGCTCGTCGACGAAGCGGTGCGGACGGTCCCACTCGGTGATCCAGCTGGTCATCGTCCAAGTGATGCCGAAGTGGCGAGCCTGCCAGCGCACTGATTCTCCGAGGCCGATGACGCCCGAGGTGACGCCGCCGATGGCTCGCTCGCCCGAGCCCTGAAACGACTCGACGTGGGCGTCGATGCTGAGCGACAGGTCGAAGGCCGTCGCGCAGTCGACGGGCAGGACCGTGGTGGATTCGAAGTGGACCACGGCGTCAGGATGGCAGCGCCGGCTGGACCTCGTCGCGCCAGAAGGCCATCGTCTTGTCGGGGTCGCCGACCGGGACGATGGCAAGGTGCTCGAAGCCGGCGTCGCGGAACTTCTGCACGGCCTCCACGTACGGCTGCGGGTCGGGCCCGTGGGGGACCGAGTCGGCCAGATCCTCTGGACGGATCGACGCGCAGGCGGCATCGAAGTTCACCGGGTTGGGCAGCTCGGACATCACCTTCCAGCCGAGGGCGCCGAACCGGAAGCGCTTGTGGGCCGACCGCAGCCCGGTCTCGTCATCGACCGCCCAGGCGAACGGGACCTCGGACCAGGTTCCCGATCCGTCGCCGCCAGCGTCGCGCCACGCCGCCGTGAGGTCCGGATCGGCGTCGGTGGCCATGATCCCGTCGGCGCCGGCGCGCTGTGCCGCCTCGATCGACGCTGGTCCGCTGACCCCCACGACCAGCTCGACGGGTGAGTCGGGAAGGTCGAACAGGCGGGCGTCTTCGACGTCGAAGTGCTCGCCGCGGCGCGTCGTCCACTCGCCGCCCCACAGCCCCCGGATGATGTCGATGGCCTCCAGCAGCATGTCGTGGCGAAGATCGACGGCCGGGAAGGGTTCGCCGGTGACGTGCTCGTTGAGCCGTTCGCCGGCGCCAACGGCGAGCGTGAAGCGCCGGCTCTCGCACATCGTCGCCACCGTCGCCGCCGCTTGAGCGACAATCGCCGGGTGGTACCGACCGATCGGGCAGGTCAGCCCGGTCGCCAGTCGGATCCGATCCGTGGCGTTGGCCACGCCGCCGGGCACGGACCAGGCGAACGGGCTGTGGTCCTGCTCGGGCAACCACGGGTGGTAGTGATCGGAGATGGCGACGTAGTCGAGCCCGGTCTCCTCGGCCGCCACGGCC
>JBPCJL010000072.1:0-12496 GCA_051005355.1 Ilumatobacteraceae bacterium
CGCCCGATCGGGCGCTCGACACCCGGAACCCGGCGTCGACGAGGTAGTCACGGACGATCTCGACGATGGCCGGCTCGTCGTCGACGACGAGAATGTGAGTCACCGGCGTCCCGGGTCGACGATGCGAGCGAGCGAGCGCCAGCGAGCGAGCGGCCAACAGCTGCGCAGGCTGCAGGTGTTGTGGCCGGGGAACGCCATGACGTTCATCGCCTGATCATGCTCCCGGGGCGGGCGGGACGTCACCTGCGGGCGGTGTCGGCCCGATCGGCGGGCCAGCCGGCACCGGCACGTCGGCGACGTGCTGGCGGCGGTGCCAGTCGCGCAGGTTCTCTTCCCGCCGCGGGCCGTTGCCCCACTGCGGTCGGCGGGAGCGGAACAGCAGGATCAGGCCGACGACGATCAGCGGGAAGAGCAGGAACCCGAAGCCGGGTCCGCCGCCCCACCCACCGCGAAAGCCGTCGACGACGACCGTGCGCGTGCCGTCGTCGCCCACGACGATCTCCCGCCCGACGCCGTCGAGTCCATCTCGGTCGCCGACCCGGTAGGCGATGCCGGCCACGGTGACCAAGGCCGCCGTCGCGAGCAACGCCACGCCGATGCGGGCCAACCAGGTCCTGTTCATGATGTTCTCCTTCTGTCTCTGTGCATGAGGGGACGCCGACCACGCTGCGCCGGCCATGTGGAGGCGATGTGAACGTCTCGCGCAGACTTCGCGAGGGCGCCACCGAGCCCGACGAAGCCACGTTCACACGTCCTCCTCACCTCGGCTTGACACACTGTCCGCGCGATGGCTGCTGCCCACACCCTGCTGCTGGCCGAGGACGACCGGGCGGTGCGGGAATCGCTCGTGCGCGCCCTCGGCCTCGAGGGCTACGACGTGGTCGCCGTTGGCAACGGCGCCGAGGCGATCGACGCCGCCGCCCGGTCGGCGCCAGACGTCGTCGTGCTCGACGTGTCGATGCCGATCGTCGACGGGTTGACCGTGTGCAAGGTCCTGCGCGCCGAGGGCAGCGACGTGCCGATCCTGATGCTCACGGCGCGGACCGAGACTCGCGACCGAGTCGCCGGGCTCGACGCCGGCGCCGACGACTACCTGCCGAAGCCGTTCGAGCTGGATGAGCTGCTGGCCCGGCTGCGGGCGCTGCTGCGGCGCGCTCGCCCCGAGGAGGCCGGCGCCGATCTCCTTCGACTCGCCGACCTGCGCCTCGACCCGGCGGCGCGGCGGGCGTGGCGCGAGGACCGCGAGCTGGAGCTGTCGAAGACGGAGTTCGACCTGCTGGAGCTGCTCGTGCGGAACCAGGGGGTCGTGCTCGACCACTCGACCATCTACGACCGCATCTGGCACTACGACTTCGGACCGGATTCGAAGAACCTGGCCGTGTACATCGGCTACCTGCGGCGCAAGACCGAGGCCGAGGGCGAGCCCCGCCTCATCCAGACCGTGCGTGGTGTCGGCTACGCCGCCCGCGAGTCGGCGTAGGCGTTGCTCTCATGAGCCTGCAGTGGCGCGTCGCCACGGCGCTCGCCGCCGTGGCCGCCGCAGCCACGATCTCGGTCGGGATGATCTCCTACCGGGCCACGGACAACCGGCTGCTCGAGGAGGTGGACGACTCGCTGGCCCAGGTCCTCGGGACCATCCTGACGACGCGCCAGGTCCTCGGCGACGGCGAGAACGTCCTCGACGTCTTCATCGTCCAGACCATCGATCGCAGCGGCATCGTCGTGCTCAGCAACGTCGATCCGAAGATCGCGCCGAGCGCCCGCGCCCTGCGCGTGGCGCGCGGAGAGGACCGGCGCAGCGTCGAGACGCTCGATCTGGCGACCGGTGAGCTGCGGATGCTCACCGACGACCTGTCGGACGGCGCCATCCAGGTCGGTCGCTCCCTCGAGGAGAACGACTCGGTCCTCGCCGACCTGCGCCAGCGGACGATCTGGGTGGTCGCCCTCGTCACGGCGGCGGCCGCGGTGGTCGGCTGGTTGATCGCGCTGACCGTCACGGCACCGTTGAAGCGGCTCACCCGGGCCGCCGCCGACGTGGAGGAGTCCGGCCGGCTCGACGTGGCCGTGCCCATCTCGGGCCAGGACGAGGTGGGGCGCCTGGCCACGGCCTTCAACGGGATGCTCGGTGCACTGGCCACGTCGCGCGCCGATCAGCAGCGCCTGGTCGAGGACGCCGGTCACGAGCTGCGCACGCCCTTGACCAGCGTCCGCACCAACGTCGCCGTGCTGCGCCGCCACCCGGACCTCGACCAGGAGACCCGCCAGCGCGTGCTCGACGACCTGGCCACCGAGACGGAACAGCTGGTCGTCCTCGTCGAAGAGATCGTGGGGTTGGCGCGCGGCGCCACCGACGACGCCGTGCCGGAGCCGATCGCCCTCGGCGAGCTGGCCCACGACGTGGCGATGCGGGCCGAGCGTCGCCACGGCCGGCCGGTCGTGGTCAGCGCCGACGACTCGGTCGTCACGGCCCCACCGCCGACAGTCGAGCGAGCGATCTCCAACCTCGTCGACAACGCGGCCAAGTTCGACCGGACCGACGGGCCGATCGAGATCGCCGTGGCCGACGGCGCGGTCGTCGTCCACGATCGAGGGCCGGGCATCCCGGCCGACGAACACCGCCGCGTGTTCGACCGCTTCTACCGGACGGCGGGCGCCCGCTCGCTGCCCGGCTCCGGGCTGGGGCTTTCGATCGTGCGTGACGTGGCCGAGCGCAACGGCGGGACGGTCACCATCGCCGACCGCCCCGGAGGTGGAGCCTCGGTCGGCTTCCGCCTCCCCCGTTCTGACGACAGTTCGATACCCGTACGGGTACCGATCGCGCCGCAGAACGAGCGGCATGTGCCAACGTCTGCGCCGTGACGACGTACGTGGTGGGTCTCGACGGTTCCGAACACGCCCGTGACGCGCTGGCCTGGGCGCGCGCCGTGGCGGGCGGTGACGAACAGATCGTGGTGGCCCACAGCTGGGAGGTGCCGGTCACCTCGAGCTACGAGGTGGTGTCACCGATCGACCCCATGGACGTGGAGGGCATGGCCCGCCAGTTCCTCGACGAGGAGGTCAAGACCTGCGACGACGACCGGGTCTCCGGCCGGCTCGTCACGGGGCACGCCGGGCGCAGCCTCGTCGACCTTGCCGCCGCAGAGGTCAGTGCGCCGGCCACGATCGTGGTCGGCCACGGCGGGTCGACCAAGGCGTCGCTGCTGCTCGGGTCGACGGCGCACTACGTGATCCACCACACGGAGACGCCGGTCGTGGTCGTGCGCGGCGAGCTCCGCCTGCCGGTCCGCCGCGTCGTGGTCGGCGTAGACGAGGAGCGCGACGACCGGGCCGATGCGACGTCGCTGGCCGCTCTGCGCTGGGCCGTCGAGCTGCCGGGTGTGACGGAGGTGCAGGTCTCGCACGCCGACTTCGTCCCGGGCGTGGCGGCTGGTCCGGTGCGCGAGCCGGGAGTCGAGTCGGACGAGGAGGTGGCGGAGGACGACTCGGCGCTGCGGGCGGCGATCGCCGATGCCACGGGCGGCTCCGGTGCAGCGCCCAATGGCGCCGAGATCGTACCGGTCGTCGCCGCCGGGACGGGCGCCTTTGCGCTCATCGAGGCGTCCCGAGACGTCGACCTGGTGGTCATCGGCAGCCGCGGCCGCAGCGGGCTGGTCGAGCTGATCACGGGTTCCACCGGCCTCGAGGTCCTCTCCCACGCCCACTGCGCCGTCGCCGTGGTCCGCTGACGGCACGCCACGCCGGCTGCGCTGATGGCGGCTCCGCCGCTCGTCGGCCTGTCGGCCTCCCTGACCATCCGAGCTCGCTGCGCCACGAACACTCCGGAACCCGGCGCGCCCCGGTCGTCCGCGCAGCCAGTTCTGCGTGGCACCCCCTTCGTAGAGTGGCCGTCGAGATGTCCGAAGCCCCGCTCGCCGGTCTGCCCCCGGCCGATCCCCCGACCGACGGGCTGAACCCCGACCAGCTGGACGCCGTCGTGCACCGCGACGGTCCGCTGCTCGTCGTCGCCGGGGCGGGGTCCGGCAAGACCAGGGTGCTCACGCACCGCATCGCCCACCTGATCCACGAGGGCGTGCGGCCGTCGCAGATCCTGGCCATCACGTTCACCAACAAGGCGGCCGACGAGATGCGCCAGCGCGTCGCCGCGCTCGTCGGGCCGGTCGCCCGCACGATGTGGGTCAGCACGTTCCACGCCGCGTGCGTGCGCATCCTGCGGGCCAACGCCGACCGGTTGGGGTATCCGCGGCAGTTCTCGATCTACGACCAGGCCGATGCCGTGCGGCTGACCGGCTACGTGATCCGTGATCTGCACCTCGACGCCAAGCGGTTCACGCCGCGCGGCGTGCACGGTCTGATCAGTCTGTGGAAGAACGAGCTGATCGACCCGGCCGGCGCCGAGGCGAAAGCCAGCAACATCTTCGACCGCAAGCACGCCGAGGTCTTCCGGGAGTACCAGTCCCGCCTGCTCAAGGCAGGGGCGATGGACTTCGACGACCTGCTCGTCAACACGGTGCGGCTGCTGCGCGACCATCCCGTCGTCCTCGAGCAGTACCGCCAGCGGTTCCAGTACCTGCTTGTCGACGAGTACCAGGACACCAACCAGGCCCAGAACGAGATCGTCCTGCTCTTGGCCGGCGGCCACCACAACGTCACGGTGGTTGGCGACACAGACCAGTCGGTTTACCGATTTCGCGGGGCGGACTACCGGAACATCCTGCAGTTCGAGGAGGCGTTCCCGGACGTCACCACGGTCGTACTCGACCAGAACTACCGCAGCACGCAGACCATCCTGGACGCAGCCAACGCGGTCATCTCCAACAACGCCGCCCGCAAGCCGAAGAACCTGTGGACCGACGCCGGGCGGGGTGATCGCATCGTCCGCTATCACGCCGAGGACGAGGGCGACGAGGCCACGTTCATCGCCTCGACAGCGCGCCACCTCCACGACGACGACACCATGAACTGGCGCGAGCTCGCCGTTCTCTACCGCACCAACGCCCAGAGCCGGGTCGTCGAGGAGGCGATGATGCGCCTCGGCATCCCGTACAAGGTGGTTGGCGGCACCCGCTTCTACGACCGCCGCGAGGTCAAGGACGCGATGGCCTACCTGCGGGCGGTCGTCAATCCGGCCGACGAGGTCAGCGTCAAGCGCGTCCTGAACATCCCCAAGCGCGGCGTCGGCGACGCCAGCATCACCAAGCTCGACGCCTTCGCCGCCGCCGAGGGCGTCGGTTTCGTGGACGCCCTGCGGCGGACCGACGAGGCCGGCGTCAGTGGACCGGCGGTGCGCGGCATCGCCTCGTTCGTCGCCCTGCTCGACGAGCTCGGGGCCATGGTCGCCGAGACGGCACCCGGCGACGACGACGACGTCGACCCCGACGACGTGGTCGGACCGGGCGACCTCTTGCAGGCCGCCCTCGACGGTTCGGGCTACCTGGCCGAGCTGGAGGCCGAGGACACCGTCGAGTCGGCCGGTCGGCTGGAGAACCTGGGCGAGCTGGTCGGTTCGGCGCGGGAGTTCACCCGCCTCGACGAGTTCCTGGAGCAGGTCTCGCTGGTCGCCGACACCGACGACATCAGCGACGACGACCAAGTCGTGCTGATGACCCTGCACTCGGCCAAGGGCCTCGAGTTCCCGGTCGTCTTCCTGGCCGGCGCCGAGGAAGGCATCTTCCCCCACACCCGGGCGCTGAGCGAACCCGATGAGCTGGAGGAGGAACGGCGCCTCGCCTACGTCGGCATCACCCGCGCCCGGGACCGATTGTTCGTCACCCATGCGTGGAGCCGCAGCCTGTTCGGCACCACGCAGTACAACACGCCCTCGCGCTTCATCGACGAGATCCCGGGCGAGCTGATCGAGTCAAGCGGCAACATCTCCGGCCGATCGAGCTACGGGCGTCAGAGCCTCCGGCCGCGCGCCGGGTGGGGCTCGCCGCCTCCGTACCGCCGTCGACGCGGTGACACCGACGACATCGCAGATCCGATCGACGACGATGACCGCTCCGAGCTCCATCGGGAGCGGGTGGTCGACGCCGCCCTTGCCGCCGGCCGGCGCAACGCACCGCGCCCGTCCGACGCGCACGACCTGGGGCTGGCCATCGGCGACGACGTCGAGCACCCGGCTTTCGGCGAGGGCGTGATCATCGACCTGCGCGGCCACGGCGAGTCGGCGGAGGCGACGGTCAACTTCCCGGGGGTCGGCAGCAAGCACCTGGCCCTGGCCTGGGCGCCGCTGCGCAAAAGACGGTGATGGGTCGGCGGAGCATCCGCCGTCCGGACTCCCGGCCGGGGCGTGCTTCAATCGCGCCCTCATGACCAAAGCGGCGCTGCTGATCGAGAGCCTGACCGGCAACACGTGGCGGGCCGGCGAGCGCATCGCCGCCGACCTGGTTCAGGAGGGCTGGTCGATCACCGGCCTGACCAAGCTGCGTGAGCCGGACTACGCGGCCATCCAGGACGCCGACATCGTGCTCATCGGCACGTGGGTCCACGGGCTGTTCGTCGTCGGTCAGACACCGTGGGCGCTGGCCACGATCTCCAACCTCCCGGCCATGCGCGGCAAGCAGGCGGCGGTGTTCTGCACGTTCGCCCTGAACCCCGGCCGGAGCCTCGACAAGCTCACGGGCGCCGTCGAGGCCACGGGCGCCTCCGTCGTCGGCGGGTTGGCGCTCAGCCGCTCGAAGCTGGAGGCGCACAGCGAGGAGTTCGCCTCCCGCCTGGTCGCCGCCACGACCACCGCTTGAGCCGATTCCGTGGCGCGATCAGTGTCGAAAACGACACCGAATCTTCGTCAGAACGCGTTAGAGCACGACGACCTTGGTGCCGTTGGCGGCCCAGTTCCACATCCATTGGGCGTCGGCGGTCGACTGGCGCACGCAGCCGCCGGAGAGGGGCTGGCCGAGCTGGCTCTCCGACTGGATCGGCACGCCGAACTTCGTCGGGATCTCGTGGAAGCCGATGCGTCCGCCGTTCGGGCCGTAGGCGAAGCGGACCATGTAGCGGAACTTGATGTCCGGGTTGGCGGACGAGTACGAGTACATCGACCGCGAGTACACGCTGTAGGTGCCGGCGTACGGCTCGTAGGTGCGCCCCGACACGCGGTGGGTCTTGACGACGGTGCCGCCGGAGTCGACCGCCCACACCCGCTGCTGCGAGCGGGAGTAGACGACGCGCCGCCCACTACCGGAGTTGGCCGGGAGGCTCGACGCACCAGGTGCTGGTGACGGGCTGGGCGGCGACGCCGAGCCGTTCTCCCAGATCCCGAGGCGCCCACCCGTGACCGGTCCGACGACACCGTCGGCGACCAGACCGTTGCCGCCCTGATACCACTTGACGTAGCTCACATCGTCGGCGTCGAAGTACGCGTCGACGGGCGACATCATCGTGTAGCCGATGGCGATCATCGCCCGGTCGACGCACTCTGCGGACGGGCCGTTGGTGCCCAGGCGCACCGAGGTTGAGATGCGGCACGAGACGCCGCTGCTGGCGGTGGCGGCCACCGTCCGCTCCGCTGACACCGCCGGCGCGGCGCTGGTCGCCGCCGCAGTCCGCGCCGGCGCAGCGGTGACCGTCGATGTGGCCGATGTGGTCGTGGCGGGGGCGGCGACCGCACTGGTCGGCGGTGCCGCCGCCTTGGTCGTCGGCGCCGGCTTCGTGGTGGTGGTCGGCGGCAGCGTGGTCGTCGTCGTCGTGGTCGTGGTCGTCACCGGCGCCGTGGTGGTCGTGGTCGTCACGGGCACCGTCGTGGTAGGTGCCGCGATGGTGGTCGGTGGTTCCTCCCAGATACCGAGCCGGGCTGCGGTGGCCGGGCCGGCGATGCCGTCGATCGGCAGGCCGTTGACGGTCTGGAACGTTTCGAGCGCCTCGACGCTGGCGGCGTCGAACTCCTCGTCCGGCCCCGCCAGCTCGTAGCCCAGCGCCACCAGTGCCTGCTCGACGCACGCGGCCTCGGGCCCAGTCGTTCCCAGCCCGACCGGCGACGAGATCCTGCACGTCGGCGGCGCGACGCGCATCGTCGTCGTCGTGGTCGTCGTCTCGACGGCGGTCGTCGTGGTCGAGTCGTCCGGCGGCGCCTCCTGCGCGTGCACCGCCGCGCTCGGGACGATCACGCTGGCCGCGAGCGCCACGCCGAGCCCTGCTCGTCCCCACCCGCCTGCCCAGCCAGATCTACCGCCATGACCCAACATGGGGGGAACGTTAGATCGAGCGTCCTCACGGGCGTACCGGCCCGTCCCACGACCGAGGGTCAGCCGCTGGTCGTGGTGGTCGGTGCACCGGGCCCACGAAGGTTGATCGACAGCTGCTCGCCGTTCGTGACCACCGGTAGCACGCCCGCCGCCGGCGCCAGCTCGGCCACGTCCAGCTCACGTCCGTCGCAATCGACGTAGGTTCGCGTGCCCCGCACCTGCTCCACCCCGCACGACTCGTCCCGATCCCTCGGGTAGGCCCAGTAGAGCTTCCACCCGAGCGTCGGGTCGTCGCCGGTGTGGTCGAGCACCAGCGAGCGCTCGCCGGTCAGCGTGTCGAGACCGGGGAACAGGAGGGGGCCGGTCTCGGCGACCGCCTCCGACCAACGCTCGACCGAGCCGACCTGCAGCTCCGTCGGCGCCAGCTGGTCGCTGGACCCGGCGTCGCCGCCGGCGATGAGCACGGCCATGCCCCAGGTCGCCAGCAGGATCAGCCCGAGCACGGCGATGCCGCCGACCACTGGAACGACGGCGCGGGCGAGCGGCGTCCGCAGGCGCGGCGCCCGGGCCGGCCGGCCGGTCGCCCGCTCCCGACGAGGGGCGAGCAGCGGCTGGTCCACGCCGCTCAGTCTGGCCGCGGGTTGGTGCGCTCCAACGGCGGCGACCTAGCGTGCGCCGGTCCGCCGGTGGAACGCCCGACGCGGACTCGATCCCCGCGAGGAGACCAGTGGACCTGTTCGAGTACCAGGGCAAGCAGTACTTCGCCCGCTTCGACATCCCGGTCAGCGCCGGCGGCGTCGCCACCACCGTCGACGAGGCGGTCGAGCAGGCCGAGGCGGCCGGCTATCCGGTGGTCGTCAAGGCCCAGGTGCAAGTGGGCGGACGGGGCAAGGCCGGCGGCATCAAGCTGGCCAACGACGCCGCCGAAGTCCGCCTCCACGCCGAGGACATCCTCGGCATGGACATCAAGGGCCACACCGTCGAGCGGGTGTGGGTCGAGCACGCCTCCGACATCGCCGAGGAGTACTACGCCAGCTTCACGCTCGATCGGGCGGCCAAGCAGCACCTGTTGATGCTGTCGGCGCAGGGCGGGGTCGACATCGAGGACGTCGCCGCCAAGGATCCCGAGGCGATCGTCCGGCTGCACATCGACCCGGTCGACGGGCTGTCGTTGGACGCCGCCCGCCAGGCCGCTGTCGACGCCCGGCTTCCCGAGCGGGCCGTCGACGGCGTCGCCGCCATCCTGGTCAAGCTGTACCGCTGCTTCACCGAGGGCGACTGCGACCTGGCCGAGATCAACCCGCTGATCCTCAAGCCCGATGGTGAGGTGCATGCCCTCGACGCCAAGGTCAGCCTCGACGGCAACGCCGCCTTCCGCCACCCCGAGTGGGAGGAGTACGACAAGACGGAGGAGCTCGACGACCGCGAGCGACTGGCCAAGGAGAAGGGCCTGCAGTACATCGGGCTCGACGGTTCGGTCGGCATCATCGCCAACGGTGCCGGGCTGGCGATGAGCACCCTCGACGTCGTCAACCAGGTCGGTGGGCAGGCGGCCAACTTCCTCGACATCGGCGGCGGCGCCAACGCCGACGTCATGGCGTCCGCCCTCGACGTCATCAACCACGACGAGAACGTGCGGTCGATCTTCGTCAACATCTTCGGCGGGATCACCCGCGGTGAAGAGGTGGCCAAGGGCATCGTCGAGGGCCTCGGTCGCGTCGAGCTGCGCGCCCCGATCATCATCCGCCTCGACGGCACGAACGCCGAGGAGGGCCGCCAGATCATCCTCGACGCCGGCATCCCGGCGTCTCAACTGATCAGCAAGCCGACGATGCTCGAGGCGGCGCGTGAGGCCGTCAGGATCGCCAACGGCTCAGAGGGAGGCGGCTGATGGACCGAACCCGGCGGCAACGGTGGTGTCAGGCCGCCGACCCAATCGATGCAGGTGGGGGCTGATGGCGATCTTCGTCGATGCCGACACCAAGGTCCTCGTCCAAGGGCTGACCGGCGGTCAGGGCAAGTTCCACGGGCTGCGCAACCGCGACTACGGGACCAAGGTCGTCGCCGGCGTCACGCCGGGCAAGGGCGGCCAGGACGTGGACGGCATCCTGGTGTTCGACGCGGTGGCCGAGGCCGTCGAGGCCACCGGAGCCACGGCGTCGTTCGTCGCCGTTCCGCCGAAGGCGGCGCCGGCAGCCATCCTCGAGGCGGCGGTGGCGGGCATCGCCTTCGTGGTGTGCATCACCGAGGGCATCCCGGCCCAGGACGAGGCGCGGGTCTACAACACGCTCGTCGGCCAGTTCCCCGGCACGCGCCTGCTGGGTCCGAACTGCCCGGGCATCATCAGCCCCGGCAAGTGCAACATCGGCATCACGCCGACCCAGATCGCCGAGCTGCCGACGCCCGACGGCCCGAACGTGGGGATCGTCAGCCGGTCCGGCACGTTGACGTACCAGGCGCTCTACGAGCTCAAGCAGAACGGCATCGGCGTGTCGACGTGCGTCGGCATCGGCGGTGACCCGGTGCCCGGCACGAGCTTCGTCGACTGCCTGGCCGAGTTCGCGGCCGACCCGGAGACCGACGCCATCATCATGTTCGGCGAGATCGGCGGCTCGGCGGAAGAGGAAGCGGCCGAGTTCATCGGCGCCAACGTCACCAAGCCGATGGCCGCCTACATCGCCGGCGTCACCGCGCCGGCGGGCCGGAAGATGGGCCATGCCGGAGCGATCGTGTCAGGCGGCAAGGGCACCGCCCAGGGCAAGATCGACGCCCTCGGCGCCGTCGGCGTCCAGGTCGGTCGGAACCCCACCGAGGCCGGCGAGCTGATGGCGGCCCAGGTCCGCCCCTAACGGTTCTGGCTCGTGACCACGTTCCGTGGCGCGATCAGGGTGGAAAACCACCCCGAATCTTCGTCAGAACGCGATCAGGCGGGGGGTGGGGGTGGAGGGGTTGGGCCGGCGGCTGGGGGAGGGGGTGGCGGGGTCGACGAACCGTTTGCAGCTGGCGGTGGCGGGGGCGGTGCGGAGGACGGGCCGTCGGGTCGATCGAAGGCGCCGCGCAGCTTGTCGACGTCGGTCAGGTCGCCGAGGTTGCCGCCCGATTCCGTGAACCTCATCACGGATCCAGCCAGCGCGACGGCGGCGGCGATGAACGAGACCCACATCCCGGCGCCTCGACCGGCGAAGTCGGCGCCGGGGCCGAGGAGCAGCCGGATCAGCATCAGCAGCGTGGCCAGACCGGTCATGCCGACAAGGACGAGCGGCCACGGCGTGGTCCCGGCCCGCATCGTGTTCGACGCAAGGAGGAAGGCGATCACGCCGGCGGCCACGGTCAGCAGCCAGGCCAGGCCGCCCGTGAAGAAGTAGTCGAACGGGTTGCCCACGCTGCCGAACCCGGGGACCGTGACCCACTTCAGGGCCAGACCGAAGACCAGCATGACGGCGCCGCCGCCGATGATCAGCCAGTCCGACGTCGTGAACCGCTTGATGTCCATGCCCCACCCTCCAAGGTCGCCCGTGCCGCAGCCGGTTCGCGGCTCGGCGCAAGGTACCCGACGCACACGCCGGCTTCGAGCACCATCGATCGTCCAGCGGGCCAGGCCACCCTCGGTACCCTCCGCGCCGTGCCGACCGCGCTGCTGTCCGTCTACGACAAGTCGGCGATCGCCGAGCTGGCCGGTGGCCTCCACGACCTGGGCTGGCGGCTGCTCTCGAGTGGCGGCACGGCGCAGGCGATCGTCGCCGCTGGGCTGCCGGTCACCGACGTCGCCGAGCTGACGGGCTACCCGGCCATCCTCGGCCACCGGGTCGTCACGCTGCACCCGGCGGTGCACGGCGGCCTGCTGGCCGATCCCGACGACCCCGAGCACCGCCGCGACCTCGACGACCACGGCATCGAGCCGATCGACCTCCTCGTCGCCGGCCTCTACCCGTTCGCCGCCGCGCCCGGCGTCGAACTGATCGACATCGGCGGTCCGGCGATGATCCGCGCCGCAGCGAAGAACCACGCCCGGGTCGGTGTCGTCATCGATGCCGCCGATCACATCACGGTGCTGGACGAACTGCGAGCGCACGGCCGGCTGTCTGATGCGACCCGACGTCGCCTGGCCCGCACGGCCTTCGCCACGACCGCCGCCTACGACGCATCGATCGTCGACTGGCTCGACGGCGATGCGCCCGGCGAGGCGGCACTGCCCGAGTGGCTGCACCTGCGGCTCGACCGGGCCCAGGACCTGCGCTACGGCGAGAACCCCCACCAAGTCGCAGCCCGCTACCGCCGCCAGGGCGCGACGTCGTGGTGGGACGGCGCCGTCC
>JBPCJL010000073.1:0-4118 GCA_051005355.1 Ilumatobacteraceae bacterium
CGCGCCCACATGAGTGCGGCGTCGAAACTGAGCTTGTCGTCCGGCGTGAACTCGATGATCACCCGGTGCGGGGAGTCGAGGAACCGCTGGAACGTCGACGCCGCGAGCTCGTCATCGGGACGCAGGCGTCGGGCGAACTCCGGGTAGAACCAGTCCTTGGTCTCCCGGTCGTCGTGCACAACGCACGCGCCCTTGTAGGTAACCGTCCTGCCAGGGCCCGTCGGCGTGCCGGTGCTGTTGATGCACACCGACGCTCGCGGGAAGCGTCGGAGCGCGGCGATCCGCTTGCGGCGTTCCGCCGCCGTCAGCCAGAGCTTGCCGCCCTTGGGGAGGTACGACATCACGACGCCGAACGCCTCACCGGCCTTGTTGGTCCACATGAAGACGCACTCGCGCTGGGTGTCGACGAGTTGATCCTCGAGCTCCGGTGACAACCCGCATTCGGTGAGGTCCTCGTACGAGTCGTCGTGCTCCGCCTGCGACATGGCCGAACGGTACCAGTTCGGCGAGCAACAATCTACCCGGAGTAATTTGAGCGAGCTGAGGTTCAGGTTGGGGCGACGACCTCGGCCGTGCCCGTCACGACGCGCTCGTCGCCGCGCGCCAGCCACACGTCGCAGTGGGCGGTGCCGTCGACGACGTCGCGCACGCGTCCGTGGGCCACGACGTGGTCGCCGTCGAGGACCGGACGCCCGAACGACACGGTGAGCCGGCGGATCGACGCCGGCCCGGCCCACGCCATCAGCATGTTGGCGACGTAGCCCAAGTTGAGCGGACCCTGATTGACGACCCGACCACCGAGCCCCAGTCGCTCGTTCGCCTCCCGATCCCAATGGACGGGATACGGGTCGCGGAGGATCGCCGCCATCGTCTTCATCCGCGCCGGGTCGACCGATGGCATCGGCCAGGGCAGGATCTTTGCGCCGCCCGTCGCACCGGCCTGCACCGTCGGTGACGGCACGCCGGAAGCCGGCGCGACCGTGCTGCGTCGGAACCGCCACCGATTGGTGACCCGGGCCACGGGCTCGCCGTCGTTGGACAGCTCGATGCGGAACGCGACGTGATCGTCGACCGCACCCGACGACGTCGTGCGGCGCCGCGTGCTGGCGATGCCCCCGTCCACACGGTGGTCGACCTCTTCGCGGATCGCGTGGAAGTACTCCCAGTCGTAGCCGATCAGGCCGACCGAGCCACTGGCGCCGCTGGCGCCACCGAGTCGGAACAGCTCGGTGATCGACGTCCCGGCTCCCAGGATCGGAGCGTGGAACAGCACGATCGGATGCACGAGGTCGTCGGGCATCGGGGCGCGGCCGGTGCAGTCGGACAACAGCCAGTTCTCCCAGTGCGCCACCCGATAGTTGCCGCCTGGGAATCGATGACCGACAAGTGCCGCGAGCGACTCCTCGGACATCACCGGCGTGGCGTCGTCATCCATCGTTCCCCATTCCTGACCACATCAGCTCGGCGAGCTGGTCGGCCAGCTCGCCAACGGCCCGGTCGCCTTCCTCGATCCACCACCGCGACACCAGGTTCAACATGCCGATGATCGCGAACGCCCACGGCACCGCCACCGACGGGTCGTGACCCTGGCGCTGGCGCCACCGCGCCAGCAGCTCGGCGAGCGGTTGCGCCGACTTCCCGGCCAGGTACAACTCCCGCTCCGAGGTGTCGCCGGCCGAGCCACGCGTGACGAACAGGAACAGCTCCCGGTGAGCGGCGATCGTCTCGAGCGTGGCGCGAACGAACGCCGACAGCGTGGCGCGATCCAGCTTGCTGCTACTCACCTCGGCTCGGGCCGCGGCGATCAGCCGATCGGCGAGTCGCGCTGCGAGCGCGTTCGAGAGCTCGGCACGGCTGCCCACACGGGCGTAGACGATGGGCTTGGTGACACCGGCCTCGGTGGCGATCGCGTCAAGCGACGCGCCGTTCCCGTCACGGGCGATCACGCGCTCAGCGGCATCGAGCATCGGCTCCCGGTCGACGACGCGCTGCCCGCCGGCGGGACGGCCTCGACCACGACGAGCGCTCACTGCGAGCAGCCCTAGTTGCCGGCCGTGGGTGCGGGGCCGCCCGTCCCCGAGAACTCGGGCGGCGCGTCATGGCCGAGAAAGATCCGACCCAGCTCGGCGTAGAGCGGCTGGGCCACCCAGCGGTGCGTCGCACAGCCGTGGGCGTCGCGCAGCTTTCGCTCTAGTGGGCTGTCCATGCGCATGGCGGTGGTGCCCGCTGCGTTGTGCACCCCGTCGACCACGTGCATCGATGCGTTTACGGCGTGGGTGCACGCCAAGCGAGCCACCTGGGTGGCGACAGCCGACGGAGCGTCCCGCCCGGCCGACAGCTCGTCATCAACCTGACCCATCGCCTCGAACAGGAACGCCCGGGCGGCGCGCAGGCTGGCCTCGCCCTCGCCCATCCGAAGTTGAGCGACCGGTCGATCCCGCAGCAGCGTGCTCGACAGCATCGGGGTCTTCGTGTTGGCCAGCTCGACGAACGCATCCAGCGCCCCACGGGCAACCCCGATCGCGACGGCGGCCTTGTTGTAGGCCAACCGCAACGGGATCGGAACTCGGAACACCGGGTTGTCGTACAACGGTGGCAGCGTGACGAGGTCGACGGCGGCGAAACGGGCGGGCACAAGGCCACCTTCGGTGACCACGTCATGGCTCCCCGAGCCGCGCAGGCCGGCGACATCCCACATGTCGAGGATCTCCCACTCGTTCCGGTGGAGCATCCACAGCTTGACGACCGGCGCCCCGTCGACGACCTTCACCGCATCGTCCTCGACGATCGGGGCGATCATGAAGCACCACGTCGCGTTGTGGCAGCCGCTGATGAACGTGGCGTGAGCCCACACGCGAGAGCTGCCGTCGCGCTGCTCGACGGCCTTCGACGGCCGCGTGCCGGGGCCGCCTCCGCCGCACATCACCACTCGGGGATCGTCGACGTAGACCTCCTCGGCAAGCTCGCGAGGCATCCCGCCGGCGGCCATCGCATTGATCTCCGAGCCGAGCATCACGTTCCAGCCGACGGAGCCGTCGATGGCGGAGATGGCTTCGATGACCTCGATGGTCTCTGCGATCGACGCGTCCTCACCGCCGAGCTCGCACGGGATCGTGAACCGGAACAAGCCCTCGTCGATCAGCGCCTCGATGACGGAGGTCGGACAGCGGCGCAGCTGCTGTGCTTCGTCCCCGCCCGTCCGGATCACGTCGGCGAGCCCGGCGATTCGCTCGAGCAACGACCGCCGTTCCACGGGAGGCGAGTCGCCCCTCGCGTTCATCGTCAACACGTTGCGTTTCCTCCGTCCGCCAGCGGCGCGCCAGCACGTTGATCAGCAGGTTGCAGCATGGTCCTGAAGCGCCGTGTGCCGGAACGTGTCGGCGGATCCGACCCGCTTCGCACTCAGAATTTACCATCAGTAAGCGAGACTCGGTGACCGAGTGCGGAACAGGTGGAGGAGTCCTGCTGTCAAAGGCGGCGCAGGACGGACGATGGCAGTAGCCGATGCCGCAACGGCATTCACGCCGTCGCGGACGACCTCTCAGGCGGAGGCGCGGTAGGAACTCCTCGGTGGTCGTCGTCGACGGGTCGACGACAGAGCCACGCGAGATCGAGTTGAGCAGCGCGCCGAGCGCCGCGTCGGCCTCCTTGCGCGTCCGGACACCTTGCTTGACGAGCTGGCGGCGCCTGCTCGCGGCGGGGTCAGGACCGAGGTTGACGCGGTACGACCACGCGTTGTCCTTGCGGCGCACCAGGTCCTTGCGGCACACCGACCACCTTGCCACGGCACGATCCAACCTCTGTGCAGGATCTGTGCACGGATCGCGGCGTCGACTTCAAGTCGTCGAAAATCACACGGACCAGGTTCCAGCTAGAGCGCGTGCCCGGGGTGGGGTTCGAACCCACACGGAGTCTCCTCCAGGGGGGTTTAAGTCGTGAAGGGATGGTCCAGAGCGTATCTATTTGTCCAGGATGTGCCCTCTGAGCTGGACTTTCGGTCCAGACAGTCCACACAGTTCGTTCTAATACCGCCCCGTACTGGCGAGTCCTGTGCACGAATTGTGCACGAATTCGTCAGCACCGATGCCCTTCGAACACTGCCGAACGGTAACGGGTCA
>JBPCJL010000074.1:0-5594 GCA_051005355.1 Ilumatobacteraceae bacterium
CTAACGGCAGAGCTAGGCGAGCGAACAATCGTCAACGGACACCGTTGTCGGCGTGAACTGACAGCGCATGCGCTTGATGCCGTTGATGAACGGTGACAGCAGGCGGTCCGGCTCGGTCGTGATCTGAAGGTCGGGAAGCCAGCGAAAGATCTCGTGGAACATCATCGTGATCTCCCGGCGGGCGAGGTTGGCGCCGAGGCAGAAGTGCGGGCCGCCGGCGCCGTAGCCGAGCTGCGCTTTGGCGTTGGGGCGGGCCAGGTCGAAGGCATGGCCGGCGGGGAACACCGTCTCGTCCCGATCCGCCGACCAGTACCACATCACGACCTTGTCGCCGGCGGCGATCTCCTGGTCGCCGACGCGGGTGTCCTCCATCGCCACGCGCCGCATGTGGATGACCGGGCTGGCCCAGCGCACGATCTCCTCGATCGCCGCCGGCGTAACACCGGCAACGTCGTCCTGCCAGGCGCGGCGTTGGTCGGGGTGATCCGTCAGGAGCTTCATGCCCCAGCTAATGGCGTTGCGAGTGGTCTCGTTGCCGGCCACGGCGAGGAGGATGAAGAACGACCCGAACTCGGCCGGGGACAATCGTTCGCCATCGACCTCGGCGTGCATCAGCGTCGACACGAGGTCGTCGCCGGGGTGGTCGAGGCGGTCCTGCCCGAGCGCCTGGGCGTAGTTGAACATCGCCATCGCCGCCGCGAACAGCACGTCGAACGAACCGCCGAACTCGGGATCGCCGGCGCCGAGGATGACGTTGGTCCAGTCGAACACGTCCTGCTCGTCGGCGGGCGGCACACCGAGCATGTCGCAGATGATCTGCAACGGCAGCGGAGCGGCGAACGCCTCCACGAAATCGCACTCGCCCCGCTCGGCCGCGGCGGCGACGAGCTTGCGGGCGCGCACGCGCACGGCCTCGTCGATGGCGGCGACCGTCTTGGGGGTGAAGCCCTTCTGGACGAGGAGGCGTAGCCGAGAGTGGCGCGGGTCGTCCAGCACGATCATCGAGCCGAAGAAGTCACGGGCCTCCGGGGCCTCGTCTGCCGTCGTGATCCCCTGCGAGGAGCTGAACAGGTGCGGCTGACGGCTCACCGCGCGGACGTCCTCGTAGCGCGTCACGGACCAGAAGCCGGGACCTTCGGGGCGCCCCTCCAGGACGGTCAGCTCGGGGTGGAACGCGACCGGGCACTTGGCCCGCAACGCGGCGAAGGCGGCGTCGCGCTCGTCCAGCGGCTGAGCCCAGAAGTCGAGCGAGCCCAGCTGGATGTCGTCGACGGTCAGTGCTTCGGCGAGTGGCATCGTTTCCTTCCTCCCAGCGCGGCACGGGCGCACCGATGACCCTAGGCGCTCACGTCTGGCGGCCGACAGTGGGCCGGTGCCAGTCTCTGGCGCTTGCTCCCCACCACGACGCCTACACCGAGGCGGACGGCCGTGCTGGTGCTGCTGCTCGTCGGCCTCGCCGCTTGCGTGGCTCAGGCGTTCGGCCGGTTCAGCTACGGCGTCGTGCTGCCGGCAGTGCGCGACGACCTGCTGGGATCGAACGTCGCCGCCGGACTGCTCGGCACGGCCAACGTCGGCGCCTACCTCCTGGGCACGGTCCTCGTGGCCGGACGATCGTCGCGGACCTCGCTGATCGGGCTGATGTGTACCGGCCTGGTCCTCTCGACCGGTGGACTCCTGCTCGCCTCATGGGCTGGCAACGCCGCCGAGCTGACCATCGCCCTCGTGATGATGGGGCTGGGTGGCGCAGCGATCTGGATCCCGACACCTCGGGTGGCGAGCGGCGTGCTGCCGCCGAGCCGGAGGGGTCTGGCGACCGGCTTCATCGGGGTCGGCATCGGCTCGGGGATCGTCTTCGCCGGCCGTCTCGCCGACGGGTTGCGGCGCGGCGCCGACGAGGGCTGGTGGCGCCGGCTGTACCGCGTCGAAGCGGTGATCGCCGTCGGCGTGTTGGTAGCGACGTTCGTGTTCCTGCGTCGCGCCGTCGCCCGGGCGGAGGATGCACCCGCGCCGCCGGCAGACCAACCAGACGACCGCGCCAACGGCCTCGCCGGGTTCGGCGCGCTGCGCCGGATCCGCGGCTGGGCCGCCCTCACCGGCGCCTATGCCGCCTTCGGGTTCATGTACCTGCTCGTCATCGCCTTCCTCGTCGCCCGTCTCGAAGACGATGCCGGGTTCCGGCCCGCCGAGGCGTCGACGATGTTCGCCTCCGTCGGTGTCGCGGCGATCTGCGGTGGAATCCTGCTCGGCCCGTTGTCGGACCGCATCGGACGAAGGACGACGCTCATCGGCGCGTTCATCGGCTTCGGCGGGTCGACGCTGGCCATCCTGGTGGGGCGGCAGCCGTGGGTGCTGCTCGGGTCGATCGGCGTCGGCCTCATGTTCTCGGGGTTGCCGACCGCCATCGCCGCCTACGTCGTGGATGCAACGGACGCGGTGACGTTCGCGCCGGCCTACAGCGCGGCGACGCTGGCCTTCGGCCTGGCCCAGGTGAGCGCCCCGCAGGTCGGTGGTCTGGTCGCCGACGTCGCCGGTTCCTTCACACCGGTGTTCCTGCTGAGCGCCACGTTCGCCGCCATCGGAGCAGCGCTGTCGTGGCGCCTGCCGAAGGACGTCACACCAGCCCGAGCTCCTTGACCGCGTCGCGCTCGTCGATCAGCTCGGCGGCGGTGGCGTCGATGCGTTGGCGGCTGAACTCGTCGATCTCGAGGCCCTGGACGATCGAGTAGTCGCCGCCGGTGCAGGTCACGGGGAAGCTGAAGATCAGGCCCTCGGGCACGTCGTAGCTGCCGTCGCTGGTGACGCCCATCGACGTCCAGTCGCCCTCCGGCGTGCCCTGGACCCAGGTGCGGATGTGCTCGACGGCGGCGTGGGCGGCGGAGGCGGCGGACGACGCGCCACGGGCCTCGATGATCGCCGCGCCGCGTTTGGCCACGGCGGGGATGAACGTCTCCTCCACCCACTCCTGCTCGCCGATCGCCTCGGCCGCGCTGCGACCGCCGACCTCGGCGTGGAACACGTTGGGGTACTGGGTCGTCGAGTGGTTGCCCCAGATGGCCAGCTTCTTGATCTCGGTCGTCGCCACGCCGAGGCGCTGGCTGAGCTGGCTCAGCGCCCGGTGGTGGTCGAGACGGGTCATGGCCGTGAAGCAGCGCGGATCGAGGTCCTTGGCGTTGGCCTGAGCGATGAGGGCGTTGGTGTTGGCCGGGTTGCCGACGACGAGCACCTTGACGTCGCGCTTGGCCGCTCGCGACAGCGCTTCCCCCTGCGGCTTGAAGATGCCGCCGTTGGCCGACAGGAGGTCGGCGCGCTCCATGCCCGCCTTGCGCGGCATGGCGCCGACGAGCAGTGCGACATCGGCGTCGGCGAAGGCCACGTCGGCGTCGTCGGTGCCGACCACCTCGGTCAGCAGCGGGAAGGCGCAGTCGTCGAGCTCCATCCGCACGCCCTCCAGCGCACCGAGCGCCGGCGTGATCTCGAGCAGCTGCAGTGCGACGGGCGTGTCGGGGCCGAGCATCGAACCAGAGGCGATGCGGAACAGCAAGCTGTAGCCGATCTGCCCGGCCGCACCGGTCACGGCCACGCGCACGGGGGAGGACGTCGTCATGGCGCCGAGCGTACGCACGCTGCGTTCCGTGGCGCGATCGGTGTCGAAAACGACACGCCACCCGAACCTCGTCAGATCAGAACGAGTCCCCGAGTGTTCGTGCCGCAGTGAGCATGACAGCCCAGGCCGGCCTTGCCCGGCCCAGGCCGAGGAGCGGAGTCTTCGGAGCGAGCGAGGCCATCAAACTCAGATGCCGAGGGCCTGGGTGATGAGCTGGGTGTAGTAGGCGCGGCCGTCGGGGTTGATGTGGATGCCGTCGTTGGCGAAGCACTCCCCCGGGCAGGCGCTGGCGAGGGCGTTCCAGTCGAGGATCTGGATGTTCGGGAAGCGGCCGGCGGCTTCGAACAGGTTGGTGTTCGTCTCCGCCACCCAGTTGCGGTCGGCGTACGCCGTGAGCACGAGCACCTTGGGCACGCCGGCCAACGGCGCGAAGAACTCGTCGAGCGTCTCGTCGCTCGGCGGGCCGTTGGTGCCGAGGTGAATGACGATGCTCGAGCCGATCTGCCCGCTCGACGCCAGCCCCTCCATCAGCTCGATGCTGTCGACCACTTGGCGGTCCTGCGCAGCGTCGACCAGGAAGCCGCGGGCTTGGAGGTTCGCTGCCGCACCGAGCATCACCGAGTCACCGATGGCGATCAGCGGTCCGGTCGCCGGTGCCGGTGGGGGCGGGGGCGGGGGCGGCGGGGGCGGCGGCGTCGTCTCCGGCGCCAGCGTCGTCTCCGGCAGCACGGTGGTCCCCGGCGGCAGGGTCGTGGTCTCGGCCACCGTCGTCGGTGCCGTCGTCTCGGCGACCGACGTCGAGGCGGTCGTCGTCGGCTCGGTGGTCGCCACGTCCGTCGTCGTGGCCGCGTCCGTCGTCGTTGCCGCGTCCGTCGTCGATGCTGCGGCCGTCGTCGCCGGAACCGCGGCCCGCGTCGTCGAGCTCGGCAGCTGGGAGGCGAAGTCGACGGTCGCCGCCTCACCCTCCTCGATGGCCTGGGCGATGTCGTTCTGGCGCAGCTCGGCGGTGGCCAGGCTGACGCCGGCGACGGCCGAGACGGCCAGCACGCCGGCGGTCCCGGTGGCGATCACCCGCCGGCGCATCTGGTCGGGCGACTCGCGCACCTGCTTCCACAGCCGGCCGAGGGCACCCTTGCGGATCGGCGTCTCGACGTACCGGTACGACAGCTCGGTGACCACACAGGCGGCGGCGATGGCGACGACGAACTGCGGGACGCTGAGCGGGTTGCCGGCGGCGCGCCGGATGCCCTGGTAGATCGGCCAGTGGTAGAGGTACAGCCCGTACGAGCGGGTGCCGATCCACAACAGCACCACATTGCCGAGCACCGGCCCGGCCCATGCCCGCTGGTGCGTCACGGCGGCGATCATCAGCAGCGTGGCCAGGCCGCAGACGAGGAACCCGCCGCGGAACAGCCACGGGTCGGCGCCCCGGGCATCGACCAGGTAGAGGAACCAGCACATCGCACCGAGGCCGACCAGGCCGAGCAACGCCAGCCCGTCGAGCAGGCGAGCCTTGTGCTGCATCGGCCCACGCATGATGGCGACGGGCCGCCAGACCATGGCGAAGGCGCCGCCGAGCAGCAACCCGCCGGCCCGGGTGATCGTGCCCAGGTACAGGGTGTCGGTCTTCGAGATGCACCGCTCACCGAGCTGCCAGTAGGCGTCCGGCGTGACCTCGCAGATCCCGAGGCGGCCCGGGTAGTAGAAGACCGCCATCAGCACCGTGACGCCGATGGCGGCGAGCACGAGGTAGCGGCTGACGTCGGGCAGGCGCTGGCGGCCGAGGCGCAGCAGCCCGACCATCAGCAGTGGCCAGAGCAGGTAGAGCTGCTCTTCGACGGCGAGGCTCCACAGGTGCCGCAACGGGGCGAAATCGCCCGACGCCGTGTACCCCTGGCCGACCCAGATCTGGAACCAGTTCGTGACGTACGTCAGTGCGGCCAGGACGTCGCCGCGCAGCTGGCCGAGGGCGTCGCGCCGGAACAGCGCC
>JBPCJL010000075.1:0-3277 GCA_051005355.1 Ilumatobacteraceae bacterium
GCACCCGTTGCGACACCGTGACCAGTGCCGCCAGTGCGGTGGCGTCAGCGGTGGCTGGGTCGTGGCTGACGAGGTGCTGCACGTCCCCGACAACCAGCCTTGCAAACATATGATCACTATATCGAACGTATATGCGAGATGTCAAGGAGAAGATCGAGAAACGTGTACGAGCACTTGATCCTCGGTCATGGCGCCGGGTGGCGATCGCGTCGCCGTCAAGCGCCGGACGAGGCGCTGCAAGACCTCGTTGACCGGTGCCGGCACGCCGTGCAGCCGAGCCAGGCGCACGATCTCGCCGTTCAGCAGGTCGGTCTCGGTCGCCGTGCCGCGCTGCAGGCTCTGCCAAGTCGAACCGCCGGGACGGCCCTCTCCGTCGACGGGGTGGAGGGACAGCGTGTCGCCACGTCGTCTGCGGTCTTCGTCGGCGGAGGCGAAGTCGATCCCCGCCGCCGCCAGCACGGCCTCGCCCTCAGCCGCGGCCATCGCGCCGAGTTCGCCGGCGCGAGCCGCGGGACCGCGCACGGCCTCGATGGCGTTGCCGAGGTTGGTCAGCAGCTTGGCCCACTTCCAGCGGGCCAGATCGGTGATCGGGTGCGAATCGAACCCGGCGGAGCGGAACGCCGCCGACACCGCGACGGCGAGGTCGTCCACTCCGCCGGGGTACCGACCGACGTCGAGGATCCCCGGTACCGGGTGCGAGTGGGCGACGACGACGCCAGGTCGCAAGTGCACCGTCGGACACATCACGACCACGCCGTAGGCGCGGGCGAAGTGGCGCAACACCTCCGGCTCGTTGGTCACGCCGTTCTGGACGCAGACCACCGGCAACGTCGCCGGTGCCACGTCGGCGAGCTGGCGCAGGACGTCGATGGTGTCGTGGCTCTTGACGACCAGCACCACGACATCGTCCTCGCGCCAGTCGACGTGCGCCGGCTCCGCGACCGCGTCGACGTGGACCAAGCTCGCTCCACCGGGATCGCGCAGCTCGAGCCCTGCGGTCTGGATGGCGGCGAGGTGTGCTCCACGGGCCACGACCGCAACGTCATGGTCGGACGCAGCCAGGCGAACGGCGAGCGTGCCGCCTACCGCCCCCGCTCCGAGCACGACGAACCGCACCCGGCGACGTCAGGACCGATAGACGAGCAGCACCGTGGCGCCCGTCGCCGACATCGTGGTGTGGCTCGTTCCCGGGGCACGGATGCAGTACTGGCCGGGGCCGTAGCTGCGGTCCTGATCGGAGAACGATCCGTCGAGCACGAGGATCTCCTCGAGCTGGTCATGTTGGTGGAAGTCGGCGGACGCCCCTGCATCGATGCGCATCAGCGCCGTGCTCCCGCGTGACCCGTCCTCCAGCAGTGGCTTGATCCAGAAGCCGGGCGCGTCCGTCGCGGCCCAGTCGCAGCTGTCGGCGTCGATCACGTGGGTGCCACTGGTGGGACGGTCGATGGCGAAACTCTTGCACCCGGGAACTCGGCCCCACCAGTCGGCGAAGCGCCGCTCAGTCGTCGAGGACCTTGTCCGCCTTGTGGTCGATCCGCTCGCGTTCCTGCTTGGTGAGGTTGCCAGCCTTCTGGGCCTGCGCGGCGCGCGACTTGGCGCTGCGGGCGTGAGGCTTGTCCGGCATCGGGTAGTTGCCGGACTCCTTCTTGGCGGCCTTCGTCCTGGCCTTCTCTGGCAGTCCGAACTCCTTCGCTGGAAGCTGCTCTCTCTTCTTCGCCGGCAGGTCGGCCATCACGTGCTCCTTTCGCAGACAGGACAGGGTCGGTGCGCGCCATACCCGTCAAGCGGCGGCGCGGAACCGCGGACCCGGTCGGCAGCAGGCGTATCACCGTGGCGACAGCTGGATCCATGAAGCACCACCGAACAGCAGGAGAGTTCTGATGAAACTCCGACTCATGGCGCTTGCCGCCGCCCCCGTTGCGTTCCTCGGTTCGGCGGCGTTGCCGTCGTGCGAGCCGCCGCCGGCGATCCTCGACCTCGAGTTCTCGTGCGTCTACGACGACGGGGTGACCGTCTTCACGGTCGAGAACTTGACCGGTACCGGCCGCTTCTACGTGGCCTACGATCGAGACAGCGATTGGCGGCTCGGTACTCCGCAGGGTGACTACGAGTTCTACCTCGGACCCCATGATTCCGAGGCCATCGAGCTGACCAGCGAGTTCGACATCGACCTCGTGACCATCGCCCGGCGGCCGCCCAGCCCGACGCCGGGTCAACCGGGCTTCACCGCCTACGACAAGGCGGTCGCCGGCAGCGAGTCCTGCGGCACCGGCGACTGAAGGTCCCTCACGCCGTCACTGGGCGCGCTGAGCTCCGGCGGATCCGGCCCCAGTGCGTCCAGACGGCCGGTCTGTCGGTGCTCAACGAGCCAACGATTCGTCGGCGTGCGGTCGGCGACGGGGGTTGCGCCGCCCCGGATCGGGCGTGCCGTCGATGCCGGCCGTCAGCACTCGGCGTTCGACGATGCGCCAGCCGTCAGCGGCCCGCACCCATCGGTCGTGGTACTCGCCCCACAGCACGAGGTCGGGCCGATCGGTCGTGTAGCGGTGCCATGCCCGCACGTAGCTGACCGCCGTCGCGTCGTCCGGGCCCGTGAAGTCGATGGAGATGTTGCCGATCAGGTGCTGCGTGGCGTCGAATCTCGGCAGGACTGCCTCCATCCACTCGACGACGGCATCGACACCGTGCAGGTCATCGCTGTGCGGGGAGGCGAAGACGCAGTCGTCGGCGAAGACCGTCCGGTGCTGCTGCGGCTGGTTCCAGTCGGTGGCCCGGGCGTAGCGGAACATGGCCTCGGTGATATCCGTCCGATCGGCCTCCCGGCTCACGCAGCGAACAATATCGACGGCGTGGTTGGAGGCGCGGTCCAATGAGCGAGCGAGTCTTCGAGCGAGCGAATCATCAGCACGGTCTTTTCGCTCATGGCCGAGCAGCTGCTGTGCTCCGGCTCGGCGTCATCGATCACCCTGAGGTACCTACATGAGCGAGCGAAGCGAGCGAATCATCATGACGGCGCCTTCTTCGTCGCCGGCGTTGCGGCGACGTGCTCATTGGCGCCTTGTGAAGTCGGACGGATTGAGCTCGACGCGAGACTCGACGGTGCGCCAATGAGGCTCGGCGTGGTGTTCCCGACGTGCGACATCGGCAGTGATCCAGTGGCGATCCGTGACTTCGCCCAGGGCGCCGAGGAGCTCGGCTGCACCCAGTTGGTCGCCTACGACCACGTGCTCGGCGCCGAGCACACCGATCGGGAGCCGCAGCTGTGGGGGCCGTACAC
>JBPCJL010000076.1:0-4951 GCA_051005355.1 Ilumatobacteraceae bacterium
CCCGGCTTCTCGGCCGAGCACGTCCTGCTGAGGTGTTGAGCCGCGCCGCGATCGGGGTGGCGGTGATGGCGACGCAGCGGCTGGCGGAGCTGCGCCTCGCCAAGCGCAACGAGGCGGCGCTGCGGGCGCGAGGAGCGGTCGAGGCCGGCGCCCGCCACTACCCGGTGATCGTCGCGATGCACACCGCGTGGCTGGCGTCGACGTTGCTGGAGGGCCGGCGCGCCACCCGACTGCGGTGGCCACCGCTGGTGGTGCTCGTGGCGGCCCAGGCGTTGCGCTACTCGGCCATCCGCAGCCTCGGTCTGCAATGGACGACGCGCGTGCTGGTCGACCCGTCGGCGGCGCCGGTGACGACCGGGCCCTACCGCTACCTCGATCACCCGAACTACGTCGCCGTCGCCGCCGAGATCGCGTCGCTCCCGCTGGTGTTCGGCGCGTGGCGCACGGCGGCTGCCTTCAGCGCCGCCAACGCCGTGGTGCTGCGTCACCGGATCGAGGTCGAATCGGCCGCCCGGCGGGAGCTGGTGCCGATCCCGGCGAGTTGAGCGGGGGAGATCAGGGGTCGATGCGGCGAAGGTCCTTGGTCGCCGGACCCTGTAGCACGCTGCCGTCGTGACCGAAGCGGGAGCCATGGCAAGGACAGTCCCAGCTCGTCTCGGCGGCGTTCCAGCGCACCGTGCAGCCGAGGTGGGTGCAGGTCAGGCTGACGCCGTGGACGGTGCCGTGCTCGTCCCGGTAGCCGCCGAACACCTTGGCGCCTCGGCGCACGACGCCGCCCTGGCCGGCGGCCAGCTCCTCGACAGGACGGGCGCCCAGTCGGCCGGCCCAGTCGCCCACGAAGTGCGCGCCGGTCTTGGCCCCGTCGCGTGCGGCGCGAGCCACCGCCCGCACACCGCCGATCCGGCTCGGATCGAACAGCGCCTCCCACGGATGCGTCCGCCCTGCGATCAGCTCGGTCAGGAGCACGGCGCCGGCCGAGGCGTTGGTCAGCCCCCACTTTCGGAACCCGGTGGCCACCAAGGTCCGCCGACGCAGCGGTGACCGTCCGATCATCGGCACGCGATCGATCGTCGTGTAGTCGTGAGCGGACCACGAGTAGTCGACGGACTCGACCTCGAACGCCGACCGCACCCACGCCTCCAGCGCGTGATAGTGCTTGGCCGTCTCGACCTCACCGCCGGTGTCGTGCTCCTCGCCGACGGCGATCACGCCCGTGCCGTCGCCGTGGAGCCAGGGCCGCACCGAACGCGTCGGCTCGGTCGAGTTGATGAACATCCCCACCCGTTCGGAATCGTTGATGCGGGCGGCCAGTCCGTAGGCCCGGCTGGCGCGCTCACGAGCGAAGTACAGGCCGGAGTCGATGAACGGGATCAGCGTCGTGACGACCGCATGATCGGCGCGCATGCGACCACGGTCGCTCTCCACCACCACGTGATCGTGTCGTTCGGCCACACCCGTCACGCGCGTGTGCTCGTGCACGGCACCACCGCCGGCGACGATGGCGTCGGCCAGCGCGGCGCAGTACCGGTGGGCGTGGAAGTGGGCCTGGTCGTCGAATCGCAGCGCCGCGACCACGCCGGCCAGCGGCACCTCGGCCGGGTCGGCGAGCGTCGCCGGCAAGCCGATGCGCTGAGCCACGTCGGCTTCGCGCTCCAGCTCCTGCGCCGACGACGATGACTCCGCCCACACGTAGGCCGGCGCTCGGGTGAGCTGACAGTCGTCGTCGAGCTCGGCGCACAGCTTGACGATCAGCTCCAGGCCGGTCTGGTTGGCGTCGGCGTAGCCGGCAGCGGTCTCGAGGCCGTGTTCGGCGGCGAGGTCGGCGTACGCCAGCTGGTGCTGCGACGTCACCTTCCCGGTGGTGTGCCCGGTGGTCCCCGAGCCGACGCGGTGCAGATCGAGCACGGCGACCCGGTGCCCGGCCCGTTGCAGCAGCAGCGCCGTCGTCAGCTCGGCAAGCCCGGCGCCGACGACGGCGACGTCCGTCGACGTGTCGGATGGCAGCGGAGGGTGTCGTCGGGCGTCACTGGTGGCGATCCAGACCGATTCGTGTTGAGTCACGGGCTCCGCTACCCGGCAGGGTCATGCGCCCAACCGCTGGCCAACCAGATCAACCGATCAGCCGCACGAGCGCCGTGGTCCCCGCCGCCAACACCAGCACGACGAGAAGGTTGGCCCGCCGCCACAGCGCGAGTGCGGCGGCGGCCATCCCGGCGGCGCGGGCGTCGACCACGAGCGACCTGCCGTCGGCGAACGTCTGGACGACGACGATCGCCGCCAGCACGGCGGCGGGCAGCACGGTCACGAGGCGCTGGACGGCCGCCGGCAGCTGTCGGCCACCGAGCAGCGCCGGGCCGGCCCCCTTGAGGGCGAACGTGATCAGCGCACCGAACCCGATCGCCATCCACACCTGCGTCACTGGTGCACCATCGTCATCTGCGACCTCTTCGACGCAGCCTGGCCAACCGGGCACCAGTGACCGAGTCGCCGCAAAGCCGGCGACGAAGAAGAACCGCAACGACGATTCGCTCGCTCGAAGACTCGCTCGCTCATTGTCTACCGGCGATCAGCACGGCCGCGCAGGCGGCGACGATCGGCACCCCCGGTGGGGTGAACGGGACGAGCACCAGCGCGATGGCGGCGGCGCCCACAGCCACCATCCGCCGCTGCGGGCTCTGCAGCTCGGCCCTCAGCAAGAACAGGAAGAAGGCCTGGAACAGGACGTCGAGCCCGAGTGACTCCGGGTCGGGGATGAGGTCGCCAGCCAGCACACCGACGGTGGTGCCGATCACCCACGCCGCGAACTGGGGTGCCGTGGCACCGATCAGTCGCCGGCGGGCGAACGTGCCGTCGCCGTTGGCGGCGAGGACGAAGGAGGCGTCGACGAGCGTCTGGCCCTCGATGGCGCGTCGCCACCGTCCGCCGACGAGAGAGGGTGCGAGCGCAACGCCCATGACCAAGAACCGCATGTTGAGCAACGCAGCGGCGGCGAGCGCGGCGGCGAGCGTGCCGCCTTCGCCAAGGACCGAGAGCAGTGCGAATTGCGCCGCGCCGGCGAAGACGAGCGCCGACATCACCACCGGCGCCACGACACCCCATCCCGCCTCGACCGCGCCGACACCGAACACGACGCCGATCAAGCCGGTCGGCACGACGAGCGGCAAGGCCGTCCTGGCCCCGGCCCGGAAGGCGTCCTCGGGTCGCTCTTCCATCGCACCGGTGGCGTGCGTCACGCGGCGAGTCGCTCGACGAGTGCCTTCTCGGCGGCGCCGAACCATGGCCCGTCGCCGGCGGTGGCGTTGTCGACCATCCGCTCGGGCCTCGTCGTGGCCGGGATCGACACCGAGGTCGCCGGGTGACTGAGGCCGTACTTGAGCAGCGCCTGCGGCCAGGTCGTGGCACCGAACTCGGCCAGCGGCGCTAGCTCCTCGTCACTCGGATGTCGGCGCACGAGCCCGCCGGCGGCGAACGGGCGCATGAGGATCACTCCGAGCCCAAGCTCCTGCGCCAACGGGAAGATGCGCCGCTCGACCTCGCGCTCACGCGGGTTGTACGGCACCTGGATGGCGCCGATGCGGCCGGTGCGCATCACCGCCTCCAGCTCGTCGAAGGCGCTGGCCTGCCAGTGCGTCGCCGCCACGACGTCGACGGATCCCTCGTCCCGACGCCGCTCCAGCTGGTCGAGACGGGTCCGCCACTCGACGAGGTTGTGGACCTGAAGCACCTCGACGTGGCCGCCGTAGTAACCGAGCGACGCGTCGATCTGGCGCTCGGCCTCGGCGTCGTCGGGTGTCCACACCTTGGTGGCCACGATGGCTTCACCCCGGCGCCCGCCCAACGTCTCGCCGAGGATGCGCTCGGCGTGGCCGTACATCGGCGACGAGTCGACGAAGGTCGCGCCGTGGTCGAGGGCGGCGTCCGTGATCAGCTGGCGGGTCTCATCGACGACCGGGACGTCGAACGTCTGCGATGTGCCCATGCCGATGACGGGCACGTCGAGACCGGCGAACGTTCGGCGCTCCATCAGGAGCCGACCCGGTCGACGAACGCAGTGATCCGCTCGACGAAGGCGGCACGGTGAAAGCGCTCGAATTGCTCCCACGTCGTGAGGGTGGTGGTGTCGACGACACGGTCGAGGAACAGCCGGCCGTCGAGGTGGTCGCACTCGTGCTGGAAGGTGCCGGCGGTGAGGCCCCGCTTGACCTCGTCGTGCTCGTTGCCGTCCCGGTCGAGGAAGCGGACCCGGATGTTGACGTGGCGCATGACGTTGCCGCGCAGGTCGGGCACCGACAGGCAGCCCTCGTTGATCTCGACCAGCTCCTCGTCGAGCGGCTCGATCACCGGGTTGACGACGACGGTCAGCGGGATCGGTGGCTTGTACGGGTAGCGGGGGTTGTGGTCGACGTGGATGACGGCGACGCGGAGCGGGACGTCGACCTGGTTGGCGGCGAGGCCGGCGCCGCTGGCGTGGTGCATCGTGTCGATGAGGTCGTCGATCAAGGTCTGTGTCCCGGGCGTCGCCAGCTCGTCTGAGGTGACCTCACGCGCCCGCTGGCGCAGCGTGGGATGTCCGACGGTGATGATCGGAACGATCATTGCGTTCCCCGGCCACGCAGGCCGTTGCTGACCGCTCCCTCGCTGGCGCTCGGTCGCTCGCATTGGGCCGACGGGTCCGGAAACAGGATCGGGAAGAGCGGATGGTCCATCGGCGCACCGGGCGCCAGGTCGTCCGCAAGGCCGTCGAAGGGTGGCGACGTCGTCCACGGACGTGGCGCATGGGTGATGTCGTCACCGAGGAAGCGGACCGACAGGACCCGGCGGCGCCCGGAGCCCCCGACGCCGCCGGCGGCGTGCAGCGTGAGGTAGTGGAAGAACCCGGCGTCGCCCGGTTCGAGCTCCCAGCCGATGATACGGAAGCCGTCCGGGTGTCCGTCGATGTCCGGCAGCTCGG
>JBPCJL010000077.1:0-4076 GCA_051005355.1 Ilumatobacteraceae bacterium
CGGTGACCCCGACCAGCGAAAGGCGGACGGCGAGGCGCCGGATGATGAAGGAATCCGGCTCGCGGCGACTCCGCGGGGCCGGCGACAGACCGGTGATCGTCGACGCCACTCGGCGGGCACAGTAGCCATCGTCGTCGCGCCCGTGGGCGATGGTCGCAACGTTGCGCAGCGGGTCCCACGCACCGAGTCTTCGACGGCACGCGAGTGCTGGACGTGCCGTTCGGGACCTTGTGGCAACCCGGATGTTCGGGGTCGCTACACGCCGAGTTCGGCGGCCTTGGCCTCGATCGCCGGGCGCTCGTCGCCGATGGTCGTCGACTCGCCGTGGCCGGTGTGGACGACGGTCTCGTCGGGCAGCGCGAGCAGCTGGTCACGGATCGAGCGCACGATCGTCGGCTCGTCGCTGTAGGTGCGGCCGGTGGCACCGGGTCCGCCGCAGAACAAGGTGTCGCCGGAGAACACCGTGCCGGCCGCCTCGTCGTGGAAGCAGCAGCAGCCGGGCGAGTGGCCCGGCGTGTGCAACACGTGCAGCCGGTGCCCGCCGACCTCGACGACCTCTCCGGCGGCGGTCGCGTGGTCGGGCGACTCGCCCGGCCAGATCACGTCCCACAGCATCCGGTCGGCGTCGTGCAACCAGATCGGCGCATCGACGGCGTCGCGCAGCGGCACGGCCGCGTTGATGTGGTCGTTGTGGCCGTGGGTCAGCACGATGGCCCGCACCCGGCGCCCGTTGACGGCATCCACGATCGGCTGGTGGTCGTGGGCGGCGTCGAACACCACCACCTCGCGGTCATCGCCGACCAGCCAGATGTTGTTGGTGACCTCCCACTCGCCGCCGTCGAGGGCGAAGATCCCGTCGGTCGTAACGAGCTCGACGGGCATCAGAGCACGACGACGGAACGGAGGACGTCGCCGGCCTCCATCTTGTGGAAGGCCTCCTCGATGTCCTCGAGGCCGATCTCCTCGCTGACGAAGCGGTCGAGATCGAGGCGGCCCTGGCGGTACAGGTCGATCAACATGGGGAAGTCGCGCGACGGCAGGCAGTCGCCGTACCAGCTCGACTTCAACGCGCCGCCGCGCCCGAACAGCTCGATGAACGGCAGCTCGATGGTGTCGGTCGGGCGCGGAACACCGACGAGCACGACGGTGCCGGCGAGGTCGCGTGCCTCGAAGGCTTGCTTGAAGACGGCCGGGTTGCCGATGGCCTCGATGCACACGTCCGCCCCGAACCCACCGGTCGCCGACTTGACGAACTCGACCGGATCCTCGTGCTTCGAGTTGCACGTGTGGGTGGCGCCGAACTCTCTGGCCCAGACCAGCTTGCGGTCGTCGATGTCGATCCCGATGATCGTGGTGGCGCCGGCCAGGGCCGCCCCGGCGATCGCCGCATCACCGACGCCGCCGCAGCCGAACACGGCGACCGACTGGCCTCGGCTGACACCGCCGGTGTTCATCGCTGCGCCGAGACCGGCCATGACTCCGCAACCGAGCAGCCCGGCCGCCGTCGGTGGCGCCGACTGATCGACCTTCGTGCACTGCCCTGCGGCGACGAGGGTCTTGTCGGCGAAAGCGCCGATGCCGAGAGCGGGTGAGAGCTCGGTGCCGTCCTCCAGCGTCATCTTCGGCGTGGCGTTGTGGGTGTTGAAGCAGTACCACGGCTGACCGCGCCGACAGGCTCGGCACTCGCCGCAGACCGCCCGCCAGTTGAGGATCACGTAGTCGCCCGGGGCAACGTCGGTGACGCCCTCGCCGACCGACTCGACGACGCCGGCGGCCTCGTGGCCGAGCAGGAACGGGAAGTCGTCATTGATGCCGCCTTCCCGATAGTGCAGGTCGGTGTGGCAGACCCCGCAGGCCTGGATCTGGACCACGGCCTCACCCGGCCCGGGGTCCGGGATCACGATTTGCCGAACCTTCACCGGCTCGCCCTTGGCCAGGGCGACCACTCCGCGTACGTGTTGCGCCATGCCGGCCATGATGCCCGCTCGCTCCACCCAACCGGTTTTCCAAGCGTTTTAGGGGTCAACTTTGACCCCAAAGTCACCCAGAGAACGTGCGAGCGGTCCTCAGAACAGCCGGAGGTCCTCGGGCGCCAGGCCGCGCAGCGTGTCGTAGTCGACCTCGACCCAGCGGTAGCCGCGCGCTTCGGCCAGCACCCGGGCCTGCGGCTTGACGACCTGGGCGACGAACACGCCGCGCACCGCCCCGAGCGATGAATCGAGGTGGAGGCGCTCGATGTACCGGCCGAGCTGCTCGACGCCGTCGATCTCGCCCCGTCGTTTGACCTCGACGGCGACGACCCGGCCGGCGACGTCGCGACAGACGAGGTCGATGGGGCCGATCGCCGTCGGGTATTCCCGCCGCACCAGCGTGAAGCCGTCCTCGATGGCGTGCGGAGTCGCCGCCAGCAGCTCCTGGAGGTGGGCCTCGACACCGTCCTTCTGGAGCCCCGGGTCGGCACCGAGCTCGTGGTCGGTGTCGGCGTGGACCTCGTGCATCATGATCGTCAAGCGCTCGCCCTTGACGTTGGTCACCACCCAACGATCCGGCTCGATGACGAGGACGTTCGGGGCGTTCATCCAGTTCAGCGGCTTGTACGCACCGCCGTCGGCATGGATCGCCACGCAGCCGTCGGCCTTGACCATGATCAATCGGCGCGCCGCCGGCAGGTGGGCCGAGAGTCGTCCCTCGTAGTCGACCGAGCACTCGGCAATCACCAGCCGCACGCCGGCCGACGTTACGTCAGTGGCTGCGGGGGAGACCGAGCACGTGCTGAGCGACGTAGGCCAGCACCAGCTCCTGGCTGATCGGGGCGATCCGCGGCAGGCGGGACTCCCGGAAGTAGCGCTCGACGTGGTACTCGCGGGCGTAGCCGAACCCACCGAACGTTTGCACGGCGCGGTCGGCGGCGAAGAAGCCGGCCTCGGCGGCGAGGTACTTGGCCAGGTTGGCCTCCTCGCCGCACGGCCGACCGGCGTCGATCAGCTCGCCCGCCTCGCGCACCATCAGGCCGGCCGCCCGCAGCTTTACGTGCGCCTCGGCCAGCGGGAAGGCGATGCCCTGGTTCTGCCCGATCGGGCGGTCGAACACCACCCGCCCCTTGGCGTACTCGACGGCGCGGCGCAGCGCGGCCCGGCCGATCCCGAGTGCCTCGGCGGCGACGAGGATCCGTTCGGCGTTGAGGCCGTCGAGGAGGTACCGGAACCCGTCACCCTCTTCGCCGACCCGGTCCTCGACCGGAACGACCACGTCGTCGTAGGTGGTCTCGCAGGAGGCGACGGCGTTGCGCCCGAGCTTGTCGATGGCGCGCGCCCCGACGCCCGGCGCGTGGCGGTCGACGAGGAACAGCGTCATGCCGTCCGTCGGTCGGACGCAGTCCTCACGTCGCGACGTGCGGGTCAGCAGCAGGATGCGGTGGGCCTCCAACGCCTTTGTCGTCCACACCTTGCGCCCGTTGGCGACGTAGTGGTCACCGTCGCGCACCGCGCGGGTGGTGATCCGCGACGTGTCCGTGCCGGCGTCGGGCTCGGTGACCCCGAACGCGACGTGCAGCGAACCGTCGGCGACCGGGGGCAGGAAGCGCTCCTTCATCGCCTCGCTGCCGTGCACCACCACAGGGTGCATGCAGAAGATCGACAGGTGGATCGCCGAGGCGCCGTTCATGCAGGCGCCCGACGCGGCGACCTCCTCCAGCACCGCAGCAGCATGGCGGATGCCGCGCCCGCCGCCGCCGTAGCGCTCGGGGATGGCGATGCCGATCCATCCGCCGGCAGCCATCTCGCCGTAGAACTCCCACGGGAAGCGGTGGTCGGCGTCGCAGGCCGCCCAGTACGTGTCGTCGAACTTCGAGCAGACGGCCGTGACGGCGGCGCGGACGTCGGCCAGCTCCTCCTCGTCTTCGGACGTCGCGCGGGCCACTGCGATCGGCGCTCAGCGGGCAGAGGCGACGACGCCGGCGCGGGCGGCCGGTGCGTACCCGTCCTTGGCCGTCCAGGTGACGGTGCCGTTGACGACGACGGTGTCGACGCCCTCTGAGCGGCGGATCCACCTCCTGCCGCCGCCGGGGAAGTCATCGG
>JBPCJL010000078.1:0-4079 GCA_051005355.1 Ilumatobacteraceae bacterium
GAGGGGACAGAGTCCCCTCACCTCTCACCTCGTTCTCGGTCACGGTGTCGAGGCGGCGGTGGGCGCGTCCAGGGCGACGACGGCGCCGGTCGAGTCATCCCAGCGCCCGTACCGCGGGTCGATGTCGACGTCGACGTCGGCGAGATGCTCGGCGAGGAGCCGCTGGCCGACGATGGGATCGACGGCCGCGGCGACCTCCTCGTACGGCCGAGCCAGGATCACGTGCCACCCGAACGACGACTGCACGGGTGCGGTCGGCACGCCCGGAACAGCATCGAGGGCACCGGCGACGAAGGCCGGATCGAGGCTGCCCTGAGCCTGCTCGAGCGGGATGCAGGGCTGCCCGGGCTGCAGCTCGATGGCTCCGCCGGTCGTCGCCGCCGCCGGCTCGGTCGACCGCTCGGCGGCCAGCTCGGCGAAGTCGGACCCGCCGTCCAGCTCGGCCACCACCTCCTCCGCCTCAGCTTCCGTCTCGACCAGGATGTGGCGCACGCACATGACGCCGACCGCGGTCGGCGACGCGTCGTAGGCGGCCCGAGCATCGCCCGACCGGGCGGCCAGGCGCCCGATGGCCGCCGCGCTGGCTCGCCCGTCGACGACCAGCGCACGCACGTTGGGCGGCAACGACTCGGCCTGCGGCCCCAGCGTCTCGACGACGGCTTGCCGATCGGCGTCAGTCACCGCCTCCTCCTCGTCGGCGAGGTACTCGGAGCGGGCGGTGCCGAGGACCAGCTCGGACAGCACGTCACGACCGACGTCCGCGGCGATCGTGCCCGTCTCGAAGTCCTCGGTGATCCCTTGGAAGATCTCGGGGTTGGCCACGATCTCGCTCATCAGGTCCTCGAACCGCTGGCGGGAGACCGAGGCGCCGCCGACCTCGGCCGCGGCATCGTTGCTCCGCCCGCCGCCGCATGCGGTCAGCGTCAGCACCGCGACGGCGACCGTTGCCGTCGCCCTCCCCCTCACGACGCCGAACCTACCGCCTGCAGCTCGGCGTCGACCGGCGGCGGGACCAGCTGGCGCAGCAGCTCGACGAGGAACGCCGACGGCTCGGTGCGGCGCGGGATCGGGACGACGAGCTGGCGGGCGTCCTCCTTCCACAGTGCCTCCCGCGAGATCCGGCGCAGCCGCATCTGCTCGCTGACCTTGAGGTCGATGGGCCCGAGCCGAGCGCGATCGGCGGAGATGGACACGTCGGTCAGCCCCAGGCGATGGCACTCGGCCCGCAGGTCCCCGATGGTCAGCAGCGCCTCGGCCGGCCCCGGCAGCGGCCCGTACCGGTCCTCCCATTCGGTGCGGATGTCCGCGACCTCGCTCGGCGTGGTGACCGCGGCCAGCCGCCGGTACGCCTCGAGCCGCAGCTCCTCCTTGGCCACGTACTCCCGCGGCAGGTGGGCATCGATCGGCACGTCGAGCTTGATCTCGGCCGGTGGCCGGATCGGCTCGCCCTTCATCTCGGCGACGGCCTCGGTGACCATCTGGCAGTAGAGGTCGTACCCGACGGCGGCGATGTGGCCGGACTGGGCCTCGCCGAGCAGGTTGCCGGCGCCGCGGATCTCGAGATCGCGCATGGCGATCTTGAAGCCGCTGCCGAGCTCCGTCGCCTCGCCGATCGTCTTCAGCCGCTCGTACGCCTCCTCGGTCAGCGTCACCTCGACGGGGTGGAAGAGGTAGGCGTAGGCCCGCTGCCCGCTGCGTCCGACCCGCCCGCGCAGCTGGTGCAGCTGGCCGAGCCCGAGGAGGTCCGAACGCTCGACCACCAGCGTGTTCACGGTCGGCATGTCGATCCCGGACTCGATGATCGTCGTGCACACGAGCACGTCGAACTTGCCGTCCCAGAAGTCGACGACCACCTGTTCCAGCGTGCCCTCGTCCATCTGCCCGTGAGCGACGGCAATGCGCGCCTCCGGGACCAACTCGCGCAGCCGGGCGGCGGCGTGCTCGATCGAGCGCACGCGGTTGTGGATCCAGAACACCTGGCCCTCGCGCAGCAGCTCGCGACGGATGGCCTCGACGGCGACGCGCTCGTCGTACCCGCCGACGTAGGTGAGGATCGGTTGGCGGTCGGCCGGTGGGGTCTGCAGCAGCGACAGATCGCGGATGCCGACCAAGCTCATCTCCAGGGTGCGCGGGATCGGCGTCGCCGTCAGGGTCAGCACGTCGACGTTCGTCTTGAGCTGCTTCATCAGCTCCTTGTGCTGCACGCCGAAGCGCTGCTCCTCGTCGACGACGAGGAGCCCGAGGTCCTTGAACCGCACGCGCTCGCCGAGCAGGCGGTGGGTGCCGATGACGCAGTCGACGTCGCCGCGCTCGAGTCCTTGGATCACGTCGCGGGCCTGGGCCGGCGACAGGAACCGGCTCAGCGTCTCGACGCGAATCGGGTAGCCGGCGAAGCGGTCGGCGAACGTGTTGCCGTGCTGCGTCGCCAGCAGCGTCGTGGGCACGAGCACAGCGACCTGCTTGCCGTCCTGGATGGCCTTGAACGCCGAGCGCACGGCCACCTCGGTCTTGCCGAAGCCGACGTCGCCGCACAGCAGTCGGTCCATCGGGTACGGCCGCTCCATGTCCGCCTTGACGTCGATGATCGCCGTGCGCTGGTCGGGCGTCTCGACGAAGGCGAAGGCGTCCTCCATCTCGGCCTGCCACGGCGTGTCCTGCCCGAAGGCGAAGCCCTCGGCGTTGACGCGCTTCTGGTACAGCACGACGAGCTCCTGGGCGATCTCGCGCACCGCCGACCGAACTCGGCTCTTGGCCTTGGCGAAGTCGGAGCCGCCGAGGCGGTGCAGCGTCGGCGACTCGCCGCCGACGTATTGGCGCAGCACGTCGATCTGGTCCGACGGCACGTAGAGCTTGTCGTTGCCCTTGTAGGCGACGAGGAGGTAGTCGCGCTCGACGCCGCCGATCGAGCGCTTGACCATGCCTTCGTAGCGACCAACGCCGTGCTGGACGTGCACGACGTACATGCCGGGCTTGAGGTCCTCGACGACGCTGAACGCATCGCGCCGGCGAGCGCGCGGTCGGCGGTGGGCGCGCCGGCGGCCGGTGAGATCGCTCTCGGCGACGATGGCCAGCTTGACCGCCGGCAGCGTGACGCCGTGGTGCAGCGGGGCCACGACGATCCGCCCGCCGGGCGCGGCCAGGTCGGCCTGGCGGCCGGTCGACTCGTCGGTCACGACCGGAAGGTCGAGGCCCTGATCCCGCAGCAGGGAGCCGAGGCGCGCCGCCGATCCGTCACCGTCGGCGGCGACGACGACCCGGAAGTCAGCGGCCAGGAGCTGAGTGAGACGGCGGACCAACCCAGCTCCGTCGCCGACGACCGGCCCCCAGCCCGAGGCCTCGACGATCGGCGTGTCCGGTGACTCCGGCGCCGAATCCATCGTCCAGGGCGCATCGAGGCCGTTCATGATGCGGCCGGCGGAACGCGTGTCGGCTCCGCCGTGCCGAACCGGGCCTTCAGGTCCGAACTCGGGACCTCGCCCATCTGCGGGCCCGCTCAACAACCTCTGGGGGTCGGCGTGGAGGCGCGGGAAGGGCGTGGCCGCGTCGCGCTCCCAGGTCGACGCCAGCGCCTTGGCCAAGTCGTCCTCCTCGGCCAGCAGGTCGATCGCCCGGTCGCGCATCCGTCGTGGCTCGACGAGCAGCACCTTGGCGCGGTCCGGCAGCACGTCGGTCAGCAGCTGCTCGCCGTCGACCAGCCAGGGGAGCCAGCTCTCCATGCCGTCGAAGAGCGCACCCTCGGCCAGCCGCTCCCACTGCTCGCGGCCCCATGGCTCGGTGGCGACGAGCCGGCGGGTTCGGGCCCGGACGTCCTCGGAGGGGATCACCTCGCGGGCGGCGACGATGTCGACCTCGGCCAGATCGCCGGTGGAGCGCTGGTCGTTGACGCCGCAGCGGGTCCGCCGGTCGACCTCATCGCCCCACAGGTCGATGCGCACGGGGGCGTCGGCGGTGGACGGGAACACGTCGACGATGGCGCCGCGCCGGGCGAACTCGCCTCGGTGCTCGACGAGCTCCTCCCGGCGGTAGCCGAACTGCACCAGGTGGGCGGCAAGGTCGTCCGGATCGATGATGTCCCCGGG
>JBPCJL010000079.1:0-7401 GCA_051005355.1 Ilumatobacteraceae bacterium
CTCACGGCCTGACCCGTTCTGTCATCCGCAACCGGCCGCTGTGAGTCGTTTGCGGAGGACAGAAGCGGTCAGGCGGGCGGGAAGTCGGCGAGGGCGACGTTCTCCGTGCCGCGACCGGGCGTGATGAAGAGGGCCTGCCCAGGCTCGTGGACCCGGGCGGTGTGCCAGACGCCGGCCGGGTTGACGATCGCCTGCCCAGGCTCCATCGGGACGACGTGCTCGCGGCCGTCGATCCACTGCACCAGATCGGCCCGGCCTGACACCAGGATCACGACCTCCTCGCCGGCCGGGTGCCGCTCCCAGGTCGGCCAATCGGCGCCCTGGTCGAACATGACCACGAGGCGCCCATCGTCGCCGTCGCTGGCGAACCGCTTGTCGTAGGCCTCGAGTGCCTCCGCCGACCAGCCGAAGTCGTCGACCGCCGTCGCGGTCGGGCCACGGCCGAGGTGGATGGGGGTCGAGGCCAGATCGAACGCGTCACTCATGGCACCCAGTCTGCGTCACTCATCGCAGCAGGTCTTGAACGGAAGGCAGCCCATCCGCTTCTGTCCTCCGCGAACGACTCACAGCGGCCGTTTGGGGAGGACAGAACGACTATTTGCGGTTGCGCATCCGCTTCGACAGGTCGTTCAGGCGGCGCTTCTCCTCGTTGGAGAGGCCGTCCATGCCGAGGTCGGAGATCTTGTCCAGCAGCGCGTCGAGCTCGGCCTGGTCGCCGTCACTCGCCGCCGGACCGGGCGGCTGGGGCAGGTTCGACGAGCGGCGCGGCGCGGCCGGCGGTCCTGACGGTCGTGACCACGGCCCGCTGACCACGCTGCCGCCATCGCCACCGCTACCGGCGGCGCGCCGACGGGTCGCGCGACGCCGACGGCCACCGCCGCCGCCCGAGCCGGGCAGCGGGATCTTGGGGATCCAGGACAGGCGGGCGGCCAGGCCGAAGCTGCGCGCCGCCAGCGCCGCGGTGGCGATGCTGATGGCCAGTAGAAGGATGCGCTCCTCGTCGCGCACGGCGAGGTACTGCAGCACCTGGATGCCGACGATCACTGCGGCGATGGCCCAGGCCGGGATGCCGAAGAAGAACCGGGCGTACGGGTACTCGGCGATGAAGATGAGGAACACGCCGAGCTCGACAGGGGCCAGCTCGAACAGCGTGATGTTGAGCAGGACGGCGAAGACGCCGGGAACCACCGTCAGAAGCAGGATCAGGACGCCGAAGCGCGCCCGCCCCAGCATCCCTTCGATCTCCCGGCCGAAGTACCAGAAGATGGCCAGGGTGATGACCACCCAGATCGACGGTTCGTTGGCGATCGGCCAGGTCAGGATCCGCCAGATCTGGCCACCGCGCACCTCGTCGGGGAAGAGGACCAGGTTGAGCCACCCCGACGGGCTGATGGCACGCAGCAGAATGCCGCCGACCGACAGCAGGATGACGAGGATCGTCGTGGTGACGTCGAGCGTGCCGATCCGGAACCACGGGTCGCTGGCATTGCGGCGCTCCGGGACGGAGAACGAGAACCGGCCAGCCACGAGACCCAACCGTATCCTCGGACCAGGATGGTGTCGCGTCGAGCCGAGCGAGTTGATCGTGCCGTGATCGAGGCCCGAGCGTGACGATGAAGCGCCCGCCGGCGGGCACGATCCCCGACGCCCCCGGCTCGTACCAGTTCAAGGACGCCAGGGGACGCGTGATCTATGTCGGCAAGGCGTCGAGCCTGCGCCAGCGGCTGTCCAACTACTTCTCCGATCCTCGGTCGCTGCACCCGCGCACGGCGCAGATGGTCGCCGCCGCCGAGTCCGTCGAGTGGACGACGGTGCGCAACGAGGTCGAGGCGCTGATGCTCGAGTTCTCCTTGATCAAGGAGCACGACCCGCGCTTCAACGTCCGACTGCGCGACGACAAGAGCTATCCGTTCCTCGCCGTCACCGTCGATGAGCAGTGGCCCCGGGCGCTCGTGATGCGGGGGCGCAAGCGCAAGGGGACCCGGTACTTCGGCCCGTACGCCCACGCTTACGCCATCCGCGACACGCTCGACGAGCTGCTGCGGTCCTTCCCCATCCGCACCTGCAGCCCGGCCAAGTTCCGCCAGCACGAGCGCCTCGGTCGGCCCTGCCTGCTGTTCCACATCGAGAAGTGCACCGGGCCGTGCGTGGGCGAGATCGAGGAGATGGCCTACCGCCAGCTCGTCGTCGAGCTCTGCGACTTCCTCGACGGCGACACCGAACCGATCCTGAAGCGCCTCGACGCCGAGATGCGCGAGGCGGCGACCGAGCTGGAGTTCGAGCGAGCGGCCCGCCTCCGCGACCGGCTCAACACCGTCCGGCGGGCCATCGAGCGCCAGCAGATGGTCGCCGATCGCCACGAGGACCTCGACGTGATCGGTCTCGCCGAGGACGACCTCGAAGCGTCGGTGCAGGTCTTCTACGTCCGGCGGGGACGGGTCGTCGGCCGCAAGGGGTTCATGCTCGACAAGGTCGAGGCGCTGACGCCGGGCGGGTTGATCGACCGGATCCTCGAGCAGCTCTACGGCGAAGACCCACCGCAGGGGGTCCCGAAGCAGGTGCTCGTCCCCGTCGAGGCGGAGGATTGCGACACCTACGAGGAATGGCTGAGCCTGCAGCGTGGCTCGCGAGTGCAGATCCGTGTCCCGCAGCGCGGGGACAAGCGGTCGCTGCTGGCCACCGTCACCCGCAACGCCCAGGAGGAGTTCAACCGCCATCGCCTCCGCCGGGCCAGCGACCACAACACGCGCAGCCGGGCGCTCACCGAGCTGCAGGAGCACCTCGGCCTGCCCGAGGCGCCGCTGCGCATCGAGTGCTACGACATGGCCCACCTGCAGGGCACCGACTACGTCGGGTCGATGGTGGTGCTGGAGGACGGGCTGCCGAACAAGCGCGAGTACCGCCGGTTCAAGGTCCACGTGCCCGGCAACGACGACTACGCGGCGATGGAGGAGGTGCTGACCCGGCGGCTGACTGCCTACCTGGCCGACCAGGACCGGCCGGTGGCCGAGCGCGGCGGCCGGTTCTCCTACCCGCCGCAGCTGCTCGTGGTCGACGGCGGCAAGGGCCAGCTCGGCGTGGCGGAGCGGGTCGTCCGCCAGCTCGGGTTGGAGCACGAGATCCCGGTGGCCGGGCTGGCCAAGCGCTTCGAGGAGGTGTTCGTGCCGGGCCGGTCCGACCCGGTGCAGATCCCGCGGGGGAGCGAGGCGCTGTTCATGCTGCAGCGGATCCGCGACGAGGCCCACCGGTTCGCCAACACGTTCCACGGCGAGCGGCGCAGCAAGCGGATGACCACGAGCGTGCTCGACGGCATCCCCGGCCTCGGCAAGACCCGCCGCGATCGGCTGGTCAAGCAGCTCGGCGGCGTCAGCGCCGTCAAGCAGGCCTCCCTCGACGACCTGCAGTCCCTGTCCTGGCTCCCCGACCAGGTCGCCGCCGCCGTCCACACCAAGCTCCACCCATCGGAGGGTTTGGCTTCACCGGAGGGTTTGCGTACCCCCGTCCGGGCCGCAAACCCTCCGATGGACGGGTCATGAGCTGGGAGGACCACGCGGCGCGGTGGATCGACGGGTTCACGGAGGGGGCGGATCCGGAGTACGCCGAGCAGATCCTGCCGTTGGTCGCCGAGGAGCTGGCCGGCTGTCGGCGGGTGATCGACGTCGGCTGCGGCGAGGGCCAGGTGACCCGCCTGGCCGCCGGGCTCGACGGTGTCGAGCTGGCCGTCGGCGTCGACCCGACCCGGAACCAGCTGGTCGTGGCCAGCCACCGGGCGAGCACCGACAAGTTCGTCCGCGCCACCGCGGATCGACTTCCGTTCGCCGACGCGTCGTTCGACGCCGCCGTGGCGTGCCTCGTGTTCGAGCACGTCGACGCCGTCGACGGCGCCATCGCGGAGGTGACGAGGATCCTGGCGCCGGGCGGGCGGTTCCTGCTGTTGCTCAACCATCCGCTCATCCAGACGCCGGACAGCGGCTGGATCGACGACCAGATCGTCGATCCGCCGGAGCAGTACTGGCGCGTCGGGGCGTACCTGCCGGAAGCCGTCACCGTCGAAGAGGTCGAGGCCGGAGTGCACATCCGGTTCGTCCATCGACCGCTGTCCCGCTACGTGAACGCGCTGGCCGCCAACGGCCTCTACGTGACGCGCATGCTCGAGCCGGCGCCGCCGCCTGGCTTCCTGGCCCTCGCGCCGGAATACGCCGCCGCGGCGACCATTCCCCGCTTGCTCTTCCTCCGCGCCGAGCGACTGCACTGAGCGAAAGTCCCAGAAGCAGGGGATGAGGGCTGGTTAGCCTTGGGGTTGCGTGTCCGAGATCGTGCTCCTGACGGGCATGTCGGGCGCCGGTCGCTCGGCGGCCGCCGACGTGCTCGAGGACCTCGGCTGGTACGTCGTGGACAACCTGCCCACCTCACTCGTGGAGAAGGTCGTCGAGTTGGCGTCGATGCCGGGCAGCGAGATCGATCGCCTGGCCCTCGTCGCCGGTCGTGACTACGGCGGCGTGCTCGACAACGTCGCCGCGCTGCGCACCGCCGGCCACCGCGTCACCGTGTTGTTCCTCGACGCTTCGACGTCCGAACTGGTGCGCCGCTACGACGCCACCCGGCGCAAGCACCCGCTGGCCGCCGAGGTCGACGGCCTCGTGGAGTCGATCGAGGTCGAGCGCGGCCTGCTCGAGCGCACACGTGATGCCGCCGACCTCGTCATCGACACGTCAGCGCTCAACGTCCACCAGCTCAAGCACCGCCTCGTCGCCGCGTTCGACGACGACGGCGCCAGCGGCGCCGGCAGCTCGCAACTTCAGCTGGCCGTCGAGAGCTTCGGCTTCAAGCACGGGCTGCCGCTCGACGCCGACATCGTGATGGACGTCCGGTTCCTGCCCAACCCGCACTGGGAAGAAGCGCTGCGCCCACTCACCGGTCACGATCCCGTCGTCCGGGCCTTCGTGCTCGAGCGGCCGGAGTGCGCCGCCTTCCTCGACCGGCTCGACGAGCTGCTGCGCACCATCCTGCCGGCGTATCAGGCCGAAGGGCGCAGCTACCTCACCATCGCCATCGGCTGCACCGGCGGCCGGCACCGCTCCGTCGTCATCGCCGAGGAATTGGCCGCCCGCCTGCGCGCTCGCGGCACCGCCGTGCGCACGACGCACCGCGACGTCGGCCGCTGACGACGTCGCCGACTCGGTGTCGCTCGACGTGAGAGCATGAACGCGCAGCTCTTCTGAGGGGTGGAGGGAGATTCGATGGCGATCGTCGTGGCGGTGATCTCGTCGTTCATCTACACGGGGTCCATCGCCATCCAGCAGGTCGGCAACCTGCGCGCCGACCGCAAGCAGGGCCCGGCCGTGCTGCGCCTCCTGACGACGCCGATGTGGGTGCTCGGCTTCCTGCTCGGGCTCGTCGGTTTCGGGCTGCACTTCGTAGCCCTCGGGTTGGGCACGTTGATCGAGGTGCAGGTCGCCCAGACGTCGCAGATCGTGTTCATGCTGCCGTTCAGCGCGTGGACGGCAAAGGCGGCGTTGGAACGGCACGAGCTGCTGGGGACGGCGCTGGTCGCGCTCGGACTGGTCGGGTCGATCGTGTTCGGCCAGGTGCGCGACGGCGTCGACCAGCCCGACAACGGCGCCTGGGTGATCTCGATCATCATCACGGCGGCGATCGTGGTGGCGCTCGTCCTCGCTGCCCGCGCCGCGCACGGATTCGCCGCCGCCCTCTACGGCACCGCAGCAGGCATCGTCTACGGCGTCATGGCGGCGCTGATGAAAGACGTCACAGAGATCTTCAGCAGTGACGGGTTGGTGGCTGCGTTCAAGGACTGGCAGGTGTACGTGCTCATCGTCAGCGGACTCGGTGCGGTCACGCTGCAGCAGCTCGCCCTGCGTGCCGGCCACCTGTCAGCGGGGCTCTCTGCGCTCTCCGTCGGCACCCCCGTGATGAGCACGATCCTCGGCATCACCATCTTCGAGGAGACCTTCACGACCAACGGCGTCGAGTGGCTGGTCTATGGGATCGGCGTCGCCCTCGCGATCGCCGGTGTGTTCGTGCTGGCCCGCTCGCCGGCCATCGCCGCCGCCACCGTGTCGGCCGAGGCCGATGACGTGCAGTCACCGCTGAACCCGGCCGGCCCACCGACGAGGATCTGAGCAGCTGGCTAGGGTCCGCTCCATGACGTTCATTGCGTTCCCCGGCCACGCAGGCCGTTGTTGGTCGCTCCCTCGCTGGCGCTCGGTCGCTCGCATCGGAGCCAGGAGCTACAAATGACAGTACGGGTGGGCATCAACGGCTTCGGCCGGATCGGCCGCAACCTGTTCCGGGCCGCCATCGAGCGCGGTGCCGACCTCGACTTCGTGGCCGTCAACGACCTCGGGTCGCTCGACACGATGGCCCACCTGTTGAAGTACGACTCGGTGCTCGGCACCCTGCCGCAGAAGATCACGGCGACCAAGAACGGCATCAAGGTCGGCGACGACGAGCTGCGCGTGCTGAGCGAGCGCAACCCCGCCGATCTGCCATGGAAGGAGCTCGACGTCGACGTCGTCGTGGAGTCGACCGGGTTCTTCACGTCGCGAGACAAGGTCGCCGCCCACCTCGAGGCCGGCGCTCCGCTCGTCGTCGTGTCGGCCCCGTCGGATGGTGCCGACGGCACGTTCGTGATGGGCGTCAACCACCTGGACTTCGACCCCAAGACCCAGCAGGTCGTGTCGAACGCCAGCTGCACGACGAACTGCTTCGTCCCGATGGTCAAGGTCCTCGACGACAACTTCGGCGTCGAGCAAGGCTTGATGACGACGATCCACGCCTACACGGGCGACCAACAGCTCGTCGACGGGCCGCACAAGGACCTGCGCCGGGCGCGCGGCGCAGCCATCAACATCGTGCCGACGAGCACCGGTGCGGCGCGCGCCACATCGCTCGTCCTCGCCTCGATGAAGGGCAAGCTCGACGGCACGTCGTTGCGAGTACCGGTGCCGACGGGCTCGATCACCGACTTCAACGCCATCCTGGCCCGTGACGCCAGCGTGGAAGAGATCAACGCCGCCTTCGCCAGGGCGGCCAAGTCCGGACCGTTGAAGGGCATCATCCGCTACACCGACGAACCCATCGTGTCGACGGACATCGAGGGCGACCCGCACTCGTGCATCTTCGACTCCGAGCTGACCATGAGCATGGGCCGGCTCGTGAAGGTGCTCGGCTGGTACGACAACGAGTGGGGCTACTCGAACCGGATGATCGACTTCCTCCTCTTCGCCGGCAAGAAGGCGAAGCCGCGCGGCCGCAGGAAGTGAGCGGCCTGCCAACGCTGGAGGACCTGGAGGCGCAACTCGGTTCGCTCGACGGCAAGCGGATCCTCGTGCGCACGGATTTCAACGTGCCGCTCGAAGGCGACGGCGCCGACCGGACGAT
>JBPCJL010000080.1:0-11825 GCA_051005355.1 Ilumatobacteraceae bacterium
AGCACCAGTCTGAGCTACGGGCTCACGGCACCAATGAGGATCCGGGCTCGACAAGACGACACCCCACGAGTTTCATCCCCACGGGTGCGCCGCGCCAGCGGGGCATGGAAGCCTGAGCAGGCATTTCTGCTCGAGATCGGCGGCCGACAGCGACCGCCGTCGAACAGCGCCGGCTCGAATCCTGGCGGGATGACCTCGATGCGGCCGACCGGCAGACCGTCGACGATCAGCGCGTGGCCGCCACGGCTCCGTCCCTACCCGGCCGATCGCTACGGTTCCGAGCATGATCGAGACGTTCGGCGACGACACGGCCCTCTTGATCGTCGACGCCCAGGTCGGTGTGGACGACCTCGCCCACTGGGGTGGCCCGACCGGACGGCGCAACAACCCCGACGCCGAGAAGCACCTCGAGCGGTTGCTCGAGCAGTGGCGCGGCGCAGGGCGCCCTGTCGCCTTCACGCTGCACGACTCGTGGGAGGAGGAGTCGCCACTGAAGCTGGCGTTGACATCAGGTGCGTCGAAGCCCGGACTCGAGCCGGAGGCTGGTGAGATCGCTGTCGTCAAGCACGTCAACGGCGGCTTCTTCGGGACGGACCTCGAGATCCAACTCCGGCGCATCGGCGTGCGCCGGCTGGTCGTCGGCGGCTTCTTCACCAACTACTGCGTCGAGACCACGGTGCGCACGGCGGGCAACATCGGCTTCGACACCTACCTGTGCCACGACGCCTGCTCGACCAGCAACCGCATCGGACTCGACGGCACCGACCACGACCCCGAGTTGGTGCACGACCTGGCCGTGGCCACGATGCACGGCGAGTTCTGCACCGCCCTGTCGACCGACGACGCCCTCGACCTGCTGACTCGCGACCGCGACGACCTGCGGCGCGTGCAGGGCAACGAGTGAGGTCGACCCGCGTTCAGTCCCCGACCGCCCGATCCAGCCACTCGACCATGGTGGCGGTGATCTCGTCCCGGTTCGTCTCGTTGAACACCTCGTGGCGGGCTCCTGGGTAGCGGGCAACCGTCACGTCGCGCACACCGGCCTGGCGATAGCGGTCGCCGACGAGGTCGATCAGCGCGCCGCCGCCGGCCAGCGGGTCGTCATCACCTGACACGAGGTAGATCGGCAGGTCGTCGCGAATGCCGGCCAGCCGGTCGGGGTCGGCCGTCGCCGCCAGCTCGTCGAGCATGGCCCCCGTCGACGGCGGGTCGAGCCCGAACCCGCAGGCCGCGTCGGCGATGTACTTGTCGACCTCCTCGGGGTCGCGGGTCAGCCAGTCGTACTCCGTGCGGGCCGGCTCGAACGCAGCGTTGAACGTACTGAGCTCGATCTCCTTGGTCGGATCGATGCCGGCGGCGATGACGTCCAGCGCTGAGGTGCCGGACAGCACCGCCGCGTCGAGGTCACCGCTGTGGTCGAGCAGATGCTGCTGCAGCGCGAACGAACCCATGCTGTGACCGATCACGACGAGCGGGATGCCGGGATGCTCCTCGCGCGCCGTCCTGCTCAGCTCGCCGATGTCCCCCACGAGGCCCGCCCAGCCGCCGGCGCCGAGGTCGCCGTGGTGGTCCGCCGACCCAGCGGTGCGGCAGTGGCCCCGGTGGTCGTTGGCGTAGACGACGTAGCCGGCCCCGGTCAGCGCTTCCGCCAACCGGCGGTAGCGAGCGGCGTGCTCGCCCATCCCATGGGCGATCTGCACGATCGCCCTGGGTTCACCGCTCGGGTCGTACCGATCGACGGTTACCGCTGTCCCGTCGCCCGCCGTCATCGTGAAGGTCGTCTCGTCCATGGCGCCGATGTTGGCAGACGATCACCACCGCACCGGCAAGCTGACCGGCTTGCGGAACACGAGCCCGGAGGGCGCCGGCGCGCCGTCGGCGATCGTGAGCGCCGGCCAGCGCTCGACCAACGCCTGCAGCGCCGTCACCGCCTCGAGGCGGGCGAGGTCCATCCCAAGGCACAGGTGCGGACCGGCCGCGAAGGCCAGGTGACGCCGGAGGTTGGGGCGGTGGAGGTCGAACCTGTCGGGGTTCGGGAACTCGTCCGGGTCACGGTTGGCACCGGCTAGCGACACCGTCACGAGATCACCGGCCCGGATCGAGGCGCCGGCCACTTCGACGTCGCCCTTGGCGTACCGGTCGACGACGGCCGCCGCCGGCTCCATGCGCAGCGACTCCTCGACGGCCGCCGCGACCAGCGAACGGTCGGCGACGAGCTCGTCCCACACACCTGCTGTCGTGAGGGCGAACCAGGTGGCGTTGAGGATCATCGCCTCGGTCGTCTCGATGCCGCCGAACATCACGACGGCGGCGTCCGGCACCGAGACGGTAGGGACGGCGGCGGCCAGCTCGCGACGCAGCGCCGCCATTGCCGCCGCGCCGGCGGCGGTCACGGGACGACCGGCGGCGACACCGGCCACGGACCCGACGATGTCGCCGTACCACGCCAGCAAGCGATCGACGACGGTCGGATCATCGCCGTCCAGGCCGAGTGCGTCGGCCACGGTGCCGGTGGCCAGCGGCCCGGCCAGCGCGCCCCGCAGTTCGGCTGCGGCCTGCGCCTCGATGGCGTCGAGGAGCATCGCGACTCGGCGCTCGACGACTGCGGCGAACCGCTCCTCGACCCGGCGACGGCGGAACGGCGCGACAAACGGCTGACGGTGGCCGGCGTGCTCGTCGCCGTCCGTCGACAGCATGCTGCGACCGACGACCTGCGCGGTGGAGAACCGCGGATCGTCGACCGTGAAGCGGGCCGGATCGTGCAGCACCGTGAGCGCCGCAGCCCGTCCGGTCACCAGCCATCCGCTGAGCGCCGGCACGAAGGACGCCGGTCCCGCCGCTCTCAATCGGGCCAGATGGGGGTGCGGGTCGCCGGCCAGCTCGTCGATCGACGGCCCGCCATCCATCACACCGTTCTACCGACGACGCACCGCTGCTGTCCGATCAGCGCCGATCCCCGGCAGGATCGTGCGATGCGAGTCAGCTCCCTGTGGCGGTTCCCGGTCAAGTCGATGCAGGGCGAACAGCTCGAGCGGGCCGACGTCGACGAGCTCGGCATCACCGGCGATCGGCAGTGGGCCCTGGTCGACCTCGACACCGGGTTGGCACTGACGGCCAGGCGGCAACCCGAGCTGCTGTTCGCCGCCGCCCGGCTGCGCGACGGCGACGTCGAGATCACCCTGCCCGACGGCACGGCGACCACCGACGACACTGTGCTATCGGACTGGCTCGGGCGCCGGGTCGAGCTGCGCCGCGCCGGTCCCGACGTCCACGGCACGTTCGAGATCGCCACGGACTCCGAGGACGAAGCCGGATCGCCGTGGGTGCAGTGGGACGGGCCGGCAGGGACGTTCCACGACTCGACGCGCATACGTGTGTCGATCATGTCGGTCGAATCGATGCGGGACTGGGAACTGCGGCGGTTCCGCACCAACGTCGTCGTCGACACCGAGGGCGAGGACGGGCTCGTCGGGCAGCGCGTCGCCGTGGGGTCGACGGTGCTCGAGGTGGTCAAGCAGATCGACCGCTGCGTGATGACGACGCGGCCGCAGCCGGGCGGGATCGAGCGCGACCCCGACGTGCTGCGCACCATCAACGCCGAGCGGGCGTCGATGCTCGGCGTCGGGGCGATGGTCGCCACGCCCGGGGCGATCGCGGTCGGTGACGAGCTGGTGGGGACGCAGAAGTAGGTTCGCCCGATGCGATTCGGCGTGTTCTACGAGCTGCAGCTGCCGAAGCCGTGGGGCCGTGACGACGAGTACCGCCTGCTGAACGACGCGCTGGATCAGGTCGAGCTGGCCGACCGGTTGGGTTACGACTACGCGTGGGAGGTCGAGCACCACTTCCTCGAGGAGTACAGCCACTCCTCAGCGCCCGAGGTCTTCCTCGGCGCCGCCAGCCAGCGGACCAAGCAGATCCGCCTCGGCCACGGCATCGTCCAACTCCCGACCAACCACCCGGCGCGCGTCGCCGAGCGGGTCAGCACGCTCGACCGGCTCAGCCACGGTCGGGTCGAGCTCGGCGTCGGCGAAGGCAGCAGCGTGACCGAGCTGCACCCGTTCGACCGCCGGTTCCGGGACAAGCGCGTCGTCTGGGAGGACGCCATGCGCTGCCTCATGCCGATGTTCTGGGAGGAAGGCTGGGAGTACCACGGCGAGTTCTTCGACTTCCCGCTGCGCAACGTCGTGCCCAAGCCGCGCCAGCGCCCGCACCCGCCGCTGTGGGTCGCCTGCAGCCAGCTGGAGACGATCGAGATGGCCGGCCGACGCGGGCTCGGCGCCCTCGGGTTCCAATTCGTGTCGGCCGAGGCGGCGGTGGCGTGGGTCAACGCCTACTACAACGCCTACGTGAAGCGGCTCGACCCGCTCGGGCCGTACGCCACCAACCCCAACATCGCCGTGGTCTGCCAGTTCATGTGCGCGCCGACCGACGAGGAGGCACGGGCCCGGTCCGACGGGTCGACGTTCTTCCAGTTCGCGTTGCGCTTCTACAACGAACACGGGCCGGTCGAGCCCGGGACGGTCAGCCTGTGGGACGAGTACCAGGTGTGGAAAGCAACCCCGTCGGGTCAGAAGGCGCAGCACGGCGGGCTGATCGGGTCGCCGGAGACGATCAGGGCCAAGCTGCATCGGTTCGCGGCGTCGAACGTGGACCAGGTGATCCTGCTCAACCAGGCTGGGCGCAACCGCCACGAGCACATCTGCGAGGCGCTCGGGCTGTTCGCCGCCGAGGTGATGCCCGAGTTCCACGCCATGGAGCCCGACCACCAGGAGTGGAAGCGGGCCGTGCTCGACGGTGACCTCGACCTCGACGAGATCGACACCGCCCACTACAACTTCATCAGCGCCCAGTCCACGCAGTGGAAGCCCGGCATGGAGGCCCCGATCCCGACCTGATCCATCAGCCCTGCAATGCGGCGAGACGGGTCTTGACGTCGGGGCGGGAGATGCGGGCCGTCGTGGTCTGGAGGACCTGGCGGGCGACCGGGCCGGCGGCGGCGGGGTCCAGCGAGTCGTTGCCCATCACGGCGATGTCGTTGGCCGTCGGCTGGAACGCCATCACCGTGATCCCACGGGCCCGCAGACCGGCCACCTCTCGGGCCAGTGACAGACGAGCGACCTGGCGCATCGCCATCGTCGGGCCGAGGCGCACGGCGCCGCGCGCCGCAGACATCGGCGCGCTGATCAGCACGAGGTCGGGCCGCTCGGCGGCGACCAGATCGGCGTTCGTCGTCGAGTGCACGCCGCCGTCGACGTAGCGCGTGCCGCCGATCACAGCGGGTTCGAAGAACGCCGGGATGGCGCACGACGCCTGCACCGCCTCGCCCGGCGTCGCCGGCGGAGCACCTTCCCGACCGAACACGATCCGCCGGCCCGTGTCGAGCTGCACGGCGACGATCCACAGCGGCTGCGTCGGCCAGCGATCACCGAAGAGGGCGTCGAACGGCGCGGCGATGTGCTCGGTCGGGATCTGCCCTGACGGCAGCATGGCGACGGCCAGCGACCCGGGCCTGATCTCCCATGGCGCCCGCATCGCCCGCGCCAGCCGAGCCGGCGACGACATCGCGCCCGCCCGCCCGGCGGGGCGTGACGGGCGTGGGCGGGGCGGTCCCAGGCCGGCCCTGGACACGACGGCCCGGCCAGCCGGCGACAACGAGGTGCCGGTCGCCCGCGCCGCCAGGTCCGTGGCCGGCATCCCAGCGCGCAGCATCGAGGCGACGATCGACCCGGCCGACGTGCCGACCAGTACGTCGGCCCGGCCGGCGTCCCAGCCGAGCACGTCGGACAGCGCGGCGAGGACGCCGGCGTGGAAGGCGTGGCCGACGGTTCCGCCGGCCCCGAGCACGACGGCGACCGAAGGCATCGGAACACCTTGCCCGGTCGATCGCCGCTGCGGCAGGCCGCAGCGCGAGACTGTCGGTGTGAGCGAGCGTCCAGGGCAGGGCATCTCGCCAACGGCGAAGTCAAGCGAGCGAACGATCGTTGGTGTGAGCGATCGTCCAGGGCAGGGCATCTCGCCAACGCCGAAGTCAAGCGAGCGAACGGTTGCGCCGCCGCTCGTCGTCGCCATCGTCGCCTACCAGGGCGTGCTGGCCGACGAGACCGACGTGTTCCGAGACGTCCTCGCTCTCCTCCCCCAGGCCACCGTCGTCATGGTCGGGGCCCAGGTCGGCACGGTGGCCGGGCCGGGCGGGGCCCAGGAGGTCACGGCGACGTTCGACGACCTCGGGCGCGCCGACATCGTGGTCGTGCCGGGCGGGTTGGGCGCCCACCGCCATCCCGAGATCTCAGCCTGGTTGCGCCGCATCGAACCCCGCTTCGTCCTCGCCAGCTCGACCGGTTCGGCGCTGCTCGCCGCCTCGGGCCTCCTCGAGGGGCGCACTGCGGTCACCCACTGGCTCGCCGGGCCGTTGCTCGAACGTCACGGCGTGACCGTCTCCGCCGAGCGCATGGTCGTCGACCTGCCGTTCATCACCTGCTCCGGCCTGGCCAGCTCCTTCGACGCCGCCTTCGAGGTGGCCCGGCGGATCGGCGGCCCGGGGCTCGTGCGCCAGATCCGCCAGGAGCTGGAGGAGCGGGTCGAGGCGGTCGCAACGCCGACGCCGGCCAGGCAGGTCCAGCGCCCGCCTCGCCGCTCCCGCCCCCAGGCGCCGTCGGCCCCGGTCGAGGTCGAGCTCGAACCACGTCGGTGACCGGCCCGCCCGACCGCTGGACGGCCAACGTCGTGCTCGGCGACGGGGAGACCGTGCACCTCCGCCCGATCCGACCCGACGACGCCTCGGCGCTCGCCGAGTTCCACCGCCGCCAATCCCTTGACAGCATCTACCGCCGGTTCTTCTCGCCCAAGCCGACCCTCAGCGACGCCGAGCTCGAGCACTTCACGAACGTCGACCTCGTCGACCGAGCCGCCCTGGTGGTCGAGCGGTACGGCCAGCTCATCGCCTGGGGAAGCTATGAGCGGTGGCCCGGGCGCGACGACGCCGACGCCGCCTTCATGGTCGACGACGAGGACCACGGCAAGGGCATCGCCACCCTCCTGCTCGAGCACCTGGCCGCGCTGGCCCGCAGCAACGGCATCACCCGGTTCACGGCCGAGGTGCTGGCCGACAACCGGCCCATGCTCGCCGTGTTCAGCCGGGCCGGCTGGCCCGTCGAGCGCCACTTCGAGAGCGGCATCATCGACCTCGACTTCCCCCTCGACGAGACCGCGGAGTTCCTCGACTCGGTCGAGCGGCGGGAGCAGCGGGCCGACTCTCGCGCCATGGCCCGGCTCCTGCTCCCCCGGTCGGTCGCGCTCGTCGGCGCCAGTGACCGGCCCGGCACGGTCGGCGCGGCGCTGTGGCGGCACCTCACCAGCACGGCCGCCATCCCCGTCCACGCCGTCAACCCGCACCGGCGCGAGCGCGGTGGCCGACCGTGTTGGCCCGACCTGCGGGCGGTGCCGGGTGAGGTCTCGCTGGCCGTCGTCGCCGTGCCGGCGGCGGCATTGGACGGCGTGATCGACGACTGCATCGCCAGTCGCGTGCGCGGCGCCGTGGTCCTGACCTCGGTCGAGGGCACCGACGTCGACCTTGCGTCGATGGTCGACAGGGCGCGGCGCTACGGGCTGCGCATCGTCGGTCCGGGCAGCATGGGTGTGGCGACCTCGGATCGCACGATCGGGCTGCAGGCGTCCCTGGTCCCGGTCGAGCTGCCACCCGGGCCGGTCGCCATCTCGCTGCAGTCGGGGTCGCTCGGCGCCTCCGTCCTGCAACTCGCCCGCGACCTCGACGTGGGGATCTCGTGGTTCGTTTCGCTCGGTGACAAGGCCGACGTGTCCGCCAACGACCTCCTGCAGTTCTGGGAGGACGACGAGTCGACGCGCGTCATCGCCATGTACACCGAGTCGTTCGGCAACCCGCGCAAGTTCGCCCGCATCGCCCGGCGGGTGTCACGGCGCCGGCCGATCGTGGCCGTGCGCACCGGCGCGGCGGCGATCGGTCCGGCCGGCGGCGCGCTGTACCAGCAGGCGGGTCTGATCGAGGTGCCGACCGTCGCCGCCCTGCTCGACACCGTCCGCGTGCTGGTTGCGGCACCCGTCATGCGCGGACCGCGGGTCGGGCTCCTGGCCAACGCACGCAGTCCCGCGACGCTGGCCCGGGAGGCACTCGGCGCGGCGGGCCTCGAGACCGTCGAGCCGCCGCTCCCTCTCGATTGGCGATCCAGTCCCGAAGATCACGGCCGGGCGGTATGCGCCGCTCTCGACGACGACGGCATCGACGCCCTGCTCGTCGTCCACGCCCCGCCGCTGGCCGATGCCATCGACGCGCCGGCGCAGGCGCTTGACGAAGCTGCCGCCGGCGCGACGAAGCCGATCGTGGCGGTGCTGATGGGCGGCCGCAGCGGGCCGTTGCGACCGGGCTCGCCGGTCCCCGCCTTCGCCTTCCCCGAGCAGGCGGCCGGCGCCCTCGGCCGCCTCTGGTCCTACGGCCGCTGGCTGGCCGATGAGGCGGAGGCCGCCACCGAGGAGGTGGGCGACATCGACCGGGCGCGGGCGGCGCGCCGGATCGCCGACGCGCTGGCCGAGGGACGCACGCGGCTGGACGTCGCTGCGGCGGTCGAGCTGCTCGCGGCGTACGGGATCGCCGTGCCGGCGTCCCGCCGCGCCGCCGTGAAGGACGCGCCGGCGGCCGCCGACGCCATCGGCTACCCGGTCGCCGTCAAGGCGGTCAACCGGCACCTCGGGCGGTCCGTCGAGGCCGGCGTGGCCCTCGACCTGCGCGATGCCGCAGCCGTCGCAGGCTCGGTGGCCGTGATGCACGACGCGCTCGGCGCCGATGCCGACGCCGTCGTGGTGCAGGCGATGATCCCGCCGGGACTCGACCTGCGGATGCGCAGCTCGACCGACGAGCGGATCGGGCCGGTCGTGTCCGTTGGTCTGGGTGGCTCGACGGCCGACCTGCTCGCCGACGAGCCGTCGCGCCTGGCCCCGCTGTCGACCACAAGCGCTGAGGCGTTGCTCGACGCGTCGCGGGCCGGTCCTGCGCTGGCCGCCGCTGGCCTGCCGGCGGCGGCGGTGGCCGACGCGCTGGTCCGGTTCGCACAGTTGGTCACCGACCACCCGGAGATCGTCGGCGCCGACCTCAACCCGATCATCGTGTCGGAGCAGCAGGCATGGGTGACGGACGCGATGTTCTCGATCGGCGCGGCGCGGCCTGCAGCCGGTTCGCTCCGCCGGTTGGATTGACACCATGACGTTCATGGCGTTCCCCGGCCACGCAGGCCGTTGCTGGCCGCTCACTCGCTGGCGCTCCCTCGCTCGCACCATCGATGACAGCAAGCCATGACCTACAGCGAGTTTCAGCTCCGCCACGACCCCGAGCTGCGGCGCTACACGCTCCTGGTCGCCGGGCGCCCGTCGTCGTTCGCCGATTACCGCCCGGTCGGCGACGGGTCGACGCTGCTGTTCCACCACACGGTGACCCCGCCGCCGGATCGCGGTCGCGGGTACGCCGCCGAACTGGTCGCCCGCGCCCTGAATGACGTGCGCGCATCTGGACGGACCGTCGCCGCGACCTGCTGGTACGTCGATCAGTTCGTCGAGGCGCACCCGGAGTACGTGCTCGATGGCGGCTCCGCCGCCGTGTCGGCCTGGCGGCCGACCTGACCATCCACGCTCACTGCGTCACGGACACTCGCGAACCAGCCCCACTAGCGAAAGAGATCCTTTTGGGCGTCGCGAATGACGGGCTTCATCGTCGCCTCGTCGTCGCGGCGGTAGGGGTAGCCACGGACGACAGCGACGGGGACGCGGCTGGTGTTGCCCTTGACCAGTTCGGCGGCACCGGCCATCTCGTCCACCACGCAGAGCTCCTGGACCCGGAACTCGTGACCGTGGGGGTCGACCTCGCCGACGTAGGAGTGCAGCGGGGTGATGCCGGCGATGCCGATGGCCACGTCGGTCTGGCCCTCCCGCCACGGGCGGCCGAAGGTGTCGCTGACGATCACGGCCACGTCCACGCCAAGCGTGGCAAACCTCATCCGCAGCTGCCGCGCCGACGCGTCGGCGTCCTCGGGCAGCAGCACCACCCGCCCGGCAGCGCCGCTCGAGCTCTGGTCGATGCCGCTGTTGGCGCAGACGAAGCCGTGGTGGGTCTCGGTGATCAGCACCGGCCCGACCATCCGCACGATCCGTGACGACTCGGCCAGCACCAGCTCGACGACGCGCGGGTCCTTCTCCCAGCGCGCCGCCCACGCGGAGGCGAAGCCAGAGGGCACGACGTCGGCCAGCTCGACGGTGCGCCCTTCGGCCTTCGACACGACCTTGGAGGTGACGACCACGACGTCGCCGTCGACCAGCTCGGTGGCGGCGTGGATCAGCGCGGCGAGGTCCGCACCGGGCTCGACCTCCGGCAGGCCCCCGACGCCGAAGAGCTGCACCGCCACGATTGGTCTCTGCTGAGCCGGTCAGGCGGGCAGGTCGGCGAGGAACGTCCGCAGGGCCTCGTTGACCGGCCCGGGGTTCGTCATGTTGGCGGCGTGGGCGCCCTTGACGGCGATGACGGGCCGGGCGCCGGGCAGACCGGCGACGAGATCCTCGGCGTACGACATCGGGATCGCCGTGTCCTCGATGCCGTGGACGACGATGGCCGGGCACGTGATCTCGGCCAGGCGGTTGGTGATGTCCTCCCGCTCCATGAGGCAGGCCGAAGGGTGGCGCATCAGCTCCTTGTCGCGTGACTGCCACTTGTCGACCCACCGGTCGTTGTGGTCGGGGTGGTCGACGATGATGGTGGCGACGGCCTGGGCCAGCTCGTCGACCGGCCCGTGCTCCAGCCACATGGCGATCATCCCGTTGTTGCGCTCGACGACCTCGGGCGGCTCGGGGTGCGACGAGGTGTCGAGGAGGACGAGGGCCCGGACGCGGTCGGGGGCGAGCAGCGCGGCGCGCATCGACACGAAGCCGCCCTGGCTCATCCCGCCGACGACGGCCCGGTCGATGCCGAGGTGGTCCATCAGACCGAGCAGGTCCTTGGCCGAGTCCCAGTAGGTGAACGGCTGCCCGTCGAACTCGGTCTCGCCGAAGCCGCGCTCGTCCCACGTGATCACGCGGTGGTCGGGGCCGAGCGCCTCGACCTGCGGATCGAACATCGAGTGGTCCATCAGGAACCCGTGGGCCAGGATGACGGGCGGGCCGTCGCCGCCGCTGTCCTCGTAGTAGATGCGCTGCCCGTTGACGTCGGCGTGCGGCATGCGGCGCAGGTTAGGTCGGTCGGCCAACATGTCGGCCATGCCGGAGGAGCGCGACCGGGCGGTCAGCGAGCTGTTCGACCCGGCGCGTTGGCGGGAGGTCGACGGGTTCGAGCTCACCGACATCACGTACCACCGGGCCGTCGACCAGGGCACGGTGCGGGTGGCGTTCGACCGGCCGGAGGTGCGCAACGCATTTCGGCCGCACACGGTCGACGAGCTGTACCGGGCGCTCGACCACGCCCGGATGTCGACCGACGTCGGGTGCGTGCTGCTGACCGGGAACGGGCCGTCGCCCCGTGACGGCGGGTGGGCGTTCTGCTCGGGCGGGGACCAGCGGATCCGCGGTCGCGACGGCTACAAGTACTCGGACTCCGAGACGGCCGAGGGCATCGAGGCGGGACGGGCGGGGCGACTGCACATCCTCGAGGTGCAGCGGCTGATCCGGTTCATGCCCAAGGTGGCGATCGCCGTCGTGCCGGGCTGGGCGGCGGGTGGCGGGCACAGCCTGCACGTGGTGTGCGACCTGACGCTGGCCAGCGCCGAGCACGCCCGGTTCAAGCAGACCGACGCCGACGTCGCTTCGTTCGACGGCGG
>JBPCJL010000081.1:0-3143 GCA_051005355.1 Ilumatobacteraceae bacterium
GCCTGACCGTGGCCATGCCGCTGCTGGCCTGCGGATCGAGCCCCGCCGAGATCACTGCCGGTGGAGCGCCGGGGACCTCTACCACCGAATCGACCCAACCGACCACGACCGGCCCGTCGCCGGCTGCAACCCTCACCACCACGGATGCAGCCACCACGACGACGGACACGGATCGTGTGCCGGCGGCGGCGGCGCCGATCACCACCACGGCGCCGCCGCCCACGGTCTCTGCCCCGACGTTCGCCCCGATCGTCACCCACGACGCCGAGATCGACGTCCTCACCCCGCAGGCCGTCGTCGCCCCTGTGCGCGTCGTCATCCCGAGCCTCGGCGTCGATGGCGTCGTCGAGCCGACCGGCGTGGACGCCATCGGCGAGCTTGCCGTGCCGGACGACGCCAAGACCCTCGTCTGGTACCGGTTCGGTCCCACCCCTGGCGCCGCTGGGTCGGCGGTGATCGCTGGGCACCTCGACTGGAAGGGTGTCCTCGGCGCCTTCAACACGCTGGCGGACACGCCGGTCGGTGCAACCGTGACCGTCAGCTACGACGACGGCACGGCGCGCGAGTTCGTCGTGCAGTCCGTCGAGCTGGTCGACAAGCCGGCGGTCTCGGTCAACGGCACGTTCGCCCGCGACGGCGAGAGCGTGCTGCGGCTCGTCACGTGCGGCGGTGAGTTCAACGATGACGTCAACCGCTACTACAGCAACGTCGTCGTCACGGCTATCCCGGTCTGACCTGAGCGCGATCAGCCGGCCCCGGGTGGGACCTGCGCCAACATTGGCGCAGATCCCGCCCAGAACCAGTTGAGCGCCCTTGGCCTGGATCGCCAGTCAGGCGGTGGGCGCAGTCGCCCCTGCGGCAACCGTGGTCGCCGTCCCCTCCCGGGCGACGGAGCGGGCGTGCGCCAGGCGGCGCACGAACCGGAGCACGAGCGATGGGCGGTACTCGGCCTGGCGACGGGACCGCTTGGCTTCGAGCGCCTTGCTGGCCCGGTAGAGCTCCGCGTCGGAGAGCAACTGATGGCGGTGCTCCGCCGCCACCAGCTCGTTGATGTGGTAGTGGCCGTTCATCGGAACGTCAGCCTTCCGCCGGCCGTGCCGACGAACTCCTGCTGCTGTGCCGGGGCTTCCGGCGCCGCCTTGGCGGCAGTGTCGAGGCTGCCGACGACGACGGTGATGAGCCCGGCAGCGAGCGCCGCGGCGATCGGGCCGCGCCGCACCCGGCGAGCGGGGTGGGTGGTGGAGTTGGGCACGATGACCTCCTGGGGTCGTTGCTCGGGGCGAGCAAGCCCAAGGTGCGCACGAGCCGACCCGCACTGCTGCGGCAGACGACCACTCGGGATGTGCCCTCCGTCGCACCGGCGGAAAGGTTCGACGCCGGCGGTCAGCGACCGTGTCGCCCGAGAGCATCGACGTCGAGCAGCACGACACCGCGCCGCCGCGAGGTGATGAGGCCCTCGTCGCGCAGCCGGGCCAACGCACGGGCCACCGACTCGCGCGAGGCCCCGATCATCCCCGCCAACTCCTGTTGCGAGGAGCCGATCTGCACGTGGCCGTCGGCGTCGACGACCGCGCCGTCCTCGCCGGCCAGCTCGGCCAGCAGGTGGGCCAGGCGGGACGTCGTCTCGAAGCCGCCGAACTCGATCCGCCGGCGATCGGAGCTGCGCAGCCGGCGGATGACCATCCGCAGCAGCGCCAGCGTCGCCGCCGGATGCGTGGCGAGGTAGGCGCGGAACTGCGGCGCGCTGATGTGCTGCGCCTCGACCGGGCCGATCGCCACCACGCTGGCCACCCTCCCGTCGACGTCGCCGTCGAGTGCGGCCAGCTCACCGACGAGGTCCCCCTCGCCGCGCACGCCGAGCACCGGCTCGCGACCATCCTCCGTGGTGTGCAGGATGCGGACCTGTCCCTTGGTGATGAGGATCACGTGATCGAACCGCTCGCCCTGGCCGATCAGCACCTGTCCGGCGGGGAACCGGCGGGCCTGGCCGAGCGCCAGCAGGTCAGCGGCGTCCGCCGGTTCGAGCTGCGCCCACATGCCACCCGTCGGCACAGCCGCGACGGTAGCGCTACCGGCAACTGCCTGTGGGAGAGTCCTCGCCGTGCGACTCCCCGGCGCCGGTGACCTCTCGCTGGTCGCCGACGCCTTCGGTGATGCTGCGGCGCCGCCCGTCGTGCTGCTGCACGGCGGCGGGCAGACCCGTCACGCCTGGGGTGGCACGACCCAGCAGCTCGGCGACGCCGGATGGCGGGCCGTCACCGTCGACCTGCGCGGCCACGGCGACAGCGACTGGTCGCCCGACGGCGTCTACAGCTTGGAGCGCTTCGCCAGCGACGTGGTGTCGATCGCCGGCACATTTGATCGACCGCCGGCGCTGGTCGGTGCATCGCTCGGGGGGATGGCCAGCCTGTTGGCCATCGGCGAATCTGCGGCGCCCGTGGCCGGCGCACTCGTGCTCGTGGACGTGGCGCCACGCATCGAGATGGCCGGTGTCGAGCGCATCCGGGCCTTCATGCGCCAGGGCCTCGGCGGGTTCGCCGACCTCGACGAGGCTGTCGATGCCATCGCCTCCTACAATCCGCATCGCCCGCGTCCGAAGGACCTCTCCGGGCTGACGAAGAACCTCCGGCAGCACGAGGACGGGCGGTGGTACTGGCACTGGGACCCCAACTTCATGGCCCCCGCCGAGCCGCAGGGCGGCGGCGTCGACGGGGTGCCGAACACTCGGATGGTCCCGCAGGAGCGCCTCGAAGCTGCGGCGAGTCATGTGACCGTGCCGACGCTGGTCGTGCGGGGCGGGTCGAGCGACCTGCTGAGCGAGGAAGGGGCGCGCCACCTGCAGTCGGTGATCCCACACGCCGAGCTGGTCGATGTCGCCGGCGCCGGGCACATGGTGGCCGGGGATCGCAACGACCACTTCACCACGGCCGTCATCGAGTTCCTGAGGTCTGTGGCCTGACGATTCCGTGGCGGATTCGGTGTCGAAACCGACACCAAATCCCCGTCAGAACCCGAGCTTGGGGGGTCGGCCGTACCCTCGCCTGGTGCTCCTCCGGGATGATCTGCGCAACGTGGCCATCGTGGCCCACGTCGACCACGGCAAGACCACCCTGGTCGACCAGATGCTGTGGCAGACCGGCGCG
>JBPCJL010000082.1:0-5614 GCA_051005355.1 Ilumatobacteraceae bacterium
TCGCTACTCGGTGCGGTCGGACGCCTCGGCGGCGACGACGAGCTCGGCGTCGATGGCGGCCTCGGCGATGGCTGCGGGCTCGGCGATGGCTGCGGGCTCGGCGTCGGCAGCGGGCTCGCCCTCGGCGACGGGCTCGCCCTCGGCGACGGGCTCGCCGGGTTCGCCTTCGGCCCCACCGGGTGTCTCGTCGCCGTAGTACTCGGACCAGGCCGCCTCGCGCTCGGCGTCGGTGTCGCCGGCGGTCCAGTTGCCGTGCTCGTCGACCTCGAAGTGCTCGCGGTACTCCTCGGCCAGCTCGCCACCTTCGGCGGCCTGCTTGATCGACAGGCTGATCCGCCGACGGGCGAGATCGAGGTCGATGATCTTGACCCACAGTTCCTCGCCGGGCGTGACGACCTGGTCGGCGGAGTCCACGTGCTGGGTCGACATCTCGGAGATGTGCACGAGGCCCTCGATGCCGTCGCCGACCTGCACGAAAGCGCCGAACTGGACGAGCTTGGTGACCCGGCCGTAGACGAGCTGGCCGACCTCGTGCGTCCCTGCGAACTCCTGCCATGGATCCTGCTGCGTGGCCTTCAGCGACAGGCTGATCCGCTCGCGGCTCATGTCGACGTCGAGCACCTGCACGTCGACCTCGTCGCCGACCGAGACCACGGAGCCCGGGTGGTCGACGTGCTTCCACGACAGCTCGCTCACGTGGATCAGGCCGTCCATGCCGCCGAGGTCGACGAAGGCGCCGAAGCTGACGACCGAGGACACCGTGCCGTGACGGCCCTCGCCGACCTTCAGGTTGTTCAGGAACTGGTCGCGCGATTCCTTCTGGGTCTCCTCCAGATGAGCCCGCCGGCTGAGCACGACGTTGTTGCGGTTCTTGTCGAGCTCGATGATCTTGGCGCTGATGCGCTGGCCGACGTAGGGCTGGAGGTCGCGCACCCGGCGCAGCTCGACGAGGCTGGCGGGCAGGAAGCCGCGCAGACCGATGTCGACGATCAGGCCGCCCTTGACGACCTCGATCACTGGTCCCTCGACGACGCCGTCCTCCTCCTTCAGCCGCTCGATCGTGCCCCACGCCCGCTCGTATTGCGCCCGCTTCTTGGACAGCAGGAGGCGGCCCTCCTTGTCCTCCTTCTGGAGGACGAGCGCCTCGACCTTTTCGCCGAGCGACACGATCTCGTTGGGGTCGACGTCGTTGCGGATGCTCAGCTCGCGAGACGGGATGACGCCCTCGCTCTTGTAGCCGATGTCGAGCAGCACCTCGTCCTTGTCGATCTTGACGATGGTGCCGTTGACCATCTGGCCGTCCTCGACCTCCACCATGGTCCCCTCGATGGCGTCGGCGAAGGACATGCCCAGGTCGTCGACGGCGACCTCGCGTGGGGTGTAGTTGCCTTCCTCGTCGAACGTGCCCATCCCGCCGGTCGTCGGGGCTACTGGGTCGGTGGTTGGCGAAGAGGTCATGGTGTCGGACAAGGAACGGGCTGCTTTCGACGGACTAGTGGAGTTCACGAAGCGGCGCAGCCCTCTGACCGGGCGCGACGCGGGTGACGAGGTTAGCAGTGCGGGCTGGGACAACACGAGGGAGCGCCATTACGGGAGTACGTTGCGCGCGTGCGTGGTGAGGCCATGCGGATCACGGAGGACGACCTGTCCGGCGCGGCGATCCTGGCGCTGCTCGAGCGCCACTTCGCCGGGATGGAGGCCAGCTCGCCGCCGGGGACCTGCTTCTACCTCGACGTCGACGGTCTGCGTGCGCCCGACGTCACATTCTGGTCGATCTGGGACGGCGCCGAGCTGGCCGGTTGCGGGGCGCTGCGCGAGCTGGACGCACGTCACGGCGAGGTCAAGTCGATGCGCACCGCCGATGTCCACCTCGGTCGGGGCGTCGGGTCCCAGCTGCTCGACCACCTCCTCGCGGTAGCTCGGCAGCGGGGCTACGAGCGGATCAGCTTGGAGACCGGGTCGGGCCCGGCGTTCGCCGCGGCCGAGCGGCTGTACGTCCGTTTCGGGTTCGTCGAGTGCGGACCGTTCGCCGACTACGTGCCGAACGGGGCCAGCCGGTTCTTCACGCTGGCGCTCTGACGGCTGTCACGAGGTACTCGGGCGACTCGATGGTCGGCGGCTCGTCGCCGTAGCGGCCCGGCTCGACGCTCGCGATCCGGTCGACCTCGAAGCCGTGGGCGGCGAGGAGGAGGCGCAGCTCGCGCGGGGTGTAGCAGCCGGTCCACAGCTCCACCGCCTTGGCGACGCCGGCGGGGTCACGGACCTCAGTGTGCTCGTGGGCGACGCCGAGGTCGGCGTCGAATTCGGCGTCCGTGTGGTGCTTGACGGCGAAGTAGGCGTTGAAGGCGCTGAGTGCGAGTCGGCCGCCGGGGCGCAGGGCCCGGGTGATGCCGGCGATCACCCCTGCATCGTCGCCGTCGGCGGTCATGAGCCCGAAGGCGCCCTGGCAGAGGCAGATGGCGGCGTCGAACTCGGCGTCGAAGGGCAGATGTCGGGCGTCAAGGCGCTCGAAGGTGCTGCCGGGTGGCGCGCCGGCCTGCGCCAGCTCGATGAATGGGGCAGAGATGTCGACGCCGTGGACGACGATCCCCCGCCGCGCCAGCTCGTGGGCATGGCGCCCCGGGCCGCAGCCGACGTCGAGCACCCGCTCGTCCGGTTGGAGCTCCAGCGCCGCGATCACGTGGTCGACCTCCTGCACCGTCCCCTTGGTGAACGAGTAGCGCAGGTACGCCGACCCGAGGTGCTCGGCGATCGGCTCGAACCAGTGCTCCGGCCGGTTCTTCGCGTGGTTTTCGGTCACTGATGACTACAGAAAACGCTTGAGAACTGGATGGCGGTGGCTCAGCCCTTGGCGTCGGCCCACGTCGAGCCCCAGGTGACGTTGACCTCGAGGGGGACGTCGAGGGCGGCGGCGTCGCGCATGAGATCGACGACGAGGGGGCCAACGTCGTCGCGCTCGTCTTGCGCCACCTCGACGAGCACCTCGTCGTGGACCTGGAGCACGAGCCGGCTGGCGAAGCCCCGCTCGGCCAGCGCGTCGTCGATGTGCACCAGGGCGACCTTGAAGATGTCGGCGGCGAGGCCCTGGATGCCGGCGTTCATCGCCTGACGCTCGCCGGCCTGGCGGATCCGCCAGTTGCCGTTCAGCAGCTCGGGGATCGGGCGGCGGCGGCCGAACAGCGTCTCGGTGTACCCGCGCTTGCGGGCCTCGACGACCGTCGAGTCCATGTACGCCTTCACGTTGGGGAACGCGACGAAGTAGGCGTCGAGGATCTGCGCCGCCTCCTCGGTCGGGATGTTGAGCCGCTGACCGAGCCCGTAGGACTCCATGCCGTACGCCAGGCCGTAGGAGACCATCTTGGCCTTGGATCGCTGGTCGAGCGTGACGTCGGCCGGCGCCACGGCGAAGATGCGCGCCGCCGTCGCGTTGTGGATGTCCTGGTGGCCGGTGAAGGCGGCAACCAGCCCGGGATCGCCGGCCAGGTGGGCGATGCAGCGCAGCTCGATCTGGTTGTAGTCGGCAACGAGCAGCACGTTGCCCGGCCCGGGGATGAACGCCCGGCGGAACATCCGGCCCTCGTCCCGGCGGACCGGGATGTTGTGCAGGTTCGGGCGGTCCGAGCTGAGTCGGCCGGTGCGGGCGACCGTCTGGTTGAAGGTGGCATGGATCCGCCCGTCGGCGGCGACCTCCGCGATCAGCCCCTCTCCGTACGTGCCGCGCAGCTTCTCGATCTCGCGGTACTGCAGCAGCGGGCCGATGAACTCGGGCCACTCATCGCGCAGCTTCTCGAGCGTGGCCGCGTCGGTGGAGGCGCCCGTCTTGGTGCGCTTGACCGCGGTCAGCCCGCGCCCCGCCGGCGGCGCCGCGTAGAGCAGCTCGCGCAGCTGGATCGGCGAGTTGATGTTCAGGTCGTCGCGGCCGACGACGACCTTCAGCTCGCCCTGCAGGCGCTGTGCCTCGGCGGTCAGCCGCTCGTACAGCCGGCGCAACTCCACGAGGTCGACGGCGACGCCGGCGTGCTCCATGCGTGCGAGGACGCGCACCAGTGGGTTCTCGATCGCCGCGTAGAGGTCGGCCATTCCCTGGTCCCGGAGGCTGTCCGAGATCGGCTCGATCAAATGGTGCACGGCCAGGGCGGCGCGTGCGGCGACCGTCGCAGGATCAGCCCTGGCACCGTCGAGGTCGAGCTGGCCCTTGGCCGCCGGCTCGTCGACCGGCAGGGCGAACGCCGTGTAGCGCTCGACGAGGTGCACGAGGTCGTAGCGGGCCTCGGCCGGGTCGAGCAGGTAGGCGGCGATGGCCGTGTCCAGCTGGAGGTTGGTCAGGTCGACCCCCGCCGTGAGCAGCGAGCGCATCAGCGACTTGGTGTCGTGCCCGCGCAGCGGCGTGCTCGACAAGGCGGCGACGACGGACGGATCGGCCAGCTGCTCGGCGGGGATCCAGGTCACCGTCGCCGAGGCGCCGTCGGTCACCACAGCCAGGCCGGTGAGCGGGGCTCGACCGGGCTCGCCGGCCCACGCGGCGGCGACGTCGATGGTGTCGAGCGACGCCAGCAGCTCGGCGGTGGAAGCGGCGGACTTGGCTTCCTCCACCTGCGGCTCGAGCGGCGAGCGTTCGTCGGCCGACAGGACCGCCGCCGCAGGACCGAGGGCATCGGCCAGCCGCTCGGCGAACGTGCGGAACTCGAGGAAGTCGAACAGCCGCTGCACCTCGGGCATGTTCGGGTCCATCTTCAGCGACTCGGGCAGCTCGATCGGCGCGTCGCGCCGCAGGATCATCACCTGGTGGTTCTTGCGCACGCGCTCCTCGTGCTCGGCCAGCGAGGCACGCAGCTTCGGCGTCAGGTCCTCGAGGTGCTCGAAGATCCCGTCGAGCCCGCCGTAGCTGTTGATCAGCTTGGCCGCCGTCTTCTCCCCCACTCCCGGGACGCCGGGCAGGTTGTCGCTCGGGTCGCCGCGCAGCGCGGCGTACTGCGCGTACTCGGCTGGCGTGACGCCGGTGCGCTCCTTGATCCCGGCCTCGTCGTAGAGGGCGTAGTCGCTGACGCCGCGCCGGTTGTAGAGGACCTTGACGTGCGGGTCCTCGACGAGCTGGTACGTGTCCCGGTCCCCGGTCACGACGACCACGTCGTCGCCGCGACCGACGGCCTGGTCGACGGCCGTGGCGATCAGGTCGTCGGCCTCCCAGCCGGCCAGCTCGCACGATTTCACGCCGAGGGCGTCGAGCACCTCGCGCACGAGGCCCATCTGCTGGCGCAGGATGTCGGGCGCTGCTTCGCGGTTGGCCTTGTAGGTCGCGTCGGCCTCGTGGCGGAAGGTCGGCTCGGGACGGTCGAAGGCGACGAGCACGTCGTCGGGCCGCTGCTCCTTGAGGACGTTGATGAACATCGACGTGAACCCGAACACAGCGTTCGTGATCTGCCCGCTCGCCGTCGACATGTCGGCGGGCAGGGCGAAGAACGCGCGGTATGTCAGCGAGTTCCCGTCCAGCAAGAGCAGCTTGCTCACGACCGGCCCCGTCCCATCCGAGGGTTTGCTGCATCGGGGGGGGTTTCGGAGGGGGGGCCCCCCCCCCAACCCCCCACGCCAGATAACCCCCCCGCTGCCCCAATCA
>JBPCJL010000083.1:0-10252 GCA_051005355.1 Ilumatobacteraceae bacterium
CCGACGATGGGCTGCACCGCATCGTGCCGGCGCAGCCAGCTCAGCGCGACGTGGGTCATCGTCGAACTGCGTTCGTCGGCGATCTCTCTCAGTGCGGCGCGCACGTTGGCCGTCACCGCCGCGTCCCGTCCGGCCCAGCGCAGACCGTGGCGCAGGTCGTCGGTGTGCAGCGCGGCGAGATCGAAGCCATCGGTGAGGAAGCCGCTGGCCAGCGGCGCCCAAGCCAGGAACGCGGCGTCGTGCCGGAGACACCAGTTGAGGACGCCGTCATCCTCCGGCCGGCGATGGAGCAGCGAGTACTGGTGCTGGACCACCGCCACGGACCCGACACGCGACGCCCGCTCCATCGTCGCCGGGTCGTGGTTCGACAGGCCGGCGGCGGCGATGAGACCCTCGTCCCGCAGGCCCATCAGGGCCTCCCACGTCTCCTCGATCGGCACTTGCGGATCGGGGTCGTGGACCTGCACGACGTCGAGCCGTTCCAGGCCGAGTCGGGTCAGGCTGGCCTCCACGTCGGCGCGCACGGCGTCGCGGCCGGCGTCCTCGACGACGGTGCCGTCGGCGGACCGCATCGTCCCGCACTTGGTGTACACGGGGACCGGCGCCGAGATCTCGGCCACTGCCTCGCCGACGATCTGCTCGGCGCGTCCCCACCCGTAGAACGGGGCCGTGTCGATGAAGGCCACGCCGGCCGCCACCGCGGCGACCACCGTCCCGACGGCATCATCCCACGACTGCGGCCCCCACCAGAGCGGCCCATCGGGCGACGAGCCGAGCGGTGCGGTTCCCAACCCGACCCAGTGCGCCACCCCGGAGATCCTTTCAGACCCGCCGCTGCGCGTCGGCGGCTCCTTCGGAACCGTGCGTCAGTTGTCGACGGCGGAATCGCCAGGGTCGTCGAGCGTGCTGCCCTCGACGCCTCCCTCTGCATCCTCCAGGGTCCGGTCGTCGAACTCGCCTGGCTCGCGATCGGCCGCACGGCCCGGGCCGGCGACGTCCGCCACCACCACGTCCGTCTCACCATCCACCGGACCGGCGACCACGCCCGTCGCCGAGGGTCGCACCTCGGCCGGCGTCTCGGGAGGCACCCCGACCACCGCCGGATCGTCGTTCGTGGGCCGCTCGTCGCTCATTGGCGCACTATTGACAACTGCGACGGGTTCGAACCTTGCTCATCAGTCGGGCACCAATGAGCGAGTCGCCGCAAAGCCGGCGACGAAGGAGCACCGCAACGATGATTCGCTCGCTCGAAGACTCGATCGCTCATAAGGAGCCCTGTACCCCGCTCCGGCGGCCGTACTCCCGTCGGAGCGGCGGGATTGGTGACGGCACGGGTCACACTGGCCGAGTGGTGATGTCGGCTCCACCTCGACTCGATCGTCAGCGCCGGCCGCGCCGGGTGCACCGGGCGTGGTGGGTGGCGGTCATCGCCTTCGTCGCCCTGGTGGCGGCCGGGTCCTTCCGAGCCACGCCCAGCGTCCTCATCGAGCCGCTGCAGGAGGACTTCGGATGGTCCACGGCGACGATCTCGGCCGCCGTCTCCGTCAACCTGCTGCTGTACGGGTTCACCTCGCCGTTCGCCGCCGCGCTGATGGAGCGCTTCGGCATGCGGCGCGTCGTCGCCGGCGCGCTCACACTCGTCGCGACGGGCAGCGGCCTCACGGTGTTCATGACGCAGAGCTGGCAGCTCGTGCTGTGCTGGGGGGTGCTGGTCGGGCTCGGGTCCGGTTCGATGGCGCTGGCGTTCGTCGCCACCGTGACCACGCGCTGGTTCGTCCGCCGGCGCGGGCTGGTGACGGGGATCCTCACCGCCGGCGGCGCGGCCGGGCAGCTCGTCTTCCTCCCGCTGCTCGCCTACCTCGCCGAGTCGGTCGGCTGGCGGGCGGTGGCACTCACCGTGTCGATCGCCGCGCTCTCGGTCGTGGCGCCCGTCTGGTGGCTCCTGCGCGACCGGCCCGAAGACGTCGGCGTCACCGCCTACGGCGCCGATCCCGGGGCGCCCATCGCGGTGGCGAGCGCTCCGTCGGGTGCTGCCCGTCGCGCCATCGGCGCGCTCACGTCCGCCGCCCACACCCGGACGTTCTGGCTGCTCGCCGGCGGGTTCGCCATCTGCGGCGCCACCACCAACGGGTTGATCGGTACCCACTTCATCCCCGCCGCCCACGACCACGGCATGCCGACGACGACGGCGGCCGGCCTCCTCGCGCTGGTCGGCATCTTCGACATCGTCGGCACGATCGCATCTGGGTGGCTGACCGATCGAATGGACTCCCGAGTGCTGCTGGGCGCGTACTACGTCCTGCGTGGACTGTCGCTGCTCTTTCTGCCCCGGCTGCTCACGGAGGCGGTGGAGCCGCCCATGGTGTTCTTCATCGTCTTCTACGGGCTGGACTGGGTGGCCACCGTTCCGCCGACGTTGGCGCTGTGCCGCCAGCGCTTCGGCGACGACGGGCCGATCGTCTTCGGATGGGTGTTCGCCTCGCACCAGGTCGGTGCCGGCGCCGTGGCGTTCTTCGCCGGGCTGACCCGCGACCGCTTCGGCAGCTACGACCTGGCGTGGTACGTGGCCGGTGGGCTCTGCGCCGTGGCCGCCGTGATGTCACTGGCGATCCGGCGGCCGCATCGGGCCGCCCCCGACGGCGGCGCGGCGCCATTGCCGCACGGCCTCGAACCGACACTGGTCGCCCCGGGCCGTGCGAGCGGCGGCCACTGATGGCTCGGTTCGTCGACGTGATTCCACCACGCCGACCGCGATCACGATGGGCACCATGAGCGAGGAAGTCTTCGACCGAGCGAAGCATCGACACGGTCTTTGCGCTCATGGCCGAGCAGCTGCTGTGGTCCTGATCTGCGTCACCTCTCACGGTGAGGTGCTCACATGAGCGAGGAAGTCTTCGACCGAGCGAATCATCGACACGGTCTTTGCGCTCATGGCCGAGCAGCTGCTGTGGTCGTAATCGGCGTCACCCCTCACGGTGAGGTGCTCACATGAGCGCACCGTGGACTCCTTCGGTCGAGGTCGACATGCTCGTGCGGCGAACGGCGGCCGAGGTGTGGGAGGCCTTCGCCGACCCCGAGCAGATCAGACGGTTCTGGCTCGCTCGCTCAACCGGACGTCTGGTCACCGGCGGACGCGTGCACTGGATGTTCAAGGTTGCCGGCGCCGAGACCGACGTCGAGGTCGTCGACGCCGTCGGCGGCGAGCTCCTCGACCTGCGCTGGGACGACGGTCAGCCCCTGTGCATCTCGTTTGAGCCACGGGGTGACGCCACGCTCGTCACGGTCCGCGTCACCGACTTCGGCGGCGAGAACCCTGCCGCCAACGCCATCGAATCGACGTCAGGCTTCACCCTCGTGCTGGCCTCGCTGAAGATGTGGCTCGAGCACGGCATCGAAGCCGACCTGATGTACGACAAGTTCCCGGACGCCACCTACGCCGACAGGTGACGACCGGTCGTCAGTGGTCACCGCCTGCGTGCTCGCCGCGGCTCGACCACCAATCGCTGGTTGACATCGTCACCAGACGGACCTCGCCGAGCTCGGCGCTGCTCGCCGCAGGCACATCCGGCCAGATCACCGAGCGGGCGTAGCGGATGATCTCTCGCACCTCGCCGGCGTCGTACGGGTAGGAGCCCCCGTCGAAGTCGGTCAGATCCACATCGTCTCGACTCAACAGGTAGTCGAAGCCCAGCCGGATCGGTTCCAAGTCGTCGTGCGCCACGGCGGCCAGGCGCATCTGCTCGACGGCGTCGTCGTAGCCCGCCAGCTGATCCGGAGCGAGGTCCTGTCGCCCGAAGTACGACACGGTGAGACAGTCGAGGTAGTGCTTGAGCATCGCCTCGCTGATGTCCACGGTCGGCCTCGCCGGGAGACATTACCGGCGCGGTTCGGACTGGTCTCGGCGGGGGATGGGCGTCAGCGGAGGGCGGCGGCGAACTGGTCGTGATGGTCTAGCCACCAGCGGCGCCGGCGGTCGAAGCGGGCGCCGCCGCCGGTCCGGTTCCACAGCGCAACGGTGTTCGGGTCACCGGCGTCGACGCAGCGCCGAACGGCTGCCTCGATGCGGTCGATGGCATCGTCCATCGCGGTCAGCAGCTCCGCCCGACCGTTGCGGTCGAGTCCGTAGGCGTCGGCAACGAGTCGGAGCCGCGCCGGCCGGTCGGCGGGTCGCCAGCCCAGCCGCGCCTGGTCGAAGTCGTCGTCGATCGGTACGCAGAGCCGGGCCAGCTGGGCCAGGTCGTAGACGGGGCGGCCAGGGGCGGCGAACTCGAAGTCGAGCAGCGCAACGGCGATGCCGTCACGGAAGACGACGTTCGAAAGGTCCACGTCGTTGTGGCACACCACCGTCCCGCCGACCGGGTCCGCAAGCGCGTCGTCCCAGGTGAGACCCCGATGGTCGAACTCGCGGGCGGCGTCGCGCAGCCCGCGCAGCAGCCTGGCGATGGACGCCAGCGCGGTGTCGGACTGGCTCCACTCCGGAAAGGGCGCAACTGGGACCTCGCCGGTGACGAAGACCAGGCGCTCGCGTCCGTCGTCGTCGATGCCGACTGGAAGTGAGGCGCCCTCGAACCCGGCGTGTCTCACCGCCCGGAGGAAGGCATGAATCGACTCCGAGTGCGGACTCGAGGGGCGAAGGACATGCCGACCGACGCGGACGACCAGGCCCGCATTGGCGATCCCGCCATCGAGCTGCTGCTCTGCCACATCGCGACTGTGACAGGCGAACGGTGCTGCGCCGAAGGGCCGGGATCAATGGGCGCCGGCGGCCCAGCCGGCCACGCCGACGATGCGCAGCACCAGCACTCGCACGAAGGGCTGGTCCCGATACTGCGTGTAGCGTTCGGCCAGCCGATTGGCCAGGGCCGCCGCCCGGCTGGCGGTGGCGTCGCCGTGCCAGCGCAACTCGGCCCGCACCCACCACAGTCGTGACCAGTCGTCGGGGTCCCAGTGCTCGACCAGCAGCGTGGCCCGCGGATCCGCTTCCAGGTTGCGCTCCCGCTGCAGCCGCAACGACACCTTTGGCTTCACCCGGTCGACGGGCACGCCCACGTAGCCGTCCTCGTCCACGACGTACGCGACGGGCACTGCGTCGACACCCCGCTCGGCGTGCACCGTGCCCAGGATCCCGTGGTCGTGCGCAGCCAGCCGGGCCAGCGCCTCGCTCTCGGCGAGCCTCATCGCGCCACCGCGGTGGAGACGGACATCGGTCCGATCCTGCTGCGCGCGGCCGGCGGCGCTGTCGTAGCGACCCAAGGGCGACCGCCACTACGTTCGGCGCGATGAACCTGGCCGTATGGGTCGAGCGCCACGGCCGCCAGCGGCCCGACGACCCGGCGGTGGCCGACGGAGAGCGCGTCCACGCCAGTTGGGGAGCGTTCGCCGCGCGGACGGCCGGCGCGGCGACTGGCCTGCGCGATGAGTTCGGCCTGTCGCCCGGTGACCGGGTCGCCATCGTGATGCGCAACCGCCCCGAGTACCTCGAAGCGCTGTTCGCCATCTGGCACGCCGGTCTGGTGGCCGTACCGATCAACGCGCGACTCCACCGCAACGAGATCGCCTACATCCTCGACCACAGCGGGTCGGCCGTCGTCGTGACCGACGCCGACCATGCCGGTGACGTCGAGTCGCTCGTCGGCACCGTCGATTCGCTGCAGGCGGCGGCGGTGGCGCCCGGTGAACGGTGGGACCGCCTCACGGCATCGTCGCCGGCGTCGATCGTCGACCGGCTGCCCGAGGACGCGGCCTGGCTCTTCTACACGAGCGGTACCACTGGACGGCCCAAAGGGGCCACGCTGACGCACCGCAACCTGCTCATGGCGTCGCTCAGCTACTTCGCCGACATCGACCCGGTGATGCCGCAGGACTGTGTCCTCCACGCCGCGCCGCTGTCGCACGGTTCGGGGCTCTACGGGCTGCCCCACGTGGCTCGGGGCGCGGTGAGCGTCGTGCCGCAGTCGGGCGGCGTCGACGGCGAGGAGATCGCCGCCCTCCTCCGCTGCTGGTCGGGCATGTCGTTCTTCGCCGCTCCCATCATGGTCAAGCGCCTCGCCGGCGACCGTGCGGTCGCCGCGGCCGACCTCTCCCGCCTGAAGACGATCATCTACGGCGGCGCACCGATGTACTTGGCCGACCTCGAGGACGCCCTCGCCGTCTTCGGTCCCCGCTTGGCCCAGGTCTACGGGCAGGGCGAGACGCCGATGACGATCACCACCCTGTCCAAAGTAGACCACGGCGATCGGGACCATCCCCGATGGCGTGACCGCGTGCAGAGCGTCGGCGTCCGCGCACGGACGTCGAGGTGCGCGTCTTCGACGACGACGATCATGAGCTCCCCGCCGACGAGGTCGGCGAGGTCGTGGTCCGGGGCGACGTAGTCATGGCCGGCTACTGGAACCAGCCCGAGGCCACCGCCGAGGCGCTGCGTGGAGGCTGGCTGCACACCGGCGACGTCGGCAGCTTCGACGCCGACGGGTACCTCACGCTGCGCGACCGGTCCAAAGACCTGATCATCAGTGGAGGGATGAACATCTACCCCCGGGAGGTCGAGGAGGCGCTGCTGCGCCATCCCGGCGTCCAGGCCGCCGCAGTCGTCGGCCGGCCCGACACGGAGTGGGGCGAGGCGGTGGTGGCCTTCGTCGTGGTGGCCGGCGACGGCGCCGCCCCGCCGCCGGTGGAGGACCTCGACCGAACGTGCCTCGACCACATCGCCCGGTTCAAGCGCCCGAAGGACTACCGGTTCGTCGACGCCCTGCCGACCAACAACTACGGCAAGGTCGTCAAGCGGGAACTGCGCGACCAGCTCCGGGCCGAAGCGGAAGAGGGACGGCGGCCGCGCTAGCGGTCGCTCGACGAACCATTGTCCGCAACCTGTTACCGTCCACCACGGCAGGCAGGTCGGGGGCTTGTGAGCCGGGCGTCTCGACCGCAGCGCTTGCCGTCGCCATCCACGAACCCGGTGACGAGACCGTCTCTCATGAAGCTCGCGCTGTACTTGCCCAACTTCCGCGACAAGGTGACCGTCACGGAGCTCGAGGATCTCACCGGCCTCGCCGAGGAGCTCGACTTCGACTCGGTCTGGACGCTGGACCGGGTCGTTGTTCCCGAAGCCTCCGATCGCACCGAGCTCCAGTACTCGTTCGGCATGATGGAGGCGTTCCCGAAGGCACTGCCGGTGGCCTCGCGCGGTGAGTGGCTCCACGGCATGCCGCTGATCCCCTGGCTCGCCGCGAAGACGTCGAAGCTGCGCATCGGCATGAGCATCATCGACACGCCGTACCGCGCGCCCGGCGTCCTGGCCGGGGAGATCGCCACCGTTGACCACCTCTCGAACGGCCGGGTCAACGTGGGCGTGGGGTCGGGCTGGATGCCCGAGGAGTTCGCCGCCGCCAGCGCCGCGCACATCTTCCCCAAGCGGCACCAGCACGTGCGCGAGACGATCGAGATCATGCAGGGCATCTGGACGAACGACCTGTTCGAGTAGCACGGCGAGTTCGCCGACTTCGACCGCTGCGGGTTCGGCGCGAAGCCGCTGCAACAGCCACACCCGCCCATCTTTTTCAGCGGCCTGAAGGACCCGAAGCGCTCGGCGAACCGCATCGCCAAGTACGACCTGGCGGGCTGGATCGGGATCCAGGACACGCCGGACGAGCTCACGCAGTGGCGCCGCGCCATCCAGCAAGAGCTCGAGGAGCTCGGCAGTTCCCGCTCGATCGACGACCTCGAGATCTGCAGCATGATCTGGTTCGTCGTCACCGACGAGGAGACCGATCAGACGCCGCAGGGCAAGGGCAGCAACCTGCTGGCGGGAACTGCAGCGCAGATCACCGACAACCTCAAGCGCTACAAGGAGGCGGGGCTGACGATGCCGCTCCTGTGGCCGCCGTTCCAGGACGTGCCGGTGGCCAAGACGCTCGACGACCTGAAGCGGCTGAAGGAAGAGATCATGCCCCAGGTCGAGGCCATGTAGCTCCTCGGCACCGTGGCGGACGAACCCGCCCCAGGTTCACCACGGGCCCGCGCATCGCTGCCAGCTCCTGGTCAGGTTGTTGGCCCGATGGAGGGCCACAACCTGACGATGGTCAAAGCGAGGTCGCGCTATCGTGATCTCATGACATCACGACAGACAACGGTGCGCCTGCCCGAGGACCTCGCCGAAGAAGCCGAAGCGGTCGCGCGAGTCCGAGGCGTCAGCGTGAACACGCTCATCGTCGAGTCGTTGAGTGCCGAGATCGAGCGGACAAGGGCGGACCGGGGCTTCACGGCCCGGGCCCGTCAGCTGCTGGAGCGCGATCGAGAGCTCATCGAACGCCTCGCCAGGTGACGCGCTACCTCTCGCTGGCCGAGTACTTCTGGCTGGCCGAGCAGGTCACGTTCACGCCGGCCGAAGTGCTCATCAAGGTCAGCCGAGGCGATCTCGCCGATTCCGCTTTCCACGCACCGCAAGCGGGCTTCGGCGACGAGGACTTCTATCCGGACCTTGTCGACAAGGCGGCGGTCTTGACGTGTCGGCTGGCGTGGAACCACCCGCTCCCGGACGGCAGCAAGCGTGCGGCCTGGGCTGCGCTTGTCATGTTCATCGATCTCAACGGCGGGCGATGGGAACCAGATCCACCGGATGTCGACGACGCCGAGGCCGCCATGCTGCAGGTGGCGGCAGGCAACGTCGACGAAGCGTGGTTCGCGAGCTGGCTCCGTTCGCGAATCGCGTTCGACAGGACCGCGCGATGAATTGATCGGGTTCGTCGACGAGCGGACCGGTGAGCAGGGCAGGTCGGCGGTGGCGTGCTGCCAACGCCAGTCACACTGGCGGTCGAACGAAAACAGTCGCTGAGCAGGCAGTTCACCCACTCAGCGGCTGGAGGCGACGCCGGGAATCGAACCCGGGTAGAGGGCTTTGCAGGCCCTTGCCTGAACCACTCGGCCACGTCGCCCGGTGAGGCGTTCGCACGCTATCGGGCACTCGGTGCCCGGTGAGATGAGAGATGAGCGGTCATCGACCGCTCATGTCTCATCGCACCGCCCGAGCCGGCGGGCCGGTGGCACACTTCTCGGATGGCGTACAACTCGACAGGGCTGGTGGTGCACGACGCCGACGCCCACATCATGGAGCCGCCGGGGTGGTTGCGCAGCTACGCGGATCCGGGGATCCGCGACAGCATCGAGCCGCTGCGCTATTCGAGCGGCAACGAGCTGCGCCAGACCGGTGACCCCGACGAGCAGCTGGCTGACCTCGACGCTGCCTTTGACCGCCTGCGCGACCGCCACGCCAGCCACGAGTACCGCAACACCGAGGCGGCCGACATCATGGCGCGCAAGAACTTTGCCGCCACCGGATCCTTCGTCCCCGAGGATCGGCCACGTGCCCTCGACCTGCTCGGGTTCGCCAGCCAGCTCGTCTTCAATACGTTCCACAACCGGCGCCTGCGCGATTGGGAGCACAGCGGCGACCTCGAACTGGCCATCGGGGCGGCCCGTGCCCACAACCGCGGCATGGTCGAGTTCTGCTCCGTCGATCCCCGGCTGTTGCCCTCGTGCTACGTCCCGTTGGTCGACCTCGATCGGGCCGGCGCCCTCGCCCACGAGGCCATCGACCAGGGCGCCGCCGCCCTGCTGGTCGCGTCCGGCTGCCCGCCGGGCCACTCCCCGAGCCACGTCGCCCTCGACGCCGTGTGGGCGGTCGCCAGCGAAGCCCACATCCCGATCGTCTTCCACGTCGGCGGCACCGGCGACCTGATCGACGGCAACTACTTCCGCAACGGGATGCCCATCCCACCCGATTTCCACGGAGGCGAGGAGAACTTCCGGTCGGTCGACTACATGGGCATCCCGGGCCCGCCGGCGCAGACGATGGCGACGATGATCTTCGACGGCGTGCTCGAGCGCTTTCCCGACCTGCGCATCGGCGTCATCGAGCAGGGCGCCATCTGGATCCCGTCCTGGATGCGTCAGATGGAGTCGGCGTTCGACGCCTTCGCCCGTCACGAGGAGCGACTGCAGGCGCTGTCGCTGCGGCCGAGCGAGTACGTCCGCCGGCAGATCCGCGCTACTCCGTACCCCACCGAGGACGTCGGCTGGATCATCGAACAGGGCGGGCCCGAGATCCCGTTGTTCTCGTCCGACTACCCCCACGTCGAGGGGGGGCGGCGCCCCCTGGAGCGCTTCGAGACATCGCTCGGGGATGCCGGGGAGGACGTTCGCCAGCGCTTCTACTGCGACAACTTCCTCGATCTCCTGCCGTCGGCAGGGGCGACGC
>JBPCJL010000084.1:0-8658 GCA_051005355.1 Ilumatobacteraceae bacterium
TGGCGGGGGCGGCATGACCCGACTCGTGGTCCAGTCGGGCGAGCAGCGCGGCATGCGCCCGAAGGACCTCGTGGGCGCGATCGCGAACGAGGCGAAGATCGCAGGCGATTCGATCCGCGCGATCGAGATTCGCGAGCAGTACTCGTTGGTCGAGGTGCGCGAGGTCGATGCCGACAAGGTCATCCGGGCGCTGTCGCGCGCGACGCTGCGGGGGCAGAAGGTCGTCGTCCGGCGCGAGGACGAGCGTTAGCGAAGCGCGCCGGCGCGAGGGCCACGCCTTCAGAGCTTCGGTGCGTATTCCTTCTGCACTTTCGCCAGGCGATCGTGCGAGCCCAGGAACGCGTGCTTCGACATGTCGGGCGAGTAGCGACTGGCCGGTGGCGCCTTGCCGACGGCCTCCGCCAGCGCGCGGACGTGATGCGGTCCGGCGCCGCAGCACACGCCGAGGTAGCGGACACCCATGTCGTGGGCCTGGCGGGTGAAGTCACCGATCTCGTAGCGGGTGCACGTGAACGGATCCAGCCCGGTGGGGAACGGCCGCCCGGTCGGCTGGCCGTGGTAGTGCGCATCGTGCAGCGACTGGAACGTGGGCTGCTCGGCGGTGGTGCGGTACGGCACGGGGAGCGCGGCGACCGGCACGTCGACGGCGAGCACGACCTCGGCCAGCAGCGGCAGCATCGTCGCGGGCCCACGGGCGCAGTTGAGGCCGACGACGTCGGCGCCGGCGTCGGCGAGCACCCGGCAGACCTCGGCCGCCGACCGCCCGTCACGCATGGTGCCCTGGCGATGGACGGCCAGGGTGACGACCGACGCCAGGCCGGCGGCCCGGATGCTCTCGAGGGCGAGCAGCGCCTCGTCGGTCCAGTCCAGCGTCTCTGCGACGATTACGTCGACGCCGGCCTCGGCGGCCCAGGCCACCTGCTCGTCGAAGATCGATCGCACGATGCGGCGGGCGTCGTCGTCGTCGGGTGTGAAGACGTTGGTGTTGCAGATGGTCCCGGCCAGCAGCGTGCCGGTTTCCCGGGCGACCGCCGAGGCCAGTTCTAGGGCGGTCCGGTTGAGCGGCTCGAGCAGGTCCTCCTTGCCGATCGGGCGGAGCTTCTCCCGGTGCCCGTAGTAGGTGAAGGCCTCCACCACGTCCGACCCGGCGTGCACGAACTCGCGGTGCAGCGCCGTGACCTCCTCGGGGTGGGCCAGCACCACCTCCGGCACGAAGGCCCCCGCTTGCAGGTAGCCGCGTCGCTCCAGCTCGAAGAGGTAGCCCTCGGCGCAGATCACGGATCCCGCCGCGAGGCGCTCCATGAAGCCGGCGGTCTGCCCTGTCGTCGTCGTCATCGCTTCGTGACCTCCGGTTTCGTCGCGTCAGTAGGTGGGATCGTCCCACCACGGATACGTGGGCGGGAGATCCTTGGTCGGGCTGAGGGTCCAGGCGGGGGCGCGCTTGTCAAGGAACGCCATGACGCCCTCCCGCGCGTCGGGCTTGCGACCGAGGTCGTAGATGGCCTCCGAGTCGGCGCGGTGGGCGGCCATCGGGTGGCCCTCGCCGAGCATCCGCCAGAGCAGGCCGCGGCTGACGCTGGCCGACACCGGTGCGGCGTTGGTGGCGATCTCGGCGGCCAGCGCCTTGGCCGTGCTGAGCACCTGGTCGGCCGGATGGATGCTGCGCACGAGCCCGCCGGCCAGCGCCTCCTCGGCCTTGAACACCCGTGCCGTGAGCACCCACTCGAGGGCCTGGTTGATGCCGACCACCCGGGGCAGGAACCAGCTCGCCGCGCCGTCGGGGGCGATGCCCCGGCCGGCGAAGACGAAACCGACCTTTGCGTTGTCGGCCAGTAGGCGGATGTCCATCGGCAGCGTCATCGAGATGCCGACGCCGACGGCCGAGCCGTTGATCGCCCCGATCACCGGCTTGGTGCACTGGAAGATGCGCAGCACGAGGATCCCACCACCGTCGCGCGGCGCCCGCCCGGTGGCGTCGGCACCGACGCCGTGAGCCTCGTGGTCGAAGGTGTCACCGCCGGAGGAGAGGTCGGCCCCGGCGCAGTAGGCGCGACCCGCGCCGGTCATGATGATCGCCCGCACGGCGTCGTCGGCCTCGGCCCGGTCAAAGGCGGCCAGCAACTCGGTGAGCATCGTGCCCGTGAAGGCGTTCAGCTGCTCCGGCCGGTTGAGCGTGACGACGGCCGCCGGCCCGTCCACCTCGTAGGTGATCTGCGTGAAGTCCATCGCCAGCCACCGTAGGCAGGCCGGCGACTCACCGGGGCGGTCCGACGGCCAGCAGTGCGCCGCCGATGGGGACGAGCCAGGCCAGGACGGCGCCATTGGGTGCGGTCGACGACAGCGGCGATTCAACCAGCGATGGTTCCGGCGGTCGGCCCGCGCCGAAGATGGCGGGGATCGAAGCGGCCGACACGGGTCGGGTACCGCCGCAGAGCCCGGCATACAGCTCACCCGCCTCCAGCTGACCGACCGCGCCACCACCGAGCTGGGCGAATACCACGAACGGGCCGAGGCGGGCGCAAGTTCCCGAGCGCGATGAGAGATGAGCGGTCGTGGACCGCTCATCTCTCATCGCATCACTAGCGTCAGGCGCGTGACCGTGGTGCGCGTCGCGCTGGCGCAGCTGGACCAGGTCGTCGGGGACATCGAGGGGAACCTGGCCCGGATCGTCGACGCCTACGCACGAGCCGAGGCGGCGGGGTGCGACATCGCCGCCTTCCCCGAGCTGTCGATCACCGGGTATCCGCCCGAGGACCTCGTGATGAAGCCCGGTTTCGTCGCTGACAACGAGGCGGCTCTGGCCAAGCTGGCCGCCCGCACGGGCCACTGCGCCGCCGTGGTCGGCTACGTCGAGGCGGATCGCGACCTCTTCAACGCCGCCGCCGTGTGTGCGGGTGGCCAGGTCTTCGGCACGTATCGTAAGCGGCTGCTGCCGAACTACGCGGTGTTCGACGAGGCCCGCTACTTCACCCCCGGCAACGAGACCGACCCGTTGGAGCTGTACGTCATCGGCGGCGTCAAAGTCGGCATCAGCATCTGCGAGGACGTGTGGAGCCCGGACGGTCCCCTCGCCGTGCAGGCCGACGGCGGCGCCGAGCTGGCCGTCAACATCAACGGCTCGCCGTACCACCGGGGCAAGGCCCACACCCGGGAGCGCATGCTGGCCACCCGCGCCGCCGACGCCCACTCGGCGCTGGTCTACGTCAACCAGGTCGGGGGTCAGGACGAGCTGGTCTTCGACGGGTGCTCCCTCGTCTTCGACGCCGAAGGCCGGCTGATCGCCAGGGGCCCTCAGTTCATGGAAGAGCTGCTGATCGTGGACGTGCCCGTGCCGGCCGTCTACCGCCAGCGACTGCTCGACCCACGCGGCCGTATCTCGCAACTCTCGCTGCCGCTGGTCGAGGTCAGTGCGACGCCGGTGGCCAAGGGCGACCTCGCCGCCAACCCGGTCCTCGAGCTGCTCGATCCGGTGGGTGAGCTGTACGAGGCTCTGGTCCTCGGTACCCGTGACTACTGCCGCAAGAACGGCTTCACCGACGTGGTGATCGGCCTGTCGGGCGGCATCGACTCGACCCTCGTCGCCGTCATCGCCGTCGATGCGCTCGGTCCGGAGCACGTGCACGGCGTGTCGATGCCGTCGCGCTACTCCAGCGATCACTCGCGCTCCGACGCCGCCCTCCTGGCCGAGAACCTCGGCATCGAGTACCGCACCATCCCCATCGAGCCGGCGTTCGCGGCCTTCCTCGACGTGCTCCAGCCGAGCTTCGCCGACCGCCAGCCTGGCCTCACCCAGGAGAACCTGCAGAGCCGCTGTCGCGGCCAGGTGCTGATGGCACTGTCCAACGAGTTCGGCTGGATGGTCCTGACGACGGGCAACAAGAGCGAGCTGGCTGTTGGCTACTTCACCATCTACGGCGACTCGGTCGGCGGCTACGCCGTGATCAAGGACGTGCTGAAGACCGAGGTGTACGCGCTCTGCCGGTACGTGAACGAGCGGGCCGGGCGGGACGTGCTCCCGGAGGGTGTGCTGAACAAGCCGCCGTCGGCCGAGCTGCGCCCCAACCAGCGTGACGAACAGCGCCTGCCGCCCTACGACGTGCTCGACCCCATCCTCGAGGCCTACGTCGAGGACGACCGCACAGCGGGAGAGATCGTCGAGCTCGGGCACGACAGGTCGATCGTCGAACGGGTGACGCGCCTCGTCGACCTCGCCGAGTACAAGCGCCGGCAAACCCCGCCCGGCGTGCGTGTCACCACAAAGGCCTTCGGCCGCGACCGCCGCATGCCCATCACCAACGGCTACCGGTGACGTCACACTCATATGCGCAGAGGCATACGAGTGTATGCTCAGCGTATGCGCAAGCGCAGGATCACCGCGACGGTCGACGAGTCATTGCTTGACGAGGTGAGTGCTGCCGTCGCGCGGGGCCAGGCCGAGTCGGTGAGCTCGTGGATCAACGAGGCGATGGCCGATCGCCTGGCTCGCGACCGCCGGCTCCAAGCGCTGGCCGAGCTCGTCACGGAGTACGAGGCCGAGCACGGCATGTTCACCGAGGACGAGCTCGCCGAGCAGCTCCAGCGCGACCGAGACGAGGCTGCGGCAACTCGCGCCAGGGTGCGGCGCGCCGGATGACGCTGATCATGGATGCGGGTGCGTTCGTCGCCCTCGAACGCAACGACCGAGCGATGTGGCGCCGACTGGAGTCAGCCCGGCTCGCCGGTACGCCACCGCGCACGCACGGGGGCGTCGTGGCGCAGGTCTGGAGGGGAGGAGGAGGGCGACAGGCACTCCTGGCGCGCGCACTGCACGTCGTCGACACCGCCCCCCTTGACGAGTCACTCGGCCGGCGCGCCGGTGTCCTCCTTGCCCGCACCGGCACGAGCGATGCGGTCGGCGCTGCGGTCGCCGCACTCGCTCGGGACGGTGACGTGATCGTCACGTCTGACCCCGACGACCTCGGACTGCTGGTCGAGGCCGCGCCGGGCCGGGCCGACGTGATTCGCGCGTGAGCGGCACGCTGACCGGGCAGTCAGACGAAGCCGAGCTGCCCGGTTCTGTCCTCCGCAGCCGACTCACAGCGGTCGGTCGCCAAGGACCGAACGTCAGGCGCGGCGGGCCGCAGCCAGGTCGGCGATCTCGCCGATGATCCGGGCGATGTCGTAGTCCTTCGGCGTGTAGACGGCGGCCACACCGGCCGCGACCAGGCGCCGCTGGTCCTCTTCGGGGATGATCCCGCCCACCACGACCGGGGCGTCGACCCCGAGCTCCTCCAACTGTCGCAGCAGCTCCGTCACCAGTTCCAGGTGCGAGCCGGAGAGGATCGACAGACCGATCACGTCCGGGTCCTCATCACGCGCTGATGCGGCGACCTGCTCGACGGTCAGGCGGATGCCCGAGTACACGACCTCCATGCCTGCATCCCGGGCGGCGACGGCGATCTGCTCGGCACCGTTGGAGTGGCCGTCGAGCCTGGTCTTGGCGACGAGCAGCTTGGGCGGCCCGCCCGGCAGCAGCTTCATGCTCTCGGCGACGGCGCGCAGCCCGTCGACGGCGACGACGGCGCCACCGACACCGGTCGGGCCGCGGTACTCGCCGAATACCTCGCGCATCACCGCGCCCCACTCGCCCGTCGTGCCGCCGACCTTGGCCAGCGCGATCGAGGCGGGCATGACGTTGTCGGTCCCGGTCGCGGCGCGGCGGAGGTCGTCCAGCGCGGCGTCGACCGCGGCCTCGTCCCGTTCGGCCCGCCACCGCTCGACGTCGGCGACCAGCTCGGCTTCCACGTTTGGGTCCACGCGCAGCACCGCTCCCTCGCCGCCGAGCGGCGACGGCTCGGACTCGGTGAAGCGGTTCACCCCCACCACGACTAGATCGCCCGATTCGATGCGCCGGGTGCGCTCCGCCATCGATGACACGAGCCTGGCCTTGAGTGCGTCGACGGCTTCGAAGGCTCCGCCCATCGCCAGGACGTCATTGAGCTCGGCCTGGGCGGCGTCGCGCAGCTCGGCCGTCCTCGCCTCGATCACGCGCGACCCGTCGAACAGGTCCTCATACTCGAGGAGGTCGCTCTCGTATGCGAGCACCTGTTGCATCCGCAACGACCACTGCTGGTCCCACGGATGCGGGAGACCGAGTGCCTCGTTCCAGGCCGGAAGCTGGATGCTGCGTGCCCTCGCCCGTTTGGACAGCGTGACGGCGAGCATCTCCAGCACGATGCGCTGGACGTTGTTCTCCGGCTGCGACTCGGTGAGGCCGAGGCTGTTCACCTGCACGCCGTAGCGGAACCGTCGCGCTCGCGCGTCCTCGACGCCGTAGCGCTCCAGCCCGATGCGGTCCCACAGCTCGGTGAAGGCGCGCAGCTTGCACAGCTCCTCGACGAAGCGGATGCCGGCGTTGACGAAGAACGAGATCGATCCGAAGACGCGCCCGAACTGCTCGGGCGCGACCTGCCCGGACTCGCGCACGGCATCGAGCACACCGATGGCGGTGGCCAGCGCGTAGGCCGTCTCCTGCACCGGCGTGGCCCCGGCCTCTTGGAGGTGGTAGGAGCAGACGTTGATCGGGTTCCACTTCGGTGCGTGCTCGGCGCACCAGGCGATCATGTCGACGATCAGCCGGCGCGACGGCGCGGGCGGGAAGATGTACGTCCCGCGCGAGAGGTATTCCTTGACAATGTCGTTCTGGGTCGTCCCGCGCAGCGCGTCGCTCGAGGTGCCCTGCTCCTCGGCGTTGGCGACGTAGAGCGCGAGCAGCCACGCCGCCGTGGCGTTGATCGTCATCGACGTGTTCATCGCCGCCGGCGGGATGCCGTCGAGCAGCGCCCGCAGGTTGCCGAGGTGGGCGATCGGGACGCCGACTTTGCCCACCTCGCCGCGCGCCATCGGCGAGTCGGGGTCGTAGCCGGTCTGCGTGGGGAGGTCGAAAGCGACCGACAACCCGGTCTGCCCCTTGGCCAGATTGGTGCGGTAGAGGCGGTTCGACGCCGCCGCCGTCGAGTGGCCCGAGTACGTCCGCATCAGCCACGGCTGATCGCGCTCCGTCATGAGAGAGCAGTGTGCCCGCTCAGCGCACGGCCTCGGCGACTCGGGCCAGGTACTCGGCGCGGGGGATGGCGATGGCACCGAGGGACATGAGGTGCGCGGTCGGCCACTGCACGTCGAGCAGCCGGCCGTCGCTCTCGCCGAGCCAGTCGACGAGCGCTCCAAGTGCAACCTTCGAGGCGTCGGTGGCGGTGTGGAACATCGATTCGCCGGCGAACAGGCCGCCGATGCGCACGCCGTAGAGTCCGCCGACCAGGTTTCCCGATTCGTCGAGGCACTCGAACGAGTGCGCCCACCCCATGCGGTGCAGCCGGATGTAGGCGGCGACGAAGCTGCGATTGATCCACCCGCCCGGCCGGCGCGGATCGCCGCAGCGCACCATCACGTCGGTGAAGGCCTCGTCTCGGCGGACCTCGAAGCGCCGCAAGCTGCGGCGCAGCGAACGGCTGACGCGCAGGCCGTCGAGCGGGATGATCGCTCGCGGGTCGGGCGAGAACCAGGCGATCTGGCGGCGACCGGCCGGCATCGGGAACAAGCCGGATCGGTAGGCGGCCAGCAGCGTCCCCGGTTCGAGGTCGCCGCCGATCCCGACGACCCCGTCGGCGTCTGCCGTCTCGGCCGCAGGCAGCCGCCACCGGCTGGGCGGCGGCTCGATCGGTAGACGCACTACGAGGGACTTAGTTTTGTGGCGCGATCCGTATGGAAATCAATACGGAATCTTCGTCAGAACGCGATCTCAGTACGCATAGAAGCCCTGGCCCGACTTCTTGCCGAGGCGTCCGGCGGCGACCATGCGGCGCAGGGTGGGCACGGCGGCGTAGTTGGGATCGCGGAACTCGGCGTACAGGGCGTCGAGGATCGACAGCGACGTGTCGAGGCCGACGAGGTCGAGGAGGGCCAGCGGGCCCATCGGGAAGTTGCAGCCGCCGCGCATGGCCGTGTCGATGTCGTCGCGCGACGCCGTGCCCTGTTCGAGCATCCGCACTGCGTTGTTGAGGTAGGGGAACAGCAGCGCGTTGACGACGAACCCGGCCCGGTCGACGACCTCGATGGCGTCCTTGCCGCACGCCGTGGCGAACCCCGTGGCGGCCTTCATCGTGTCGTCGCTGGCCGTGATCGGCCGCACCACCTCGACCAACTTCATCAGTGGCGCCGGGTTGAAGAAGTGGATGCCGCACACTTTGTCGGGCCGCTCGGTGGCCACGGCCAGCTCGACGACCGGCAGCGTCGACGTGTTGGTGGCCAGGATCCCCTCCGGCTTGACGATCTGCTCGAGCTCGGCGAACAGCGCCCGCTTCGTGAGGAGATCCTCGACGATGCTCTCGATCACGAGGTCGCAGTCGGCGAGGCGTCCGAGGTGGTCGGTGGCGCTCAATCGGGCGACCGTCGCCTCCATGTCCGCCGCCTCGAGACGACCCTTGTCGACCTGGCGCTGCAGGTTGGAGGTGACGCCGGCGACCACGTCCTCAGCACCGGCGCGCCGGCGCGAGCGCACCACGACGTCGAACCCCGCCTTGGCCGCCACCTCGGCCAGGCCGGCGCCCATGATCCTCGAGCCGACGATGCCCATACGCTGGATCTCGCCCATCCCGCCACCCTAGTTACCGACCGGTAACC
>JBPCJL010000085.1:0-10784 GCA_051005355.1 Ilumatobacteraceae bacterium
TGCGGCGCGATCTTCGTCACCGAATCCGCACTCTGCAGCTGTGGCGCGATTATCGGCACCGAATCCGCAGAGTGCTGCCCAGGTTGCAGTTTTCTGCAACGCCAGCCGCACTCTGCGGCTCCGGCGCGATCTTCGTCACCGAATCCGCAGAGTGCTGCCCAGGATGCAGTTTTCTGCAACGCCAGCCGCACTCTGCGGCTCCGGCGCGATTCGGTCGCGCTGAACCCACGCGCTGACTCGGATCATGTCTGGAGCTTCCTGCCGAGGCGGGCGAGGGACAGGTTCGCCTCGTGGCGGACCTTGGCGTTGTCGTCCGTGGCGGCGATGTGGCGCAGCCGATCCAGCACCTCGGGGTTGCAGGTCGGCGTCGCCGACGGCTTGCAAGCCGGGCAGCCGACGGCATGGACGGCGTTGCGTCTGACGCGCGGCACCGCATCGTCGAACAGCGCAACGATGATCGGCGTGGCCCGCTCCTCCGGGCAGTGGTCGAGCACCTGCACCGCCCACCACCGCACGACCGGGCTGGCATGGCGGGTGCCGCGCGCCAGCGCCTGAAACACATCGTCGGACATCTCGACCGCCCGCAGCTCGGTCGCCGTCACCCCACCCACCAACTCGCCCATCGCCTCGAGCCGCGTCCGCTTGTCGCCCAACTTCTCAACCAGCTGGTCCAGCTCCACGGCCGGACGCTACGGCCCGGGGTTCATCCTTAACGTCCGAGTTCTGGCGAGACGTCCCGCCAGAACTCGGACCAGGAGTGTCACACCTCGTCGCCGACGTGTGACAGTCGCCAGGTGAGCGGCCACGCTGATGGCGACCGGGTGCACGGGCGAGGACAAGGCCCGGCCGGCCGCGCGGCGGCGTGGGGTCGAAGAGGCTGTTGAAGGGGGTGGGACGTCGTCGTGCGCCGGGTCGGCCGCCACGCGATGAGCGATGAGCGCACCCGCCCACTCATTGCTCACCTCGCCACGTGTCGCGGTGATCGGTGAGCGCAACGTGCGGATCTCCGCCCGCTGGGCTTACAGTTCGCGTCACATGCCGGGTCACCTGCCGCAGCCGCGGTCCGCACCCGTTTCAAGAGCCTCATGAGCCAGCCTGACGGACGAGTGGGCGACCGGGCTTGGCTCTCCTCGTCAGCGGATTGGTTGCTGAGCAACCAATTTGCGGACCAAGGAGGGGTCAGGCGGCGGTGATCATCTCGTCGTAGGCCGTTGCCAGGTCGCGCAGGGCCTGGCCGCCGTCGCCGGTGAAGGAGGCGCCGTGCATCAGCGCCAGCGTCGCCGGTTCGAGGTCGGCGAGCATGCGCAGCGTGGCGCCGGTGCTCGGCGCCAGCGACGAGGCGTGGAACAGGTGCTCCGCCACCACCGCCGGCTCGACGATGTCGTCGGTCGTCACCGCCGGGCACCGACCGAAGTGGGTGAACAGGTCGCCGCACAGCAGCGTGCCCGTCGTCTCCTCCAACAGCACCTGGGCCTCCCACCCGTGCGGCACGTGCGGCGTCGAGATCTGCCGCAGCCGCTTGCCGCCGAGGTCGATCACCTCGCCCTCCGCCAGCGCTCTCGGCGGCCGGTCGCACAGGTCGTTCAGCGAGACGTCGCACCCCAGCGCGCCGTGGGCGACCAGCGCATCCGGCGCTGCCGCCAGCCACATGTTCACGGCGCCGGACTCGTCGGCCTCGACGTGGCCGAACGTGATCCAGCGCAGCGACTCGACGGGCACGACCTTGGCCACCGCTTCCGAGACCAGCGGGAACAACCCGCGCATGCCCGTGTGGAACAGCAGCGGTTCATCGCCCACCAAGAGGAACTGGTTGAACGTGAACCCGTCGGGCGTGACCTCCGGGACCCAGGTCGAGATCCGGTAGATCCCGTCGGAGATCTCGTCGACGTCGGTCGTTGGCAAGTGCTGCATCGTCTCCATGTCCTTGATTGCGTTCAACCCGGCCCGGGCCCGTTCACTTCGCGCTGAACGATCCAGCGCACCTCGTCCGTCGCGATCGGCGCACACAAACAGTATGTGCCCGTGCGCACCGCTCGGTCGAGCGCCGCGCCCGCCGCGGGCAGGGCATCGGCGATCCGGGCGATCGCCGTACGCAACGCCGAGTGACGTCGAGTCGAGCCCGCTCATTGGCCGAACCGGCCCGCCTCGCCCGCCCGCCGAGCCCGAACGCGCTGGCCAGCTGGGCGACGAGCTGGTCCAACTCCGCCTGCGTCGCCTCTGCCGTCTCCAGCTGACCCGCCGCCAAGGCATCATCAGCGGCGGCGCGCAGCTGCTCGATCCGCCGCTGATAGACGGCACGGCCTGCGCACCCAGCAACGGCCCGGCGTCACCCAGCGCCCGCCGTTCGATGTCCGCTTCGACACCCTCCACCCGATCGACGAGATCCAGCGCGTGCCGCTCCTGGCCGGTGCTGGCGATCAGCGGCCAGGTGATGCAGGCCCTTGGTATCGGCGAGGCGCACCGTGGTGCCATCGAGACGGGCCTCTCAGCACCCAGATCGCCGAGCCAGCACGGCACTCGCCACCGGGCCTGCGCCGGTGAGCCGCGCCGTCAGGGCGTCATCCTTGGCGGACAGCACGACGTCGAGCTGGGCCAGCGCGGCGCGCGCCGATGCCGCATCCGTGGCGGCCTGCGGCCCGTCACCGCACCTCCCCCGCAGTCGCGCCAGGTCGACCGGCAGGGCGGCCCGCAGCACGGCACTCGCCCGACTTCCAGCCCGTCGAGGGTGTCCTCGAGCAGCGCAATGGCATCGGGATCGCACCCGGACGCCGCCAGGGCCCGGGCCCGTGTCGCCGCCGCCCGCCCCGCCAGCGGCGCGACGGGGACGTGGGCCGCCCTTGCGGACAGCTCCGTACAAGACGCCTCGGCGGCTTCGGAGTCGCCGGCGCGGCGAGCTCGGCATCGACGAGCGTCGTCAGCAGCTCAATCGCCCTCAGCTGGTCGTCACCCACCGCCCGCAACCCGCGTCGCGCCGCTGCCCGGGCGAGGTCGTGGTCGCCGCGTGCGAGGTGCAACCTGGCCGCGGGCAGCAGCGCCTGCATCGCTTGGTCCTTGCCGATCAGCAGCCGCTCGGCGTCGGCGAACCGGCCCTGGCGGACGCGCAGGTCGGCCAGCGCGATGTCGGGATGCCAGCTCGGCCCGCCGGTCGTGGCGGTGAACTGCTGCCGGGCCCGCTCCAGCAGGTCGTCAACGCGTCGGGGCGTCCCCAGCTCTTCGTGAGGTTTCTGGCTGGACGCCCAGCCAGAAGCCTGACCGTGAGCATCAGACGTAAATACGACCCTCTAGGTCGGATTTGAAAGGGCTACGCTCCCGGCCATGAGTGAAGAGTGGGGATTCGAGACGCGCCAGGTCCACGCCGGGAGCGAGCCCGACCCGACGACCGGGGCTAGGGCGCAGCCCATCTACCAAACCACGAGCTATCAGTTCCGCGACACCGATCACGCCGCCAACCTCTTCGCCCTGGCCGAGGTCGGCAACGTCTACACGCGGATCATGAACCCGACCCAGGCCGCGCTGGAGGGCCGGATCAACTCGCTCGAAGGCGGCTGCACGACCGCCATCGGGCTCCCCGGCACGCTGGCCGTTGCGTCAGGGCAGGCCGCGGAGACGCTCGCCATCCTCACGCTCGCCGAGGCGGGCAGCCACCTCGTCTCGTCGTCGTCGCTCTACGGCGGCACCTACAACCTGTTCCACTACACGCTGCCCAAGCTCGGCATCGAGGTCACGTTCGTCGACGACCCGGACGACCTCGACCAGTGGCGGGCCGCCGTCAAGGACAACACGAAGGCCTTCTTCGGCGAATCGCTGCCCAACCCGAAGAACGACGTGTTCGACATCGAAGGCGTGTCGGGCGTGGCCCACGAGAACGGCGTGCCGCTGATCATCGACAACACCGTGCCCAGCCCATACCTCATCCGCCCGCTGGAGTGGGGCGCCGACATCGTCGTGCACAGCCTGACCAAGTTCCTCGGCGGCCACGGCAACTCGATCGCCGGCGCCATCACCGACGGCGGCAATTTCGACTTCTCCGCCTCCGGCCGCTTCCCGGGCTTCACGGAGCCCGATCCCAGCTACCACGGCCTCGCCTACTGGCCGGCGCTCGGAGCCGGCTCGTTCATCCTCAAGGCGCGCGTCCAGCTGCTGCGCGACATCGGCTTCGCCATCTCGCCCTTCAACGCCTTCCTCATCCTGCAGGGGATCGAGACGCTGAGCCTGCGCATGGATCGCCACTTCGAGAACGCCGAGAAGGTGGCCCAGTACCTCACCGGTCAGGGCCAGGTCCTCTCGATCAACTACGCCGGACTGCCCAACAACAAGTGGCACGAGCGGGCCAAGCGCCTCGGCGGCGGCAAGGGCTACGGCTCGATCATCGCCTTTGAGATCGAAGGGGGACTGGAGGCGGGCAAGCGCTTCGTCGAGGCGCTCGAACTGCACAGCCACGTTGCCAACATCGGCGATGTCCGCAGCCTCGTGATCCACCCGGCCAGCACGACGCACAGCCAGCTCACGCCGGAGGAGCAGCTGGCCTCCGACGTCCACCCCGGCCTGGTCCGCCTGAGCGTCGGCATCGAGACGCTCGACGACATCCTCGCCGACCTGGATAAGGGATTCGCGGCCGCCAAGGCCTGATCGCTCCACCCGCTACCGTCGGCATCCAGTGTCGGATGGGGGAGCGGTCGAACGCGACGGGCGGGAGATCGTCCGTCTCGACGAGGACGTGCTGCGCGAATGGCCGTTGGCCGTTCGGTGCACCGTCGAGCTGATCGGCACCTTCCTGCTGACCCTGGTGGCCGCCGGACCCGGCGTGATCAACTCGTACGTCGGCGGGAGCCCGATCGGCCAGGCCGCCGCCGTCATCGCCCCCGGCGCACTGGTGATGGCCTTCATCTACGCATGGGGACCGCTGTCGGGCTTCCACGTCAACCCGGCGGTGACGCTGGCCTTCGCCGGGCGGGGCGTGTTCGCGAGGCGCTGGGTTGTCCCCTACCTCGGCGCCCAGCTCGTCGGCTGCCTCCTCGGCGCCGGCTTCCTGCAGGCGATGTTCGGCGCCGTCGAGCTGGGCGGCACCTACCCGGACCCCCGCGCCGGCGACGTCCGTGCCTTCCTGATGGAGGTGGTGCTCACGGCCATCCTCGTGTCAGTGATCCTCCACACCGCCACCGGGTATCGCAGCATCGGCCACAACGCGGCGCTGGCCGTCGGCGCCACGATCGCCCTGCTCGGCCTGTTCGCCAGCCCGATCAGCGGCGCCTCGATGAACCCGGCCCGCTCGATGGGACCGGCCATCGTCGGCGCCGACCTGAGCGCATGGTGGGCCTACGTCGGCGGACCGATCGCCGGGGCGGCCATCGCGGTGGTGCTGATGGGTGCGCTGCGTGGCCGGCCAGGCCAGCGTGAGCGGGCCGCCGCCGAGGGACCGGCGCTCCCGGACCAACCGCCGTGATCGCCGAACCCCCCGTCGACCTGCGGACGACCCGTCGGCCATGGTCTGAACGACACGCTGCTGGACGGGCCTTGCGCCGGGGCGCACCGCGCTCGAGCCACGGGATGTGGCAGCCGCCGGCGCGCCGGCCCGACCCGGTCGCCCAGCTCGAACGGGCCGACCGACGACGCGACCGCGAGCTGGTGCCCGTGCGCGTCGCACGGATGGCGGCCTCCGCCTTTAGCTACTACCGGGGGGCGGCCGACATGATGGCGCGTGACCTCCTGTTCACACCCCGGACCGATCTCCTGACGCAAATCTGCGGTGACGCCCACTGCATGAACTTCGGCTTCTACGGCGCGCCGAGCGGCGTGGTCGTCTTCGACGTCAACGACTTCGACGAGACGGCGATCGGGCCGTGGGAGTGGGACCTCAAGCGGTTGGCCGCCAGCCTCGTGCTGGCCGGGCGATCGAACGGAGCATCAGATGACGGCTGCCGAACGGCGGTCGAGCGGGCGATCTGCGATTATCGCAACGTCCTCATGCGCACGGAGGATCTCGGTGTGCAGGACCTGTGGCGGGTCGTCGTCGACCAGGGGTCGCCGCTCGTCGACCAGGTCGGCCATGACGACCCGGTGTTCCGGCGGGGCTTCGTCAAGGCCCTGCGCCACCAGGACCAGTCGACCCTGCCGAAGTTGACGGAGATGATCGACGGGCACCGGCGATTCGCCGTGCGGCCGCCACTTCTCGAGCGCCTCGATGCCGCGCGACGGGCGCAGGTGGTCGGGGCCCTCGAGCGGTACATCACCACGACGCTCGTCGACGCCCGCACCATGCTCAGCCGATACCGCGTCGTCGACGCGGCGCGCAAGGTCGTCGGCGTCGGCAGCGTGGGCACCGACGACCTGGTCGCGCTGCTGGAGGGGGAAGGCCCGCACGATCCGCTGTTCCTCCAGCTGAAGCAAGCGGTGCCGTCGGATGTCAGGCTGGCGCGGCGCGGTCCCGCACCCGCCCACGAGGGCGAGCGGATCGTGCGCGGCCAGCGGCTCATGCAGGCGGTCAGCGACCGGCTGCTCGGCTGGACGTCGATCGGCCGCGTCCCCTACTACGTCCGCCGTCTGAAGGACCTGAAAGCGGCCATGCCGCTCGACTCGCTGAACGGGAGCACGCTCGAGGACTACGGCTCGATGTGCGCGGCGATCCTGGCCATGAGCCACGGGCGCAACGGCGACCCGGCGATGATCGCCGGGTACTGCGGCCGGGGATCGGCGCTCGACCGGGCCATCGCCCGCTTCGCCGTCGCGTACGCCGACCAAGTCGAACAGGACCACGCCCGGGTCGTCGATGCGGTTGCGTCCGGCCGGCTCGTCGCGACGGGGGACCAGAACGTCGAGGAGGCATCGTGACCTCGCCGCCCGCAACACCGACGACGAAGAGCGCGAGCCGGCCCAAAGGCAGCGTGGGCCTGTTGGCGGCAGTGAGCATCGGCGTCGGGGGAATGATCGGCGCGGGGATCTTCTCGATCCTCGGCGTCGTCGCCACCGTGTCCGGCACGGCGTTGCCCGTGTCGTTCATCATCGGCGGGGCGGTCGCCGTCCTCGCCGCCTACTCATACGCCAAGCTCGGCGTTCGCTACCCGAGCGCCGGCGGCTCTGTGCAGTTCCTCGTGCAGGGCTTCGGCGACGGCGTCCTGACCGGTGGGCTGAACATCTTCCAGTACCTGGCCTACGTCATCTCAATCGCCCTGTATGCGGCGGGCTTCGCCGGCTACGCCCTGACGTTCCTCCCCGGCGACCCGGGCACGTTCGTGTCCCGGCTGCTGGCGGCCGGGATCATCGTCGTGTTCGTCGGCATCAACTTCCTCGGCTCTGCGGTGGTCGGCAAGGCCGAGTCGGTGATCGTGGCCGTCAAGGTGCTGATCCTGGTCGGGTTCATCGTCGCCAGCATGTTCTCGGTCGATCCGGACCGGCTGGCGCCGTCGGGCTGGTCGGGCGGCGCCGACATCTTGTTCGCCGCCGGGATCCTCTTCATCGGCTACGAGGGCTTCGGGCTGATCACCAACGCGGCGGGCGACATGGCGAACCCGCAGCGCGAGCTGCCAAGAGCCATCTACCTCGCCGTCGCCATCGTGATCGCCATCTACGTGCTGGTGTCGATCGGGGTGATCGGCAACCTGCCGATCCCACGGCTCGAGGCGGCCCAGGACTACGCCCTCGCCGAGTCGGCCGAGCCGTTCCTCGGGCAGTTCGGCTTCAAGCTGATCGCCGTCGCCGCGTTGCTGTCGACGTCGTCGGCCGTGAACGCCACCCTCTTCGGAGCCTCCAACGTCTCGTACCAGATCGCCCGGGACGGGCAGCTGCCGGCGACGTTCACCCGAAAGATCTGGAACCGCCACGTCGAGGGCCTGTTCATCACCGGCGGGCTGGCCATCGCCTTCGTGCTGGCGTTCAACCTCGGCCCGATCGCCATGATGGCCAGCGCCTCGTTCCTCATCTTCCACGCCATGGTGAACGCGGCGCACCTGTGGGTGCGCCACGAGACCGGCGCCAAGGCGGCCCCGGTCGTCGCCTCGATGCTGGCCTGCATCGTGATGTTCGTGCTGCTCATGATCTACGTCGTCGCCAACGCGCCGGCGGCGGCATGGGTCGCCCTGTTGGCCGTGCTGGCGCTGTCGTTCGTCATCGAGGTCGTCTACCGCAAGCGCACCGGCCGCCGCTTCCAACGCCTCCCCGAGCCGGCCTCGTCTTGAGCGTTCTGACGAAGATCCGGGGTGGTTTTCCACCCTGATCGCGCCACGGAATCGCGCGCCGAGCTACGGACCGTCATCCTCGGGGCGCTGTTCGCGCAAGAACTCCTCGAAGCGGGCGGCCAGGTCGTCGGCGCCGCGCAGCGTGGCCTCGGCCCGTCGGTCGTAGTCGGCCTCGAGCATGGACACGTACGTGCGCAGCTGCTGGTCGCCGGCGATCGCCTCGTCGTGCAGCGCCGCCCACCGGTCGATCTGGTCCTGTAGGTCCACGGCGATCGGGACGGACAGCACGTGCGCAAGGTGCTGGAGCAAGGCGGCGGTGGCCATCGGGTGCTCGGCGTGGCCGAGGTAGTGGGGCACGCCGACGCGCAGCGAGATCGTCGGCACACGACGCTCCTCCAGCTCGACGTGCAGCGCGCCGATCAGACCGGTGACGCCCTGATAGGTCGGCGCCGACAGACCGAGGCGCTGGGCCAGGTCGGGTGACGAGGTGCTGCCGACGACGATCGGCGGTCGGGCGTGCGGAACGGCGTCCGCCATCGCCCCGACCGTGACGACGGCGTCGCAGCTCAGCTGCTCGACCACCCGCACGACGCAGCCGGCGTAGGTCCGCCACGCCAGGTGGGGCTCGACGCCGCTCAACACGATCAGGTCGTGGGCGGTGCCGGTGCGCACCACCTGGAAATCGTTGGCCGGCCAGGTGACGTGGCGGTGCTCGCCGTCGATCAACTCGACCATCGGGCGTTCCTGCGTGAAGTCGTAGAAGGGGTCGGGGTCGATCACGCCGACGGTGACGGAGGTGTCCCACGGCGCCAGCTGGGCCAGCGCCGTCGTCGCCACGTTGGCGGCGTCGAACCAGCCGGTCAGCCCGACCAGCAGGATCGGCCGGTGCAGGGGCTCCAGCACGCCGAGGGTCAGGACCTCGTCGACGGTCGGGAGGGCAGCTGTCATGGCGCCAACGCCGCGCTGTGGTGGTCCACAAGGTGGTCGATGCAGGCGGTCAGCGCCTGGACGTCGTCGGGCTCGATGGCCGGGAACATGCCGACGCGGATCTGGTTGCGGCCGAGCTTGCGATAGCCGTCGGTGTCAACGATGTCGTTGGCCCGCAGCGCGTCGCACAACCTGGCGGCGTCGATCGTGGCGTCGAGGTCGATGGTGCCGACGACGGCGGAGCGCTTGGCCGGGTCGGAGACGAACGGCGTCGCCCAGTCCCGTTCCGCGGCCCAGCCGTAGAGGTGGGCGGCCGAGGTCTGCGACCGCTTGACGCACCAGTCGAGCCCGCCGTTGCCCAGCATCCACCGCAGCTGCTCGGCAAACAGCAGCAGCGTGACGACCGCCGGCGTGTTGTACGTCTGGTCGAGGCGGCTGTTGGTGAGGGCGAGGCCGAGGTCCAGCGACGCCGGCCGCCACCGTGAGCTCGTGGCGATGCGCTCGATGCGCTCGACGGCCGCGGGCGCGCAGGCCGCCACCCACAGTCCGCCGTCGGCGGCGAAGCCCTTCTGCGGGGCGAACTCGTAGACGTCGACCTGTGCCGGATCCCACGCCAGTCCCCCGGCAGCCGAGGTGGCGTCGACGGCGACCAGCGCGCCGTCGGACCCGGCGGGGCGGCGCAGTGCCATCGCCACACCGGTCGACGTCTCGTTGTGGGTGAGGGCGTAGAGGTCGACGTCGGGGTCGGCGATCGCGTCGGGGTGGTCGCCGGGGTCGCTGGCGATGATGCGGGGCGCGTCGAGGTGCGGAGCGGCGGCCGCCGCCTCGGCGAACTTGCCCGAGAACTCGCCGAAGACGAGGTGCTCGCTGCGCTGGTCGATCAGCCCGAAGGTCGCGGCATCCCAGAAGACGGTGGTCCCACCGTTGCCCAGCACCACCTCCCAGTCGGCGGGTAGGGCGAAGAGGTCGGCCAGTCCGGCGCGCAGCTCGGCGACCAGTCGCTTCACAGGTGGCTGGCGGTGCGACGTACCGACGACGGTGCGCCCGGCGGCGACGACCGCTTCGAGTTGCTCCGGCCGGACCTTCGACGGCCCGCAGCCGAAGCGGCCGTCGGAGGGGAGCAGATGCGCGGGGAGGCGCAACTGGGCGGGTCCCGTTTCCATAGCTGTGCCAGCATGGCAGCCGATCTGCCAGCTTCCGAAGGGGTTCTACCTTGCCATCGTCACGCGTCTCGGAGCGCCTTGCCGCCATCGCCGAGTCCGCCACGCTCGCCGTCGACGCCAAAGCCAAGGCGCTGCAGGCCCAGGGCGAGGCGGTGATCGGGTTCGGTGCGGGTGAGCCCGATTTCCCGACGCCCGAGCACATCGTCGAAGCCGCAATCGCCGCCTGCCGGGACCCGCGCAACCACCGGTACACGCCGGCGGCAGGGCTGCCCGAGCTGCGCGAGGCGATCGCCTTCAAGACCAAGCGGGACAGCGGTTTCGACAGCTCGCCCGGTCAGGTGCTCGTCACGAACGGTGGCAAGCACGCCGTGTTCACGGCCTTCGCCGTGCTCTGCGATCCCGGCGACGAGGTGATATGCCCGGCGCCGTACTGGACGACCTACCCGGAGGCGATCACGCTGGCCGGCGGAGTGCCGAGGATCGTCGACACCACGGAGGAGACCGGGTTCCAGGTCACCGTCGA
>JBPCJL010000086.1:0-10898 GCA_051005355.1 Ilumatobacteraceae bacterium
GATGGACAAGTTCCGGGGGACGGCCAGCGCCCACGAGGCGGTCGCGGCCGTCGGGCACGCCTGCTGGGAGCTCGGCCTCGACGTCGAAGAGGCACCGCTGTCCGACGGCGGCGAGGGGCTGCTCGACGCGATGGGTGGCGCGAACAGGACGGCGATCGTGACCGGGCCCCTCGGCGGGCGGGTCGAGGCCGGTTGGCGGCTCGATCGGCGGACGGCGATCATCGAGATGGCCCGGGCCAGCGGCCTCACCCTGGCCGGCGGGCCGGAGCGCAACGACCCAATGCGGGCGGCCACGACCGGCACGGGCCAGCTGCTCGATCGGGCCATCGCTGACGGCGCGCGCCACGTGATCGTCGGGCTCGGCGGCTCCGCCTCGACCGACGGCGGCCTCGGCGCGCTGGAGGCGCTGCGCAGTCCGGCGCGACTGGCCTCCGTCGAGCTGGAGCTGGCCTGCGACGTGCGCACCCCCTTCCTCGACGCGGCGACGGTCTTCGCCGGCCAGAAGGGCGCCACGCCGGCTCAAGTCGAACTGCTGTCGGGCCGGCTGGCCAGCCTGGCCGAGCGCTACCGCGCCCAGTACGGCGTGGACGTCACCGGGCTGGTCGGCGGCGGAGCGGCCGGCGGGCTCGGGGGTGGGCTGGCCGCCGTCGGCGGCGTCCTGCGGTCCGGCTTCGACCTCGTCGCCGAGCAGGTCGACCTGCCCGAGCGCCTCGAGGCGTGCGACGTGGTCGTCACCGGCGAGGGCTTCCTCGACCCGCAGAGCCTCGAGGGCAAGGTCGTCGGCGGCGTCTGCGATTTGGCGGCCGACGCCGATCGGCGGGTCGTCGTGATCGTCGGCGACGCCGACTCAGTGACCCGAGCCGAGCTGGCGCGCCGGGACATCGAGGTGATCACCCTGGTCGAGCGCTTCGGCGAGTACCGGGCCCGCACCGAACCCCGCTGGTGCATCGAGCAGGCGGCGCGGGGCGCCCTCGTCGACGTCTGATCCCCGTCAGCCTCCGCTGGTCGAGGTGACGATCTCCGGTGGTGGCACGACGCCGCCGCCGGGAACCGTCGTCTCGCCGGCCGCGGCACCACCGGCGAGCTCGGCCAGCGTCCTGCCGGCGGCGTCCTGCCCGAGCATCACGAGCACCGTCGCCTCGGCCACGGCACCGCCCTCGGCCGGCCGTGGATCGACGATCTCGGCGGTCTGCACGCCACCGAGATCAGCGGCCAGGGTCTGCGCCACGGCCAAAGCGGCCGGGTCGTTCGGCGCGTAGTACACGATCGACGCCGGGATCGGATCACCGGTCGAGTTGCCCGGCTCGGCGACGGTCATGTACCCGTCGGTCATCAGCGCGGTTGACATCTGCCCGGCCGAACCGCCGATCCCGCTGGCGTTGGCCACGACGATCGTCGCCCCGGTCTTCGTCTCGACCATCGGTGTGGTCGTCGAGCTGCTGCCGACATCGGATCCGACCGTCCCGGTGTCGCTGGTCCCCGTGCTCGGGGTGGTCGCGGCGGTCTCGACCGGCGTGATGGTGTTGCCCTCGTCGCTGGACGAGTCGTCGTCGGAGGTGAGCGCGCGCAGGATCAGGAAGCCCGCGATGACGGCCACGACGGCCAGGATGATGCTGAGCGTCGACCCCACCGGGGAGCCGGAGTCGCCGACGCGCTGCCGTCGCCCTTCGCCGCGTTCCGGCACCACATCGGACGTCTCGTCCCGTGCGTCGGTCATCCGCGTGCTTCTCCTCGCTCGTTGCGCTCGTTGCGCTCACGCGTCGGCGCACTGTAGTCGCGGCTCCGCCGGGCTCCGGCGGCGGCGATAGCTCATCGTTCGCTCGCTTACCTTCGCCGTTACTTCGGTGGCTTGGCCCGGACGCTCGCTCACAAACGGCCGATCGGTAAGGTCGCCGGTGACGTGGACACGCTGCCCGAGCGGCCGTTCCTGATCGGCGTGGCAGGAGGGTCCTCGTCGGGGAAGACGACCGTCGCCGAACGCCTGGCCGAGCTGGCCGGCGAACGCCACCTGGCCCTGATCAAGCTCGACTCGTACTACGTCGATCTCGCCGGCCTAACGCTCGATGAGCGGTTGGAGTACAACTTCGACCACCCCGACGCCTTCGACTGGCCCCTGCTCAACGACCACCTCGCGGCGCTGGCCGCCGGGGCGGCGGTGCCGGTGCCGATCTACGACTACGTCGAGTTCAACCGCAGCGGCGTCGTGCGCATGGTCCACCCGGCACGCATCGTCGTGGTCGAGGGCATCCTCGTGCTGTGGGAGCCCTCGCTGCGCGAGCGGTTCGACCTCAAGGTGTTCCTCGACACCGACGCCGACCTCCGGCTGATCCGCCGCCTGTCGCGTGACGTCGCCGAGCGCGGCCGCACGGTCGAGAGCGTCATCGACCAGTACCTCCGCACCGTGCGCCCGGCCCACGAGCAGTTCATCGAGCCGAGCAAGCGCTACGCCGACGTGATCATCCCGGAGGGCGGCCTGAACCGACCGGCCCTCGACGTCCTGCTGGCCCGGGTGCGGGAGCTGGCAGGGACCTGAACCATGATCAGCGACGTGCTCCCCCAGGCGTTCGACAATCGCGTGAGCCGTGACCTCGGTGTCGAGATCCCGATCGTCCAGGCGCCGATGGGCTGGATCGCCCGCAGCCAGCTCGCCTCGGCCGTCTCGAAGGCCGGGGCGTGCGGGATCATCGAGACGTCGTCAGGCGAGCTCGACGCCGTCAAGGACGAGATCCGCCTCATGCGCGACCTCACGGACCGGCCGTTCGGCGTGAACATCGCCCAGGCCTTCGTGCGCGACCCGAACATCGCCGAGTTCGTGATCGACCAAGGCGTCAAGTTCGTGACCACGTCGGCCGGGTCGCCGACCAAATACACGGGCGTCCTCAAGTCGGCCGGCCTGACCGTGTACCACGTGGTGCCGACACTGGCCGCAGCGATCAAAGCGGTCGACGCCGGTGTCGACGGGCTGGTCGTCGAGGGCGGGGAGGGCGGCGGGTTCAAGAGCCCGACGCCGGTCTCGACGATGGTGCTGCTGCCGCTGGTCCGGTCACGGGTCGACGTGCCGATCATCGCCGCCGGCGGGATCATCGACGGCGCCACGATGGCCGCTGCCTTCGCCCTCGGCGCAGAGGGGGTGCAGATGGGGACCCGGATGGTGTCGTCGCTCGAGTCGCCAGTGCACGACAACTGGAAGCAGGCCATCGTCGCCGCCGCCGAGACCGACACGGTGTTCCTGAACGATCGGCACTCGCCGGCGCTGCGGGCGCTGCGCACGGCGCGCAGCGAGTCGCTGGTCCACGCCGAGCACAACGTGTTCGGGGACTTCGGCGACGCCAAGGCCCTCTACTTCGGCGGCGACATGAACGCCGCCCTGGCCCTGTCCGGCCAGGTTGCCGGGCGCATCGACGCCGTTCGCCCCGTGGCCGACATCATCGCCGACACCGTCACCGAGTTCGCCGCCACGGTCAAGCGCCTCGCCGGCTGAGCCGGTCCGGCCCGCCCGACCGCACCAAATCCGCAGAGTGCGGCTCAGGTTGCAGTTTTCTGGCACCCAGGCAGCACTCTGCGGATCTGGCGCGCAAATCGCGCCTCAGCCGCAGACTGCGGCTGGAGTGCGTGCTGGGCCACCTACCGCTCGAGGTGGGTCTCGCGCTGGGGGTCGACGCCGCCGGGCTCGTCGGCGGTGGCCACGTCATCGACCGGCAGCTCGTGGGGCGGCGTGACGCCGGCGGCCCGGTCCCGGGTGTCGGCCCGCAGCGACACCACGATGGCCACCGTCAGGACGGCGGCGATGACGCCGAGCGACAGGAACGTCGGGATGTGGATGTTGAACGGCTCGCCGATCAGCAGCATCTTCACGCCGACGAAGGCCAGGATCACGCCGAGGCCGATGTTGAGGTAGCGGAACCGTCCCTGCATCCCGCCGAGCAGGAAGTACAGCGACCGCAGGCCGAGGATCGCGAAGGCGTTCGAGGCGAACACGATGAACGTCTCCCGGCTGACGGCCAGGATCGCCGGCACGGAGTCGACGGCGAACACGACGTCGGTGGCCTCGATCAGCACCAGCACGGCGAACAGCGGCGTGGCCACCCGCTTGGCGTTCTCCATCGTGAACAGCTTCTGGCCGTCGAAGTTCGGCGTCGACGGCACCACCTTGCGCACGGCCCGCATGACCAGGTTGCGCTCGTAGTCGACCTGCGCCGTCTCGTCGTGGCGGGCGATCTTGTACGCCGTGTAGAGGAGGAACACGCCGAAGATGTACAGCACAAACTCGAAGCGCTCGATGAGCGCGACGCCGGCGAAGATGAACACGGCGCGCAGGACGAGGGCGCCGAAGATCCCCCAGAACAGGACGCGGAACTGGAACTCCCGGGGGATGCGGAAGAACGAGAAGATCACGGCCCAGACGAACACGTTGTCGACCGACAGGCTCTTCTCGATGAGGAAGCCCGCGTAGTACTCGCCGGTCGCCTGCCCGCCCTGCCAGACGAGGATCACGAGGCCGAAGGCCAGTCCGATCGAGATCCAGATCGCCGACTCGATCGTCGCTTCCTTGACGGTGATCACGTGCGCCGTCCGGTGCACGAGGAGCAGGTCGACGACCAGCAGCACCACGATGGTGCCGATCAACGCGGCCCAGACCCACAGCGGCACGGGGAAGGAGGCGAAGTCACCGCCACCGGACTCCTCGACGGCCGGCGCGACGACCAACGAGGCGATCACCGCAGTGTCAAGTGGGGGAGGCGCGACGGGCAAACGAGCATCGAGATCGACCCTGACGCTACCCGGCTCTTGACCACATGATCGGGGCTACCGTCGCGACTTCGACCGTCCGGAGGGAGTGACCGTCTTGGGGACTGCGATCGCCATCGTCCTGTGGGTCGTCCTCGGCGCCCCGGCCGCTGCTGCCGTGACGCTCGCCGGAGGCCGCCTGCTCGGCGCCCGCCGCAGCATCGTCGCCCTCACGCTCGCCGGCCTGGCGGGATGGACGTTGGGCGTCGTGACCGCAGGCGTGCTGACGAGCTGGGACTGGACGCACCTCGACATGGTGCTGGTGGCGTTCACCTTCGGCACGCTGTTCACGATGATCTTCGCCCTCGGCCTCGACCTCCTGGCCCCGGTCGGGACGTTGGCGCGAGGCGAACAAGCGGGGCTGATCAGCCTGAAGCACCCGCTGGCCGGGCTGCGCCAGCTCACCCGCCCGGTCCGGCGCTATCGCCAGCTCATCGGCCTCGCCCGCCACAACGGCGTGATGACTCGCAACGCCAGCGCCGACGGGCTGCCGAGTGGCGTGCGCCAGACACTGGAGGATGCCGGCGGCATGTTCGTCAAGGTCGGCCAGGTGGCCTCGACACGCGCCGACGTGCTGCCCCCGGCGTGGTGCGAGGAGCTGGCGCTCCTGCGTTCACAGGCCAAGGCGGCCGACGAGGCGGCGATGCGCCCGGTCGTCGAGGAGGAGCTGGGCGCACCGGTCGAGGAGGTCTTCGCCACGTTCGACTGGACACCGCTGGCCGCCGCCTCGATCGGTCAGGTGTACGCGGCCGAGCTGCACGACGGCACCCGCGTGGTCGTCAAGGTCCAGCGGCCAGGTCTCGACACCGTCGTCGAGCAGGACGGCGGCGCGATCATGCAGCTGGCGACCCTGATCGAGCGCCGCACGCACCTCGGGCTGGCCGTGCGTCCTCGCGCTCTTGCCGCCGAGTTCGTCGCCGGCGTGCGGGAGGAGCTCGACTTCAGCACGGAGGCGTCGAACGCCCGGACGATGGCCGAGGTGGTGCGGCTGGGCGACCGGGTCCGGGTGCCGGCGGTGCACCGCTCGACGGCGAGGGTCATGGTGCAGGAGCGCATCGATGGTGCCAGCGTCGCCGACGTCGAGCGGATGCGCCGGCTCGGCATCGATCCGGCCGAGGTCTGCGACCGCCTCGTCGACACGTTCCTCACCCAGATCTTCCAGGCCGGGGTGTTCCATGGCGACCCCCATCCGGGCAACCTGCTCCTCGAGGACGACGGGACGATCACGCTGATCGACCTGGGTGCGGTCGGGCGGTTGGGCTCGAGCCAGCGGGCCTCGGTGATGCAGCTGATGATGGGCGTCGCCACGGGCGATGCCGCCGCGGTGCGCCAAGCGCTGATGCAGTTCACGGTGCTCGATCCCCGCGCCGACCTGCGCGAGCTGGACCTGGAGCTGGACGAGCTCCTCGGCCGCCACGTCAAGGCGGGTGCTGGCATCGACGTCAGCGCCTTCCAGGACCTGACCCTCCTGGTCGGGCGGTACGGCATCCGCCTCCCCCGCTGGTTCGGCGCCCTGTCGCGGACGCTGCTCACGCTCGAGGGAACGCTGCGCACCATCGACCCGACCTTCTCCCTCGTCGATGCCGCTCGGCACCGTGCCGGCGCCGTCGGCAAGGGCATCCTGCCGACGTCGATCCGCGAGGTCATCGAACGGGAGGCGCTGACGCAGCTGCCCCGCCTGCAGCGCTTCCCGCAGCGGGTCGACGAGCTGCTCGGTCAGGCGGTCGAGGGGCGGCTGACCGCACGTCTGTCGCTGTTCTCCCACGAGCGCGACGAGCAGCTCCTGCGCACGCTGATCGGACGCATCGTGATGGCCGTCCTCGCCGCCTCGATCGGCATCGGCTCCGTGCTACTGATCGACGTGCAGGCCGGGCCCTACCTCAACGACTTCGTGACCATCAACGAGGTGCTGGGCTACGTCGGCCTTGCCGCAGCCGTCATCCTTACACTGCGCGTGATCGCCGGGATCGTCCGCGACGGCTCGGTGTAGCGCGACCGGTCGTCGGTCGTCACGGTGCGCCGTCGAGGAGGTCTTGGAAGCCGCTCGATTCGTGGCGCCCGAACACGAGTTGTTCGAGGACACCGAGGCCGGTGCGCTCGCCCCACGTCGCCCGCATGACCTGCTGGACGTGGATCGACGACGGGTCGAGGGAGTCGAGCTCCTCGACCGAGTGCTGCTCGCCGGCGACCACCAGCTCGTCGTGCCAGTGGCCGTGGCCGAAGCGCGGGTGCGTGTAGCCGGCGCCGCGCATGCGGAACGTGAGCGTCGGTTCCAGCGCCACGTCGATGCGCTCGCCATCGCGCCGGCGCAGGTGCAGGTCGGCCGACCCGGCGCGGCGCAGCCCGGTGGCCCAGCGGACGTCGTGGTCGCCGCCGGCCAGCACCTCGAACGCCGCCTCCGGTCCCCACGTCGGTCCGTCGGGACCGATGACCTGCAGCATCGCCGCCGTCTGGGCCCAGCGATGACCGTCGGCGTCCTCGAACACCAGGAAGTGCAGGCACGTGTCGTCGAAGTGCAGGGGCGCCCACAGGAAGAAGAACTGTGGGTCGGTCGGTGCCGGCGCCGCCGCCGCCGGAGCGCCGACCGGACGGATGCCCCACGAGCGGTCCTTGGTGCCACGCATGCCGGCCACGATCTCGACCGGTCGACCTTCGACCTCGAGCGTTCCGGTCCACGAGCCCCACTGCGTCATGCGGGTGGCATCCATGAACAGGCGGGTGCCGCGGTGGTGGGTCTGGCGCGGTTCCTCGAACGCCGCCGTGCGGGCCGTGAACGTCAGGTCAGCAGCCAGGCCGTGCTCGGGTGCGTCGACGACGATCCGGCTGGTGCGCAACGGCTCGACGACCTCGATCCTGACCGGCCCGATGGCCGTGACCGCCGGGTCGACCGGTGCCCGGCCCGAAACGAACACCGAGCGCTGCACGCCGTCGTGGACGACGGCGAAGGCGGCGTCCATCACGCCCCGGTTCGGGTACCGGCCCATCGCCACTGCGAAGTAGCGATCCTCGGTGAACCCGTTGAACCAGTACCGGTCGTAGTGGTTGGGGTCGCCCGTGGCCGCGTGGGCAATCGGGAGCGGGACCTGGTGGACCGGGTAGTCGTCGAACGGGGTCAGCATCGGGGTCGAGTGTCGCGAAGCCGGCGGGCGGACGCTGACCACAGCTTCACGCCGCCCTCGCGGTACCGTGGCGACGTGGCCGCCAAGGCGCCGGCGACCGAGGTCGAGGTGGGTGGGCGCACCGTCCGGATCTCGAACCCGGACCGCGTGTACTTCCCGGCCACCGGAGCCACCAAGCTCGACCTGGTCGAGTACTACCTCGCCGTCGGGCCGGGCATCGTCAACGCGCTGCGCGAGCGACCGTGCATGCTGCACCGCTTCCCGACCGGGGTGAGCGGCGAGAAGGTCCACCAGAAGCGGGTGCCGGCCGGGGCACCCCCGTGGCTGGAGACGGTCCGCGTCCACTTCCCGCGCTACGGGCTGCACGCCGACGAGCTGTGCGTGACCGAGCTGGCCGACGTGATCTGGGCGGTGCAGATGTCGACCGTCGAGCTGCATCCTTGGAACTCCAGGCGCGCCGACGTTGAGAAGCCCGACGAGTGGCGAATCGATCTGGACCCGATGCCCGAATGCCCGCCGGCTGCGGTGCGGCGAGTGGCGCACGTCGCGCAGGAGGTGCTCGACGAGCTCGGGGCGGTCGGCTGGCCGAAGACCTCCGGTGGCAACGGGCTACACGTCTACGTGCGCATCGAGCCGGCGCACGGGTTCGGCGCGGTGCGTGCGGCGGCGCTGGCCTTCGCTCGTGAGGTCGAGCGTCGTGCCGGGGGCGAGGCGACGACGACGTGGTGGCGCAAGGACCGCGATCCCACGGCGGTCTTCGTGGACTTCAACCAGAACGCCAGGGACCACACGATGGCCGCCGCCTACTCGGTGCGCGGCCTGCCGGCGGCGACGGTGTCGACACCCATCACGTGGGACGAGGTGGACGCCGTGGAGCCGAACGACTGCACCATTGCGACCGTCCCGCGACGGTTCGCCGAGCTCGGCGACCTGCACGCCGGCATCGACGACGCCGTCTTCTCGATCGCCGTGCTGCTGGAGTGGGCGGCACGCGACGAGCGGGCCGGCGCCGTGGAAGTGCCCGACGACGAGTGAACCATCGTCGTCGTCACGCCCGGGAACGAGGCACGAGCTGGAGCACGATCGCCACCAACCCCACCAGGCAGCCGACCAGGATGAACCAGCTGCCGGTAGCCGTGTCGAACCCATCGAAGACGAGGAGCCCGAACAGCACGAGGACCAGCGCGACCGCCACGAGGATGCGGGTGATCGGGCGCGGTTGCACCGCGCCGATGATCACACAGCGAGGACGGTGAGGATGCGCCGATGGTGACGAAGGGGCAAGGGCCGGTGCTCGACGACCGGGCGCTCAACCGAGCCACGCTGGCGCGCCAGCTCCTCCTCGAACGCAGCGCCCGTCCTGTCGCCGAGACCGTCGCCCACCTCGTCGGGCTGCAGGCCCAGAACCCGCTCGACCCCTACCTGGCGCTGTGGTCACGACTCGACCGCTTCGACCCGACGGAGCTGGCAGGAATGCTGGAATCCCGGTCGGTGGTCCGCACCGTGTTGATGCGCGGCACGGTCCACCTCGTCACCGCCGACGATGCGCTGATGCTGCGCCCGCTGACCCAGCCGGTGATGGACGCCGAGATCGCCCGCCACTCGCAGTTCGCCCCCCAGCTCGTCGGCGTGGACATGGAACCCGTGCTCGCCCACGCCCGCAATGTGCTGACCGAGCAGCCGCTGACGACGGTGTGGCTGCGGGCCACGCTCGCCGAGCGCTTTCCCGGCCTCGACCCGGCGGCGCTCGCCTACGCCTGCCGGTGTCTGCTGCCACTCGTCCAGGTGCCGCCGCGGGGCGTGTGGGGTCGCACCTCCCAGGTCGTCCTCAGCTCAGTACGACGGAGTCATGGCTCGGCCGGCCGCTGTCGACCAGCGCATCGATCGACGAGGTGCTCGTGCGGTACCTGGCGGCCTTCGGGCCGGCGACGGTCAGCGACATGGCACGGTGGTCGCGGCTCTCCGGGCTGGCCGAGGTCGTCTCCCGGATCCGCCACCGGCTCACGGTCTTCCGCGACGAGCGGGGGCGGGAGCTGTTCGACCTCCCTGCAGCGCCGCGACCAGATCCCGAGACGCCGGCACCGGTCCGCTTCCTGCCCGAGTACGACAACGTGCTGCTCTCCCACGCCGACCGGTCTCGCTTCGGTGCGCCGGACGGGATCGTCGTCAGCGTGGACCGGCCGTTCAAGGGCAGCGTCCTCGTCGAGGGGCAGGTGCGGGCGATCTGGCACTTCGCACGCCAGGGCAGGGGGAAGACGGCCGAGCGAGTCGCCCTGGTGGTCGACCACCTCCCGCTGGACGGACCCCAAGTGGCCGCGGTCGAAGCCGAGGCAGACGATCTCCTCCGGTTCTGGCACGCCGACGTCGCCGATCGCACTGTCCAGCTGCGCCCGTTCGAGCGAGATTGATCTCGACTGCGAAGGTGCCCGTCCGCCGACGGGGTCCACGCCCGCGGACGTCGACCGTGACACCCTCTTGCTACAGGTTGCACCTGCGCACCAGCGCACGTGCAACCTGTAGCAACGAGGAGCCGAACGTGAAGCTGCACACCAACATCGTCGACGAGCTCGACTGCGACTGGGCCTGCGCCGACTGTGCGCTGATCTGGCCGTTTCCCGAGCTCCCGGAGGAGCAACCGTGCGAGCACTGCGGCGGCGTGCTCGTCGACCCGCGCCTCGTCCTGGTCGGCCTCGCCGCCTGAGCGCCCTACCATCCGGCCATGTCCAGCACCGCTTCCATCGGAGCGGCGAGCGGCGACGTCGTCGTCCTCGTCGGCACCGTCAAAGGCCTCTTCGCCCTGTCCTCGGCGAGCTCTCGCGATCGGTGGGAGCTGAGCGGGCCATGGTTCTGCGGCGAAGAGATCTACGCCGCCGCGCTCGACACGCGCGGCGACGGGCCGCGCCTCCTGGTCGGTGCCACCAGCTCGCACTGGGGGCCCTCCGTCTACCGGTCCGAGGACCTCGGGGCATCGTGGATCGAGCCCGATCCGGA
>JBPCJL010000087.1:0-4815 GCA_051005355.1 Ilumatobacteraceae bacterium
GCCCGCAGCGCCGCCTCGTTGCGCTTGGCGAGGCGCAGCTCCGCCAGCCGCTGCGTCGCCATCACCGCCACCCCGATCGCGGCGCGGCTCAACACCTCAGCAGGACGTGCTCGGCCGAGAAGCCGGGACCGAGCGCCGACATCACGGCCAGCTCACCGGGCGCGCCGTACCCGCCATCGAGGAAGCGCTGCAGGATGAACAGCACCGTCGCCGCCGACATGTTGCCCTGGTCGGCCAGCACGGCCCGGGACAGGTGCAGTGCCTTCGGACCCAGCTCCAGCGCCTCCTCGACCGCATCGAGCACGACCGCGCTGCCGGGGTGCACGAGGTGGTGCCGGACGTCGATCGGATCGATGCCCATCGCCGCGCAGGCATCGTCGAAGCTGGTCCGCAGTTCGCGCCGCACGAGCTGCGGGATGCTCTTGGACAGCATGACGGCCAGGCCGTCGTCGCCGAACGTCCAGCCCATCAGCTCCTCCGTGTCCGGCCACGTCACCCCGTCATGGCCGAGCACTTCGGGACCCCCGGCATCGGGCGACGTCGACAGCACAGCGGCGGCGACGCCGTCGGCGAACAGCGCCGTGGAGATGATGTTGGCCACCGATGCGTCGCGCCGCCGGAACGTGAGGCTGCACAGCTCAGCGACGATCAGCAGCACCGGTCGGTCCCGACCGAGGAGCTGGGCGCGATCGGCGGCCTGGGACAAGCCGACCGCACCGCCGGCACAGCCGCGCCCGAACATCGACTCACGATGGGTGTGGCGCGCCGGGAGGCCGAGTCGGTCGAGCAGCCGAGCGTCGAGCGACGGCGTTGCCAGACCGGTCGTCGAGACGAAGACGAGGCCGCCGACGACGGCGGCATCGACGTCGGCGGCGTCGAGCGCCGCACGCCCCGCCTCCACCGACAGGTCCGTCGCCCACCGCTGGTACAGCGCGTTGCGCTCGGCGAACGTGTGCTCCTCGGCGAACCACGACGGCGGCTCGCACACGTGCCGGTGGGCGATGCGCACGTGCTCGAACACCGGCGCCAGGCGGTCAAAGGCGCGGGCGGAGAGCTGCGGGAAGAGCGTGCGGGCGTAGGCCACCGCCTCGTCCTGGCTGACCTGGTGCGTTGGCAGCGCAGTCTTGACGGACATGATCCGCGCGTTCACAGGGCGTCCAACAGGTCGTCGGGACGGTCGCCCGTCTCCCGGAACACGAACTGGGCGAAGCGCTTGCGGTGGCGGCTCGACCAGTCGATCGTCGGCCGGTCGGTGCCGGCGTCCACGTACCCCAGGCGGAACACGGCCATCAGCTCGAGGTCGTCAGGGATCCGCAGCAGGCGCACCAGGTCCGCCCAGCGGGCCGGGAACTCCATTGGCGTGGACACGAACTGCATGCCCATCCCCAGCTCGGTCGTCGTCAGCCAGATGTTCTCGATCGCTGCCCCGAGGCCGACGACGGAGTAGAACCCCGACAGCTCGCCGGGCCGGTACTCGACACGGTCGAGGGCGCACCCGAGCAGCAGCGGCGACCCGGCCACGACTGCCGTGTTGTCCTTGCCGAGGGTGCGCGGCACCCCGAACCGGTTCATCACCGCCTGGCCCGTGTCGCCGAAGATCAGCTTGCGGAACGGCTTGAGCGCTCGTGACATGCGATCGAAGTGGATGCCGTCGCCTGCGGCGGCCAGCTCCTCCTCGCTGAACCGGAAGTACCGCCGGTAGCGCTGCCAGAACGTGCCCTCCTCCATCAGCTGGGTCATGCTCTCGCCGCTCATCGCCGCCACGGCCTGGATCGTGGTGCGGTCCTCGACGAGGATGAACCGCCACGGCTGGCTGTTGAAGTGCGAGGGCGCCCGGCTGGCCGCCTCGACCAGGCGCCGCTGGTGGTCCAAGCTGACGTGCCGATCGAGGAAGGGGCCGTTGGTGGTCCGGCGACCGACGATGGCATCGTTCAGCTCCATGACCGCCCGGCCCAGCCGGCGGCGTAGCAGGCGGCGGCGACGGCGGCGGTTGCGCCGTGCGCCGCCGTGCCGCCCCTGGCGCGCGGGAGGCGGGCCAGCACGGCCAGCGCCGGCACGAGCGCCATCCGCTCGGCCCGACGTGGCGTCGTGAAGAGCGCGGCCAGCGCAGTGGCCACCGTCGTCGCGAACAGGCCGTGGTGCACCCAGCGCACGGACGACGTGTCGAGGAGGCCCGTCTGGGCGCCGGCACCGGTCGCCATCGCCGTGACCAGCGCCGTCGTCGCCACGGCGAACATCAGGTCCGTCCCGAGCTGCGCACGCAATGGAGAGGGTACCGGCGGTGCCAACATCGACCCGTGGCGATCTTCCACTGCGAGCTGGCGTGGCTCGGCGGCGACGAGGCCGTCACCGACGTCCTGGTCACCATCGACGGCGACCGCATCAGCTCGGTCGAGATCGGCGCTGCGCCGCCGGCCGGCGCGACCCGCCTCCCCGGCCTGACGTTGCCCGGCTTCGCCAACGCCCACAGCCACGCCTTCCACCGCGCGCTGCGCGGCCGGACCGAGCGCGGCAGCGGCTCCTTCTGGACGTGGCGGGACCAGATGTACGAGGTGGCGGCGCGGCTCGACCCGGACTCCTACCACGCGCTGGCGCGGGCCACCTTCGCCGAGATGGCGCTGGCCGGGATCAGCTGCGTGGGGGAGTTCCACTACCTCCACCACGGGGCCGGCGGCCGGCCCCACGACCATCCCAACGCGATGGGAGAGGCTGTCGTCGCCGCCGCCACCGAGGCCGGTCTGCGCATCACGCTGCTCGACACGTGCTACTTGCACGGCGGGATCGACGTCGCGCCGGATGAGACGCAGCAGCGCTTCGTCGACGGCGACGCGCTGGCGTGGGCGACCCGAGCGGCCGAGCTGCGCGAGGGCCCGGGGCTGCGCATCGGCGCGGCGATCCATTCGGTGCGTGCCGTCGACCCGGCGGCGATCGAGATCGTTGCGGCCTGGGCGGCCGAGCGCGGCGCGCCGCTGCACGCCCACGTGTCCGAGCAACCGGCGGAGAACGAGCTGTGCCTCGCCGCCTACGGGATGACGCCGACCGAGCTGCTCGCCGACCGCGGCGCGCTCAGTGAGCGGTTCAGCGCCGTGCACGCCACGCACGCCACCGACCACGACCTCGATCTGCTCGGCGGGGCGCGGTGCTGGTGCTGCCTCTGCCCAACGACGGAGCGCGACCTGGCCGACGGCATCGCCCCGGCCAGGACGATGCGCGACGCGGGCGCCCACCTGACGCTGGGCAGCGACTCGCACGCCGTCATCGACCTGCTCGAGGAGGCGAGGGCGGTCGAGCTGGATGAGCGCCTGGCCTCGAACGTCCGCGGCAGCCACGACGTCGCCTCGCTGCTGCGGGCGGCGACCGAGCAGGGTCACGCCAGCCTCGGTTGGCCGGACGCCGGCCGCATCGAACCTGGCGCCCTGGCCGACCTGACGACGGTGTCGCTGGACTCGGTACGCACCGTCGGCGCATCCGCGGCGGACGCGTTGGACGTGGCGGTGTTCGCGGCGAGCGCCGCTGACGTCGCCCACGTCGTCGTCAGCGGCCGGGTGGTGGTGGCCGACGGCCGGCACACTGCGATCGACGTGCCCGCTGCACTGGGCGCTGTGCTGGCATGACGACGACGCTGATCGATGGAATCGGGCGGCTGGTGACGACCGGACCCGACGGCGTGCTGACCGACGCGTGGGTGGTGGTGGAGGACGAGCACGTCGCCGCCGTCGGCACCGGCACGGCTCCTGCGGCCGATACCCGTCTCGGCGTCGACGGCCGATGCGTGCTGCCGGGTTTCGTCGACAGCCACACCCACCTCGTCTTCGCTGGCGACCGCAGCGCCGAGTTCGCCGCCCGCATGGCCGGAGCGCTGTACGAGGCGGGCGGCATCAACGTCACCGTCCGTGCGACGCAGGCGGCGACCGACGAGCAGTTGCGGCTTGGTGCCCGAGCGCGCCTCGACGAATCGCGCCGGGCCGGGATCACGACGACCGAGATCAAGTCGGGCTACGGCGGGACCGTCGACGACGAGGCACGACTGCTGCGCATCGGCGAGGAGCTGAGCGACGAGACGACCTTTCTCGGTGCACACGTCGTGCCGTCCGAGTTCGCCGGGCGGGTGGACGACTTCGTCGAGCTGGTGTGCGGTGAGATGCTGGCCGCGGCCGCGCCGCACGCGCGGTGGATCGACGCCTTCTGCGAGGTCGGCGCCTTCGACGCCGACCAGTGCCGGGCCGTTCTCGAGGCCGGACGGGCGGCCGGGCTCGGGCTGCGGCTGCACGCCAACCAGCTGGGGCACGGGCCGGGCGTCCAGCTGGCCGTCGAGCTCGGGTGTGCCTCGGCCGACCACTGCACGTACCTGTCGGACGCCGACGTCACCGCGCTGGCCGGCAGCGACACGGTGGCGACGTTCCTGCCGGCCACCGATTTCTCGACCCGTCAGCCCTACCCGGATGCCCGGCGGCTGCTCGATGCCGGGGCGACGGTGGCGCTGGCGACGAACTGCAACCCGGGGTCGAGCTACACGACGTCGATGAGCTTCGTCGTCGCCCTCGCTGTGCGCGACCTGCACATGACGACGACCGAGGCGATCACGGCGGCGACCCTCGGCGGCGCTCGCGCCCTGCGCCGCGACGACGTCGGTTGGCTCGGCCCAGGGTCACGGGCCGATCTCGTCGTGCTCGACGCCCCGAGCGAGGACCACCTCGTCTACCGCCCCGGCGTCCCCCTCATCTGGCGCACGATCGTCAGCGGGGTCTGAACCATTGGAGGGTTTCGCTGCACCGGAGGGTTTGCGTACGGGCTCCCGGTACGCAAACCCTCCGG
>JBPCJL010000088.1:0-4846 GCA_051005355.1 Ilumatobacteraceae bacterium
AAGATGCCGCCGAAGAGCATCCACTGCAGCTCGATGTACCGGTTCGAGGCCAGGGCGCGGTTCTGGAAGCGGCCGATGTAGCGCAGTAGGACGTTGACGAACCCGACGGCGACGCAGGCGGGCACCAACCACTTGGCGATCCAGCCGAGCCCCTCGGTCAGGCCGTCGGTAATGCGGGCGTAGCGCAACACGATGCGCCCGAAGACGCGCCGGTCGGACCGGACCGGGTCCCCAGACGGCACGCACGATCACGCTAGTCGGACCAGTTTCGGGCTCGCCCGAACCGGGAGCGATGGCAGAGATGGCGCCCAGATCGCCGGGCGCCGTCGGGTTCAGGTGGCGGCGGACGCCAACACCTGGGCGGGGACATCGATCACGGTGACGGTGCCCGTTGAGCCGTCGACGGAGATGGTGGCGCCGTCGGGGATGCGCTCGGTGGCGTCCACCACCGAGGTCGCGCAGGGCACGCCGAGCTCGCGACAGACGATGGCGGCATGGCTGCCCACGGCGCCGACGTTGACGACGACGCCGGCGACGGTGAGGAACAGCGAGGCCCACGAGGGGTCCGTCGTCGGGGCGACGAGGATGTCGTCGGGCTCGAGATCGGGAGCGTCGATCGGGTCGAGCACGACGCGCGCCGTGCCGGTGACCGCTCCCGGCGCGCCCGGGCCGCCCTGCAGCACCTCGCAGGCCTCCGCTCGCGTCGTCTCGGCGCCGTGGCGCGCCGGCCACGTGCTGATCGGCGGCGCCGGACGGTCGTGGCCGACGATGTAGGGCGGCTGTAGCTCGTGCAGCGCCTGGAACGCCGCTTCGCGCTCGGCGATCGTGGCCGAGAAGGAATGCGGGTTCTCGAGGAAGGCGTCGAGCTCGTCGTCGAGCAGGTCGAAGACCTCCTGCGGGGCCGTGATCACGCCGCGCTCGGTCATTCGCCGGCCAAGCTCGAACATCGCCAGCTTGGCCTCGTGGATCACCCGGATGCACGCGTTCTTGCCCGTCTCGCGCATGGCCAGGAACACCCCCGCCGACTTCACGCCGGCGGCGAACATCCCCGCCGCCTCGGTGTCGCCGGACAGCGCCTCGCCGATCTCGGCGGCGACGCGCTCACGCTCGCCCGCCGCCCTGGCGCGGGCGTCGTGCGGCGACTTGTCCTCGCCCTGCTGGCGCAACCGATCCACGAGACCGAGCGCCAGCGCCGGTCGCGTCATCCACGAGTGCGAGCGGACGTCCCATTCGTTCGGGCCGCGGTGGCCGCTCACGCGCAGCACGGCCGCCCACGCGTCATGGAACGCCCGTCCGTCGGCGCTGGTCGCGTCGATGCGGTCGACTACGCCGTCGACGCCGGCATCGAAGGCTGCGGTCAGCTCCCTCGACGCGCGCACCATCCGGCTCAGGTCCCACAGCGCGAACGACGAGTCGGCCGATTCGACGTTGCCGAGCCCGGCCATCGCCTTGACCGCGTCCTCGGGGCGGCCGACCGCCGCGGACACCGCCTGCACGGCGCCCGGCCCGAGCGAGGCGGCGAGGCAGACGACGCAGTACGGGATCCAGACCTCGTCCACGATCGGTGCCATGGCGCGCGCCCGCTCGACGAGGCCGGCGTCGGTCAGGCCGGCCAGATCGGGGCGCTCGGCGACCACCCGCCTGGCCGTCTCGGCGGCCTGCTCCTGCAGCGGGTACCCGTCGGTCGACATGACCCAGGCCATCGACGCGCCGAGCTTCTCGGTTGCCGCCGAGTCCTCGTCATCGGGGTTGGGCACGTGCGGCGGCACGCCGGGATGGTCGCCGAAGTAGGCCTCGTCGATGGCCGCCGCTGTCACGCCGGGCATCCGCTCGCCCATCAGCCGGCTCAGCGACAGCGGGTTGTAGAAGTAGCCGCCCCAGTTGCCGAACACCTGCGGTGGGTCGAGGTCGTACTCGTCGAGCGACACGACGCCGAACTCCACGAAGCCCTTGGCCGTGCCGGTCTGGCACCCCTTCATCCAGATCAGGCTCCACCCGAGCGGGCTGATCGGGTCCGGGCCGACCTCGTCAGCGTTGGCGCGCGTGTAGTACGGGAAGCGCACGCTGGGCTGCGTGTCAGTGATCCAGGTGTCCATCCGATCCCCCTTCGCCCTGGCCGTCCAGGACGGCAGCCGGCTCAACCTATTCGACGGGGTAGCAACACACATGACCGTTCCGTTACGGTTGGGTGTCGGACGTTGCCGTTGGAAGGGGCACCCATGAAGAAGTCGTTGTTGATCGGCGCAGCCGCTGTCGCCACTTTGTCCATGACCGCGTGCACCGCACGTGAGCGGCAGCTGTGGGACGACTGGCACGCCCAGGATCCCGCAGCCGCCGAAGAGTTCGCCCGCGATCTAGTCGCGGGCGGCGGGGGCGGAGGTAGGGGCGACGGCGGCCAGAGCTCCGGTGGCGGCAGCGTCTGGGACACCATCGCCGAGTGCGAGTCGGGTGGCGACTGGGCCATCAACACGGGCAACGGGTACTACGGCGGGCTGCAGTTCCTCGGCTCGACGTGGCGCGGCTACGGCGGCGAGGAGTTCGCCGCCTACGCCCACCAGGCGTCGCGCGCGGAGCAGATCATCGTCGCCGAACGGGTCCTCGCCGACCAGGGCTGGGACGCCTGGCCGACCTGCGCCCGCCGCGCCGGCCTGCGCTGAGCGGCGCCGGACCTACGCTCGCCGGGCATGTCGCCCGCCGAGACCGTCACCGCCTTCATCACCGCCATCGAGCGCGCTGATCTCGACGCGGCCATCGGGCTGCTCGCCGACGACGTCGAGTACGACAACGTCCCGATGGGCAAGGTGCACGGCCCGCAAGCCGTGCGCGACCTGCTCGGCCCGATGCTCGGCGCCTGCTCGAGCATCGAGTGGATCGTGCATCGCCAGGCGGCCGAGGGCAACCTCGTGTTCAACGAGCGGCTCGACCGCTTCGAGATGCCGTTCGGCTGGCTCGAGGTCCCGGTGACCGGTGTCTGGGAAGTAAACGACGACGGCCGCATCACGCTGTGGCGCGATTACTTCGACGAAGCGACCTACCGCCGCCAGCTACCGGGCTGACTCGACGAACTGGGCGCCGTCTCCGCCAGCTTCCTTCTGGGCGCCTTCTCCGCCAGCGTCTGGCAGAGGATGCGCCCAGCTCGGTCCGGAGTTACAGCAGGTCCGGGCGGGTCGCCGCCAGGGCGGCGTAGTCGTGGCGGCTCGGCAGCTTCTGGCTCGACGCACCACCGTCGAGGCACAGGGTCTGGCCGGTGATGAACCCGCTCTCGTCGCTGGCCAGGAACAGCGCCGCGTTGGCGACGTCGTCGACGTGGCCCATCCGCGCGAGCGGCGTCTGCAGGCGCACCGCCTCGATGACCAGCGGGATCCCGAAGATGCGGGCCGTCATCGGCGTCTCGATGAGGTGCGGCGCGACGCAGTTCACGCGCACACCGGCGGCGCCGTACTCGACGGCGGCGATGCGCGTGACGTACTCCAGCCCGGCCTTCGATCCGGCGTAGGCGGCCAACCCGAGCGACGGTGCGTGTGCGGTGAGGCTCGACACCGAGATGATCGAACCGCCGCCGTGGTCGGCCATGGCGTTGGCGGCGTGGCGGATCACCTGCACCGCCCCGATGAACTGCACATCGACCATCCGCCGCAGCGTCTCGCTGTCGAGGTCGGCGATGGGCGTGCTCTGCTCGTAACCGGCGTAGTTGACCATCACGTCGAGGGCGCCGTGACGCTGCATCGCCGTGTCGACCAGGGCCGCCACCGACTTTTCGTCGGTGATGTCGCACCCGACGCCGGAGCCGCCGAGGGACGCACCGACCTCGGCCGCGACCTCCGCCCTCCGGCCGGCGATCACCACCGTCGCACCCTCAGCGGCGAACCGCTGCGCCGTCGCCAGACCGAACCCACCGGCGCCGCCGATGACGACGGCCACCTTGCCGTCAAGACGCATTCCCCGCACTCCGCCATGATGGCCGGGCGCCTACGGTGCAGGCATGACGCTTCAAGGTGAGTACGAGCCGAGCCCGGCGAAATGGGTGCGCGACCAGGTCGAGACGTACGAGCGCACCGGTGGCCAGGAGGCCAACACCCTCATGGACACCGGCATGCCCGTCATCATCCTGACGACGCGCGGCAACAAGAGCGGCAAGCTGCGCAAGACGCCGCTGATGCGGGTGGAGCACGACGGCGACTACGCCCTCGTCGCCTCACTGGGCGGCGCCCCCAAGCACCCGGTCTGGTACCACAACCTCACGGTCGACCCGACCGCGGCGACGGTGCAGGACGGCCCCGAGCCATTCGACGTGACCGCGCGCGAGGTCGAGGGCGACGAACGGGCCGCGTGGTGGGAACGCGCCGTGGCCGCCTACCCGCCGTACGAGGAGTACCAGGCGAAGACGGAACGGGTCATCCCGGTGCTGATCGCCACGCCACGGTCGTCCTGAGGTCCGCTGCGACGAACCCAGCGCCGCCGGCATGAGCCGGACGTTGGCCCGTGCTCACCTTCGACCGACGGGGGCGCGTTCGATTCCCGTAAGTGAGGAGCAGCGAAGCGCATTCGCAGGTACTGGGGCCGCTCCGAACGCCGGATCATTTGCTCACCCCGCGCCCGGCGTGCGCTCCTCTGGCCGTCGTTCGGTGCGCAATCCCTGGTCAGCGCCGAGGGCGGTCTCGACATTCCCGAACGCCGGTCAGCGCGCGACTCGGCCGTCCGAATGTCGTGACGGTCATGAACCGTGTTCACGAGCCGACTTGCCAACGCCTTCGGCCTACAGCACTCGATGAGTCGCGGAGGCCGGGGATGGAGGATGTCCCGCTTCGTGTTGAAGTTCGGTGGTGATCCCGGACTTGCTCAGGCG
>JBPCJL010000089.1:0-2894 GCA_051005355.1 Ilumatobacteraceae bacterium
GCGTCCTACGCCGCCGGACGCAGCGTCGGTCGCTGCGCCACTGCGTCGAGCATCGAGGTGATGCGACCGAACGCGCGCAGTCGGGCCACTTCCGTTTGCGCCGGATCGGCGAGCACGTCGACGAGCACCGCAGCGACGTTCAGCGTCCGCACCTCCGCGACGAACGACTCGAGGGTCCGGCGGGCGCTGAGCGGCAGGCCGCCGAATCCGTGCTCATCGAGGGCGCAGGCAAGTTGTTCGGTGGGGTGGTACGACATGCTCACTCGATCCATCATGCGGGGCGCTGATACACAGCGCTAGCGATGATCCGTCATCATGTCGATCAGCTACGCTGATAAAGTATGGCCCGCCTGCATGACCTCGAACTGCGCCACCTGATCGCCCTCGACGCCGTGGCCACCGAGGGGACGTTCGGCCGGGCGGCGCTGCGCCTCGGCTACACGCAGTCGGCGGTGAGCCAGCAGATCGCCGCCCTCGAGCGTCTGCTCGGCAACTCGGTCTTCGACCGCCCCGGCGGCCCCCGACCGGTCGAGCTGACGCCGCTCGGCAAGCTCGTCCTGACCCACGCCCGCGACGTCATCGGCCGCGTCGATGCCGCCGGCGATGCGATCGAGCGGTTCCTCGCCGGCGACAGCGGGCGCATCGACGTCGGCACGTTCCAGAGCGTCTCGGCGGTGCTGCTACCGGCGATCGTCGCCCGTCTGCGCCGCGAGCAGCCGGCGCTCGACATCCGCCTGTTCGAGGACGAGCACAAGGAGGAGGGCTGCCGCAGGGTGCTCGACGGCGAACTGGACGTCACCTTCTGCGTCGGCACGCGCGCCGGCGAGCTCGAGTCGATCGTGCTGCTGGACGACCCGTTCGTCCTCGTCGCCCGGCGCGGCGAGCTGGCGAAGGGGCCGTACCCCACGCGCCAGCTCGACGAGGTCTCGCTCGTCGGGTACCCGGCGGGGCCGTGCCAGCAGGAGATCGAGGACGGCATGCGGGTGCTCGGCGCCGAGGCTTCGTACGTGTTTCGCACGAACGACAACGGCGCGCAGATCGCCATGGTGCGGGCGGGGATGGGCTGGGCCGTCATGCCGCTGCTCGCCGTCGACGCCGCCGATCCCACCATCGACGTCCGCTCGCTGCGGCCGGCGATCCCGCCGCGCCAGGTGTGCCTGGTGTGGCGCCGCGACCGCACGCTGTCGCCGACGGCGTCACGCCTGATCGACATCGCCGCCGACGTTGCTCGCGACCACGGTCGCCTTCCCGCGAGCGCCTGACTGGTCAGACCGGCGGGATGCCGTTGCGCCGGTCGGCGAACGCGCGCTCCTTGCCACGAGCCATGGCGAGGCGGCGGATGAGATCGGCCCGCAGGTGCTGGGGTTCGACGATGGCGTCGATGACGAGCTCGGAGGCCAGCCGCAACAAGTCGACGTCGGTCTCGTAGATCGCCCGCTGCTCGGCGACGAACTCCTGACGCTCGGTCGGGTCGGCGATGGCGGCAACTTTGTTGGCGCACACGGCGTTGATCGCCGCCTCGGGACCCATGACGGCGATGCGCGCCGTCGGCAGGGCGATCGTCGCCTCGGGAGCGAACGCTGGCCCGGACATCGCGTACAGCCCGGCTCCGTACGCCTTGCGCACGATCACGGACACCTTGGGCACCGTCGCTTCGCTGACGGCGGTGACCATCTTTGCCCCGTGGCGGATGATCCCCTGGCGTTCGACCGCCGAGCCGATCATGAACCCGGGCACGTCGGCCAGGAACACGAGCGGAAGGTTGAACGCGTTGCAGCACCAGATGAACCGGGCCGCCTTGTCGGCCGAGTCGACGAAGAGCGTCCCGGCGAGGTGGGCGGAGTTGTTGCCCAGCACGCCGATCGGCTGACCGTCGAGGCGGGCCAGTCCGACGATCAGCTCACGGGCGTAGAGCGGCTTGATCTCGAAGAAGCTGTGCCGGTCGACGATGCCGTCGATCACCGCGTGCATGTCGAAGGGCACGCGCTCGTCGGCCGGCACTGCGTCCGGGCCCAGCTCGACCTCGGGCGGTGCGGCCTCGTACACCGGCGGATCGTGGCGCCAGCTGCGCGGGAAGTAGCTGAGGTAGGCCCGGGCCTGATCGATGGCGTCCGTGTCGTCGGTGGCCAGGTTGTCCGCGCAGCCCGACTGGGTCACATGCATCCGGGCGCCACCCATCTCCTCGAGCGTGGTGATCTCGCCGACCACCATCTCGGCCATGCGCGGCGAACCGAGGTACATCGAGGCGTTGCCGTCGACCATGAACACGACGTCGCAGAACGACGGGATGTAGGCCCCACCCGCCGCCGATGGGCCGAACAGGCAGCACACCTGGGGCACCTGTCCGGACAGGCGAACCTGGTTGTAGAAGATGTGGCCGGCGCCGCGCCGACCCGGGAAGAGCTGGACCTGGTCGGTCAACCGGGCGCCGGCCGAGTCCACCAGCCACACGATCGGGATCTGATCGGCCAGCGCCGCTTCGGTCGCCCGAAGCATCTTCTCCACCGTCCGGGCCCCCCACGATCCGGCCTTGACCATTGGGTCGTTGGCGACAACGACAGCCGGCATGCCTTCGATCACGCCCCGACCGGTCACGACACCGTCGGCCGGCAGACCGGTGGCGGCGGCGTTGGCCAGCTGCCCATCCTCGATGAACGACCCGGCGTCGACGAGCAGGTCGATGCGCTCGCGTGCCGTCAGCTTGCCCTGGCCACGCAGCTTCTCCAGCGCCGTTGGCTCCGGCGTGACGGCCCGCTCGGCGGCGGCGCGCAGATCGTCTCGCACGCCACAGAAACTACGTGAGTGCGGTGAGCGGGGACGCGCCGACGTCGTGGAGGTGGTGGACCAGATCGTGGAGGAAGTAGCGGGCGAAGGTGTCGACGGTGAACTCCGCG
>JBPCJL010000090.1:0-9790 GCA_051005355.1 Ilumatobacteraceae bacterium
ACCTCGAGGCCGGCGGGACCGTCGAGCACGAAGTTCGGACCGGTGCGCGCCTTCTTGTCCTGACCCATCAGGGCCATGAGAGCGTCGGCGTCCACACCCGGCGGCAGGACGGTCGGCAGCCCGTACGTCGCGCCGACGACGCGCCGATGGTCGTCGACCCTTGCCTCTTCGATGCGGCCCAACCGGCGGGCCAGCTCGGCCGCGTAGACCAGGCCGATCCCGACGGCCTCGCCGTGCGTCAGCTCGTGGTCGGTGGCGATCTCCAAGGCGTGGGCCAGCGTGTGGCCGTAGTTGAGCAGCGCCCGTCGCCCGCCCTCGTGCTCGTCGCCGGCGACCACGGCGGCTTTGATCTCGACGCAGCGGGCCACCCGGTCGGTCAGGTCCATCGCCTCCAGGTCGTCACCGGTGAGGAAGTGGTACTTGGCCATCTCGCCGTCGCCCGATCGGCGCTCCCGCTCCGGCAGCGATGTCAGGGCGTCGAGGTCGCAGACGACGCCGATCGGCTGCCAGAACGCGCCGACCAGGTTCTTGCCCTCCGGCAGGTTCACGCCGGTCTTCCCGCCGATCGCCGCGTCGACCATCGCGAGCAGCGTCGTCGCGGCGTGCGCGACGGGCACGCCGCGGTGCCACGTCGCGGCGGCGAAGCCGGCGACGTCGGTGACCATCCCGCCCCCGACGCCGATCACGACGTCGTCCCGGGTCAGCCCGATCCGGGCGAAGGACCGCCCCAGCAGCTCGATGGTGCCGAGGTTCTTGTGCCGCTCCCCGACGCCGATCTCGATGCGTTCGACCGGGATGGGCAGCGCCAGGTCGAACGGTACGGTCGCCTGCGTCACGACGGCCGCCCGCCGTGCCGTCGGCGGTAGGAAGGCAGGCAGCTCGGCACCGGCGCCATGGCCGACGACCACGTCGTAGGGCCGGTCGGTCAGCGGCACGGTGACCCGCCGCAGCTCAACCACCCTGCTCCTCGGCGACGATGCGCACGACGCGCTCGATCACCTCGTCGGTGGGCGCGTCGCCCGTCTCGACGACGACGTCGGCGACCTGCGCGTACAGGGGCTGGCGCTCGGGCCAGAGGCGGCGCAGCGCCGATTCCGGATCGTCACCCAGCAGCGGACGGTGGTCGCCGCCCTGTACGCGTTCGGCGAGCACCGATGGATCGGCCTGCAGCCAGACGACCAGTGCGCCCGGGCGCTGCAGCGCCTCCCGGTTGTCCTCCCGCAGCACCACGCCACCGGCGGCAGCGATGACGAGTGGATCGGCGTCGTCGAGGGCCCCGAGGAGCGCCTCGGTCTCGAGCACGCGGTATGCCGCCTCGCCATCGGCCTCGAAGATCTCTCGCACGGTGCGCCCGGTGCGTCGTTCGATCAGCTCGTCGGAGTCGACGAAGCGTCGACCGAGGCGCTCGGCGACCGCGGCGCCGACGGTGGTCTTGCCGGTGCCCATCATCCCGATCAACACGAGGTGCGCCGCCGTCACAGCGTCTTCCGGAAGGCGTCGGCGTTGCGCACCAGCTCGTCGACCGAGTCGCCTCCGAACTTGCGCTGGGCCTCGGTGGCGAGCACGAGAGCGACCATGGTCTCGGCGACCACGCCCATCGCCGGCACGGCGGTGACGTCGGTGCGCTCCTTGAACGACACCGTGGCCTCCTTCGTGACCGTGTCCACCGTCTCCAGCACCGGCACGTTCAGCGTGGCCAGCGGCTTCATCGCCGCCCGCACCACGAGCAGCTCGCCGGTCGACATGCCGCCCTCCACGCCGCCAGCCAATGTGGTGTCACGGCGGTAGCTGGCGGAGGCCTCGTCCCAGCGGATGGCGTCGTGGGCCGCGCTCCCCCGCCGACCCGCCACGTCGAACCCGTCGCCCAGCTCGACCGCCTTGACGGCCTGGATGCTCATTACGGCCTGGGCCAGCAGCGCGTCGAGCTTGCGGTCCCAGTGCACGTGGCTGCCTAGCCCGACAGGAACCCCTTCGGCCAACACCTCGACGACGCCGCCGAGCGAGTCGCCGTCCTTGGCCGCCGCCTTGACTTCGAGCACCATCGCGTCGCTGGCCGCCGGATCGAAGCAGCGCACCGGGGAGTCGTCGATGGCCGCCAGGTCGGCGAACGTCGGACGGGGCGCCGTCGACCGGGCCGCGCCCATCTGCACCACGTGCGAGAGCACCTCGACGCCAAGGCGGCGCACGAGCAGCTTGGCCAACGTGCCGGCGGCGACCCGGGCGGCGGTCTCGCGCGCACTGGCCCGCTCGAGCACGTCACGGGCGTCGGTGAACCCGTACTTCTGCATGCCGGCGAGATCGGCGTGGCCTGGGCGGACCTGGGTCAGTGGTGCGGCCGTCTCGCCTGGCGCCGCCGCCATCTCGGCGTGCCACTTGTCGCTGCGCGACCACTCGGTGTTCTTGATCTCGATGGCCACGGGCGAGCCGAGCGTGCGCCCGTGGCGGACGCCGCCGAGCAGCGTCACCTCGTCCTCCTCGAACCGCTGGCGCGGCCCGCGCCCGAAGCCGAGGCGCCGACGCGCCAGCTCCGCCTGCACGTCCTCGACCGTCACGGCGAGGCCGGCCGGCAGCCCCTCGACGATCACCGCCAGCGCCGGGCCGTGGGACTCCCCCGCCGTCAGGTAGCGCAGCACACGGAGAAGCTAGATCCCGTCCGAGTGTTTCGTGAGGGGCCTTCCCTCCCGAAACACTCGGATGCGTCGAAACACTCGGATGGGCGGCGGCTCGGCGGTCCAGCTCGGCGAGGGCGGCGGCGCGCATGACCGTCGGGTCGGGGCGCCGGCCGGTCCACAGCTCCTGCTGCAGGACCGCTTGGTGCACGAGCATCCCGAGGCCGTCGAGGGTGCGACAGCCGGCCCGCTCGGCCGCCCGCAGCAGCGCCGTCTCGAGTGGGTGGTACACGAGGTCGACCACGATCTGCTCCGGGCGCAGCACGGTCGGATCGAACGGCAGCTCGGCGGTGGCCATCCCGACCGACGTGGCGTTGACCACGATGTTGGCCGACGCCAGGTCGACAACCTCGCCCGTCCGGCTCGTCGGGGCCAGCCGCGCCGCCTCGGCGCCTCGCGTGGGCGTCCGGTTCACCACCACCACCTCGGCCGCGCCCGCCCGCCCGATGGCGTCGACCAGGCTTCGGGCGGCCCCGCCGGCGCCGACGACGGCCACCCGGCAGCCGGACAGGTCGACACCGACCGCGCTCAGCGAGGCGACGAACCCGTCACCGTCGGTGCTGTGACCGACCAGCTCACCACCGTCGCGCACCACCGTGTTCACCGAGTTGAGGGCAAGGGCGGCCGGCGCGAGGCGATCGACGGCCGCCGCTACTTCCGCCTTGAGCGGCGTCGTGACCGACAATCCGGCCAAACCGAGCGTCCGCATCGCCTCGACGGCCGCCGCGCCGGCGCCGACCGGCACGTCGAAGGCGACGTACTCCCAATCGAGACCGGCGCTCGCGAACGCAGCACGATGTAGCGCCGGCGACAGGGACTGGGCGATCGGCGAGCCGACGACGGCGGCGACGGGCATCGCCGGTCGCCGATCAGTCGAGCAGGCCGGCGGCGCTTGCCGCTTGGATGTCGGCTGCGTTCTGCTCGGCCGTCACGGCGAACTTGTGGTTTCCGTCGAGGTCAGCCAGCACGTAGTAGTAGTACTTGCACGGCGTGCCTTCGGGGAGGTCGGCGCACAGCGGGTCGCCGACGCTCGGGTCGGGCGCCGGGTTGAGTGCGGCCCGGATCGAATCCCGGCCGGGGTTGGCGATCGGCGTTGGCGGCAGGCCCCTAACGAGGTACGTGTTGTACGGGCTCATGGCGTTGCGCTGCTCGACGAACGGGATGACGTCCGGATCGCCGCCGTCGAGGAGCGTTCCGTAGCGCACGGCGGCGTCGATCGAGAGCGTCATCTCGGCGGCGAGGCGGTTGTAGATCACGCGGGCGATCTTGGGTCGGTCGGCGGCCGTCTTGGCCTCCCGCTCGATCATCGAGGCGATGATGAGGATCCCGTAGGGCGTCTGGAAGAGCCGCTCGCTCTTGGTGACGATGTCCTCCTGGCCGGCGACGCGCTCCATCTGGGTGATCATCCGGTTGATGACCGCCGCCTCGGTCTCGCCGTTCGACACCTGGTAGGTGTCCGGGAACAGCAGGCCCTCGAGCGACGTGACACCCGGCGGGCGGAAGGCGCTGATCACATCCGGGCTGGCCATCGCCTCGTTGAAGCCCTCGGCCGTCATCGGCACGACCTCGGCGTCGACGCGCTCGGCGATCTGGGCGGCGGTGAAGCCTTCCGGGAAGGTCACCTTGTTGTACGTCTCGGCCGGCGGCGTGCGCAACCGTGCCAGCACGTTGCCCATGTGGTCGCTGGTGGCGATCTCGTAGTAGCCGGGGGTCAGCTCGAGCCCGCCCTGCTGCTCGACGTACCACCGGAACACCCCGGCGTCGACCACCAGCCCGCGCCGCTCGAGACGCTCGCTGAGCGAGTCCAGTGTCTCCTCGGCGGCGACGGTGAAGCTGACTGCGTCGCCGGTCTCGCCGTCGGGGTTCGTCTGGCGTACGTACCACCAGCCGATCAGGCCGGCGGTGAGGATCAGGACGACGACCACGGTCATCGCCAGGTAGGCGACCCACTTGATCGAGCGGGTCTGCCAGCGCAACCGCTCGACGGTGGGGGCGGCGCCCGTGTCGTCCCACGGATCGCTGGCCCAGTCGAGCGCCTCGAGGCTCTCGAGTGAGTCGAGGGCATCGATGCCGCGCGGGTCGCTCGGGTCGCGGTCGGCGGCGGCCCGCTGCTCGGCCCTTTCCCGGCGCAGCTCTTCGGCGATGCTCATCGTTCCGCGCTCGATCGGTCCGACAGCTCACCGCTGGATCGACCAACGGAGTACCGATGAGCACCTCGCCGCAAAGCCGGCGACGGAGAAGCACCGCAACAATTGTTCGCTCGCTCGAAGACTCGCTCGCTCACGTGAGCACGCTCACAACTGCATCCGAGAGGACCGGGCATCGAGCCAGGACTGCAGGATGATGGCGGCGGCGACCTTGTCGACGACCTGGCGCCGGGCGCGGCCGCGGACGCCGCCGGCGCGCAGGGCGCGTTCGGCCGTGACCGTGGTCAAGCGCTCGTCCCAGGTGTCCACCGGCACCCCGACCACGCTAGCCAGCGCCTCCGCTTCGTCTCGGGCACCGCGGGCAGCCGGACCTTCCGCTCCGGACATCGAGCGCGGGAGGCCGACGACCAGCAGTTCCGCCTTCTCGTCCTTGACCAGTGCGGCAATCCGCTCGTGGTCCCGGCGGCGCGAGCCACTGCGCTCGATCACCACCAGTGGCGTGGCGACCGTCCCGGACCGGTCGCTGACGGCGACACCGATCCGCTTCGACCCCAGGTCGAGCCCCAATGCCCTCATCGCCTCACGTCGGTCAGGACGGGGCGCGAGCGGCGGCGACAGCTGCGCCGGCGATGCGCAGGGCGTCGGAGATGCCGCCGACGTCTTTGCCGCCGGCGGTGGCGACGTCGCCCTTGCCGCCACCCCCGCCGCCGACGGCCTTGGCGGCGTCACGGATGAGGGCCGACGCCTGGACACCGAGGCCGGGCCGCACCGCGGCCACGATGGCGACGCCCCCGGTCGTCGACTCCCCGGCCAGGACGACGACGTCGACACCCGGCTCGTCACGGACGGCCAGCGCCAGGTCGCGCAGGTCGCTCGGCGCCAACCCGTCCACGCGCTGCACCACCGCACCGTCCACGCCGGTCGCGGCCAGCTCCCCCGCCCGCCCCGAGGCCAGCTGCGAGCGCAGCGCCTTGATCACGTCCTGCAGGCTGCGCAGCTCGTCGAGCTTGCGGGCCACGCCGTCGACCAGCTGCTCCGGCGTGGCCCCGACGAGCCGGGCGGCGTCGGCCAGCGTCCGTTCGTCGCGCTGCAGCAGCTCGACGCTCGACGTACCGGTCACCGCTTCGACACGCCGCAGGTTGGACCCGATCGACCCTTCGCTGACGATCTTGATCGTGCCGATGTCTCCGGTGGCGCCGACGTGGGTGCCGCCGCAGAGCTCGACGGACGTGCCGGCCTCGAGCACCCGCACCGTGTCGCCGTACTTGTCGCCGAAGAAGGCGATGGCCCCGAGCCGCTCCGCCTCGTCCTTCGACGTCTCGAAGACCCGGACCGACGTGTTGGCCAGCGTCTCGGCGTTGGCCAGGCGCTCGATCTCCTCGATCTGCTCCGGCGTCACCGGTTCGTAGTGGGAGAAGTCGAAGCGCAGCCGCTCGGGGGCGACCAGCGACCCGGCCTGCTTGACGTGGTCGCCGAGCACCTCGCGCAGGGCGTGGTGCAGCAGATGGGTGGCCGTGTGGTTGCGGCGCGTCGCGGCGCGCCGGTCGGCATCGATCGTGGCCGTGACCAGCTGCCCCGGCGCCAGCTGACCTTCGACGACCCGGGCCACGTGGCGGCGCAGGTTGGGCAGCGCGAACGTCGTGTCGACGACCTCGACGCGACCGTCGGGACCCGTGATCGTCCCCCGGTCGCCGATCTGGCCGCCGCTCTCGGCGTAGAACGGGGTGCGGTCGAGGAAGACCTCGACGAGGCCGTCGTCATCGTCGGCGGGCAGGACGGCGAGCACCCGGGCCTCCACCGTCTCCACGTGCTCGCCCGCCCACTCGGTGGTACCGAACTGCTCGACGACCTCGCGATAGGCGTCGAGGTTGGCGTCGTCGCCGGCGCCCTTGCGCCGCGCCGCTCTGGCCCGCTGGCGCTGGTCGGCCATCTCGCGACCGAACCCGGCCACGTCGACGGGGACGCCGCGCTCGCCGGCGATCTCCTGGGTCAGCTCGAGCGGGAAGCCGAACGTGTCGTGCAGCGCGAACGCCGTGGACCCGGAGAGCGCCGTGGCGCCGTCGGCCAGCTCGTGCTCGAGCATGGCCAGCCCGTTGCGGAGCGTCTGGCGGAAGCGCTCCTCCTCCTTGCCGACGACCCCGACGATGAAGTCGCGCTGGCGGGCCACGTCCGGGTAGGCGGCGCCCATCACGTCGACCGCGACCTCAGCCAGGCGGGGCATGACCAGACGTTCCGTGCCGAGCAGGTAGGCGTAGCGGACGGCCCGGCGGATGATCCGCCGCAGGACGAAGCCTCTGGCCTCGTTGCTCGGGAAGACCCCGTCGCCGACGAGCATGGTCGCCGACCGGGCGTGCTCGGCCAGCACCCGAACGGCGAAGCTGTCCCGGTCGGCGTAGTCGCCGACCCGGTACGCCCGCCCGGTCGCCAAGGCGGCCTCGTCGATCAGCGGCGCCATGAGGTCCGTCTCCCACACGGAGTCGACGCCCTGCAGCAGGCACAGGACGCGCTCCAGGCCGGCTCCGGTGTCGATCGACGGCCGGGGCAACGGCGTCCGGGTGCTGTCTGGCTCCTGGTCGAACTGCATGAAGACCAGGTTGTAGAACTCCATGAACCGGTCCCCGTGCGGGTCGGCGCGCGGGCCGCCGTCCGGGCCGAACGCCGGGCCGCGGTCGAGGTGCAGCTCCGAGCACGGGCCGCAAGGCCCTGTGTCGCCCATCTGCCAGAAGTTGTCCTTGTCGCCGAGGCGCTGGATCCGCTCCATCGGCACGCCGACCACGTCGTGCCAGATCTGCTCGGCGTCGTCGTCGTGATCGTGGACGGTGACCCAGATGCGCTCGCCGTCGATCCCCCACGTCTCGGTGACGAGCTCCCAGCTGTACGGGATGGCCAGCTCCTTGAAGTAGTCCCCGAAGCTGAAGTTGCCCATCATCTCGAAGAACACGAGGTGGCGCTTGGTGCGCCCGACGTCATCGAGGTCGTTGTGCTTGCCGCCGGCGCGCACGCACTTCTGGGCGCTCGTGGCCCGGCGGAACGGCGCCGCCTCGTCGCCGACGAAGTAGGGCTTGAACGGGACCATCCCGGCCACGTTGAACAGGACGGTCGGGTCGTGCGGGATCAAGCTGGCCGACGGGACCACGGTGTGGTCGCGGGCGGCGTAGAAGTCGAGGAAGGACCGGCGCAGCTCGTCAGCGGTCGGCGGCCGGCCCGCGTGGAACGTGGCCATACGTCCGATCGAGGCTACCGGTGCGGCTGCGCGGCGGATCGGTAGGTTGCCGCCGCATGGACGACGCTGACGTGCGGGAGTGGATCAGCTTCGAGGATCCGCAGGAGCAGCGGACGTGGGTCTTCGACGCCACGTTCCTGCGCTCGAACTACCGATGCATCTTCGGGGCCGGCTGCCTCGGGATCCTCGACGAGCCGGCGCCCGAATTGGGCCAGGGCTGCTGCAGCTTCGGCGCCCACTTCGTCGACGAGGAGGACGTGGCCGACGTCGTCGCCAAGTTCGTCCGCTTGCGCCCCGATCAGATGCAGTACCACGCCAAGGCTCGCCGCGGTGGGTTCCTGCGAGCGGAAGCCGTCGAGGGCGGTGGCGACGTCACCGTGACCCGGCTCGTCGAGGGCGCGTGCATCTTCCTGAACCGACCCGGGTTCTCCGGTGGTGCGGGATGCGCACTGCACGTCGCCGCCTTGGAGGCCGGCGAGCGGCCCCTCGACTGGAAGCCTGACGTGTGCTGGCAGGTCCCCCTGCGCCTCGAGCACTCCACCGACGAGAACGGGCACGTGACCTCGCGGCTGCGGGACTGGAAGCGGCGCGATTGGGGCGAAGGCGGCGCCGAGTTCCACTGGTGGTGCACCGAGTCCCCGGAGGCGTTCGTCGGCGACGAACCGGTCTTCCGGGCGTCGCGCGACGACATCGTCGAACTGGTCGGCGAACAGATCTACGACACGCTCGTCGAGCTGCTCGAGCGTCCGGACTGGACCCCACTCCCCCACCCTGCCCTCAGGGCCAGGTGACCGCGAGGATCACTCCTCCGGTTCGGTCTCCTCGTCGTCGAACTCGACCCCGTACTTCTGGGCCAGGGCGGCGTACTCGTCGTCTTCCTGGTCGTCCTGGGTGGCAGTGTCGCCTCGTCGGCTGCGGTCCCCCAGCCCGAGATCGAACGCTCCCGGACCGGACTGCTTCAACTTCCTCGCCTCTTCGAAACGGCGATGACGACCCTTTTTCACACAGGGCTCCCACGACTAGTGCGCTGACATTGACCCCGATCCTACCGGCGGGCGTCCCATCCGCCTGGCATCCCCCGCCGGGCGTCACATCGTCACGTCACATTTTGGACGTCCCACTTGGACGTCCCACGGTGGCGTGACACTGCTGGTCACACTTCGACGAGGCGCAACGAGCCCTGGCCGTCGAACGTCAGCCCGCACTCACCGTGCAGGAGGCGGGTGATGCCGTCGCCGAGCAGCTCGGCCCGCCATCCGGTCGACAGCCGGGCGTCCGGATCCTCGCGCAGCACGGCGATCAGATCGGCCCGCGTGGCCAGCAGGGCCGTGTCGATGCGGGCGTCGCGAGCGACCTGGCTGACCCACGCCGACACGAGTGTGACCGCCGGGCGCAGCGACCGGTCGAGGTCCTCGACGCCGACCGGCGCCGCCGGGGGTTCGGCCTCCTTGGCCTGCACGACGGTCTCGACCAGCTCGCGACCGATCCGTCCCCGGCGATGGCGATCGTCGACGCCCCGCGCCTGGGACAGGTCCTCGAGCGTGGTGGGCTGGCGCTGGGCGATGCCGAGCACGGCCAGGTCCGAGAGCACTTGGCGCACCGGGATGTCGCTGGCCGCCGCCTCCCGTTCGCGCCACGCGCCGACGGCTTGAGCGACGGCGCGGGAACGCGGGCGCAAGGAGGGGGCGCCCTTCCACTTTACCCCCACCTCCTCTGGGGGTGTTGGACCGGCCTTACAGGTGCGCAGCTCC
>JBPCJL010000091.1:0-3733 GCA_051005355.1 Ilumatobacteraceae bacterium
GCGCTTGGCGGAGCGCTCACCGAGTCCAGGCCGGGCGGCCCCTTCGCCATTCCGGGGCTAGCGCTAACGCCCGTGACGCCTACACCCGTTGTGAGTGCTTCGACCGAGGGGAGGACATGTGAAGAACTTGAAGGTGTGTTACATCCAGCCGGAGGGCGGAGAGGTCAACGCCAGGCCGCGCCATGCCAGCGAGCAAGTGGCGGTGAACGAGCGGGTGGACAACATCAGGATCACACCGATGTCGACGCCCGGCTCGGCGACGGCCACCAGGGCGGCTGTCGAGAAGCTGCGGCTGTGGGACAACGGTCGCCGCCTCCGCGTCGCCTTCCTCGACGGCGACACGACCGTGAGACAGAAGGTGGAGGCGATCGCCAAGGAGTGGGAGGCGCTCACGAACGTTCGCCTCGACTTCGTGACCTCGGGGTTGGCGGAGATCCGCATCAGCTTCCTCGACAAGGGCTTCTCGTGGTCAACCGTCGGCACTGACGCGCTGACGGTGCCGCGAGTACGGCCGACGATGAACTACGGCTGGCTCACACCGACGACCAGCACCCGTGAGTACCAGCGCGTCGTGCGTCACGAGTTCGGGCACACACTCGGCATGATCCACGAGCACCAGAACCCGGCGGCCGAGGGCAAGATCCCGTGGGACAAGCCGAAGGTCTACGCCTACTACGCCCAGCAGGGCTGGTCCGCCGACGATGTGGACCTCAACATCTTCGACGTGTACGACCGGGACGAGACGAACTTCTCCGAGTTCGACCCGACGTCGATCATGCAGTACTCGGTGCCCGACGAGCTCACCGTCGGGTCGTTCGCCATCGGCTGGAACATAGAGTTCTCGGCCACGGACCGCGAGTTCATGGCCCGCCAATACCCGAAGGACGCCGCCGGCGTCGTCGACGTCGAGGTCGGTGCGGGACCCGTCGCCGCCGACCTCGCCAGCGGTGGCGAGACCGACGTGTTCCGCTTCGTGGTCCCGGAGGCGTGGACGCACATCATGACCACCACGGGGTCGACCGACACGGTGATGACGCTGACCGGTCCGAACGACCCTGGCGCGGTCGTGACGTGGGACGACGACCGGGGCAAGGACGAGAACGCCCGCATCGTGCGCAAGCTGCTCCCAGGTGACTACTGGCTCGTCGTGCGCCACAAGCACCCCGGCGGCACCGGCTTCTACACCGTCGAGGTCAAGAAACGCAAAAACTAAGTACGGTTACGGTCATGGCGCAGCGAGTGGTGCAACCGCGGATGGCGTGGTTGCGCGAGGCGCGGGCGGCGCCCGAGTTCGCCGGCTTCATGGCAACGGTAGCACCGCTGTTGGCACGATCGCCGAGGGGTGACGGTCATCGAGTACTCGTGCTCCCAGGTTTCCGCGCCAGTGACACTTCGACTCGCCCGATTCGCTGGTTCCTCGATCGCCTCGGGTACCGGACGCACGGATGGGGCCTCGGCACGAACGGCGGCCCCACCTCGCACGCCACCGACGGGATGCGCCAGCTGGTCGACCGCCTGATCGAGACCGATCAGGCGCCGATCAGCCTCGTTGGCTGGAGCCTCGGAGGCGTGTACGCACACGGCATCGCCGAGCGCGTCCCCGACCACATCCGCCAAGTCATCACGCTGGGGAGCCCGCTCAACTACGCGCCGCTACTTCCTGTGAAAGTGCCGGCGACGTCGATCTACTCGAAGAGCGACACCGTCGTGCCACACCGGGCCTCGATGCTCGGCAGCGGCCCGCTGCGCGAGAACATCGAGGTGCGGGGCAGCCACATCGGGCTCGGCCACAACCCGCCGGTGCTGGTGGTCGTCGCCGATCGTCTGGCCCAGCCCGCCGACGATTGGCAGCCCTACCGAGTACCGCGCTGGGCCCGGGCCTGGCTCCCTTCCTGAGCGGGCGTCACCAACAGCGCCGACCGCGGCGGGCGGCGATGTCGACCCACACCAGACGGTGGTCGGACGACGGGAACGGGAACACGCCGGTGAGCTCAGAGTCCGGATCGTCGCTGACCGGCCAGAACACTCCCGCATCGCCGATCTTCAGCCGCTTGGAAGGCAGCACGTAGTCGGCACGCAGGTTGCCGGGCGCCACGTCGCCGAAATCGGCAGTGTCGAAACGCGGATCGCTGAGATGCGTGTCATTGATGCCGCCCTGCAGCTCGGCGGCCTCGACGGCTCCCTCACTGTCGGGCGTCACCTTGGTGTTGACCCGCGGGTGGTCGAGCAGCTGCTGGATCGCCCCTGGCACCGAATCGCCATCGAGCGGATCGGAGTTCTGGTCGCCGGCGATCACGAACGAAGCACCGGGGCGCAAACCTCCGCGCCTGCCGCCGTCGTCGTAGATGTATCTCGAAGCCCGGCCGGGGCGGACGTAGTCGGCCCAGAACCGGATCTCGTCGAAGTTGCGGGTGCCGTTGCGGTCCTCGGGACCGTCGAACACCGGAGGCGTAGGATGGCTGACGAGGAAATGCACGACTCGGCGGCCGTCGATCACGATCGGCAGGTCCCAGTGGCTCTTAGACGACAGGCGGAACACCTCCAGCTCCTCGTCGGAGTAGAACTGCGAGCCGTCGGGGTTGGCGGGCAGCATGGCGCCCGGCATGTCGTCCCAGAGGAAGTGCTGGAAGGTACGGGCGTGACGGGTATCGATCGGAAACTTGGAGAACACGGCCATGCCGAACTGACCAGGGAAGAACCCGAAGCCGAAGGCGTCGCCCGGTCCGCCGATCGTCCCGTTGTTGTCGAGATCGACGCCCGACGGTACCCCGGTGTTGGAGGGAGCCGTGAAGAAGTACCGGTAGCGGGATAGCTCGGCGAACATGCTCACCGTGCTGCGGTCGCCATCGGTGCCGGTGTCGAACTCGTTCACCAGCAGCACGTCGGGGTCATTGCGGTCGATGATCTTGAGTACGGCGTCGAGCTGCGGATCGACGTCGCCGTCGAGCGCCGCTTCGAGGTCTGCTCGCAACTCGCCGGCGTTGGTCCGGTTGAGGCTGGCGTTGAACGTGGCGAACCTGACCTCGCGGTCGGGACGTTCGGGTCGGTGCCAGGCGTCGGCGACATCCGAGCCGCCGGCGGCGGGGATCAGGCCCTGGGAGGCGAGCAGGGCGGCGAGCAGCACAGTGAGTCGGCGCATACGGTCACCGTAGATCAGCGCTCCGCGCCGTGCTCGGAAAATGCTCGGCTATAGGGGCGCACATGGCGCAAACCGGGACGCGTCAGGCCAGGCGACGACTGGCCAGTCCGCGGCTACGACTGCGGTGTCGGCGGCAGACCGAACAGTGGGAACAGGCGGGCGGTGTCGAGGAACGAGTTGATGCCGCTGATCCGATCCCCGGACACTTCGATCACCTGCAGCGCCCACGGCTCGAAACTGCCGTGTGGTCCGCTCGGCCGGTACTGGCCGAAACCCTGGGAGCCGTTCGCCGAGACCGGGATCATGCGCGAGCCGCGACAGCCGAGCCCCTCCCCGAGCAGCCACCCACTGATGTCGCGATGGCCCTGTAGCCACAAGTCGTAAGGCGGCATCGACAGCGTGGCGTCCTCGTGCAGCAGCGACGTGAGCGAGTCGACGTCGTAGCGCTCGAAGGCGTCGACGTACCGGTCGAGCAGCGCTTGCTGATCGTCGTCCATCGACTCGGTCGCATCGGTGAGATCGACGTTCGTGTCGGCAAGCGTCGCCCGGGCTCGTTGAAGGGCGCTGTTGACCGAGGCGACCGTGGTGTCGAGC
>JBPCJL010000092.1:0-3203 GCA_051005355.1 Ilumatobacteraceae bacterium
ATGGTCGGGGGCATGCCGGCGTGGGTGGTCTCTTGCTGCGGTCTCGCTGGCCGCCTCCTCCCCCCCCGCGCCGCCGAACAAACGCGGAGGTTGGGGGCCCGGGTGGGGCGCCTGGGTGGGCGTACCATCGGGCCACGATGGGCGCGGGGGCGGGCGAGGCGGGCCAGGCGGGTGGGGGTGGGGTGCGGCGGGGGAGGCCGTGGGGAGAATCGGTGCCGCCGCCGGTCGGGCTCGTGAGCGTCGGATCGGACGTCGCCACGGCGGCCGAGGCCCGATCCGACCTCCCGGTGCGGTTGACGGCCGGCGACGTGCTGTCATCGCTCGGTGGGCCGTCGGTCGGCCCGCTGGTCAACCGGTTCGCCATCGACGTGCTGCGGGTGCGCGCCGACGATGACGAGCTGGTCGCCATCGCCCATGTTGTGGTCCGTGGCCGCACGTGGTGGCGCGGGCCCGTCACGGCCGTGCTCAACGTGGATCGCTTGGGTCGCTGGGACGCCGCGCCCCGCGCCCACCCGGGCGACGGGCGGTTCGACGTGGTCGAGGTCGACGCCGCCATGTCGTTGCGCGCCCGCTGGCAGGCCCGGCGGCGCCTCCCCTCGGGCACGCACGTCCCGCACCCGCTCATCCGCACCTCACAGCACACCACGGCGTCCTGGGCGTTCGCGCCCGAACGACGACTGTGGCTGGACGGCATCGCCCGCGGGCCGGTCCACGAGCTCGAGGTGACCATCGAGCCCGCCGGCGCCATCGTGTACACCTGAGCCCGTGAACGCCTGGATCCTGGACGAGTCGCCCGGCAACTACCGTTGGGGGACGATCGACTTGCCCGACCTCGCATCCGACGAGGTCCGCGTCGAGGTCGCCGCCAGCGCCCTCAACCACATGGACCTGTGGGTCACTCGCGGCATGCCCAAGCCTCCGCTGCCCCACGTCCCCGGCTGCGACGTCGCCGGCATCGTGGACGCCGTCGGCGACGCCGTGGATGGGATCGCCGTCGGCGACGAGGTCGTCGTGAACCCCGGTGTGTCACCGGTCGCCGACATCGTCGCCCTCGGCAACGACAGCCCGATGGGGCCCGGCTTCGCCATCTACGGCGAGCACGTGTGGGGCGGTCACGCCACGCACGCCGTCGCCCCCGCCCGCAACATCTTCGCCCGTCCGGCCGGTCGCTCCTGGGAGGAGTGCGCGGCCTACCCGCTGGCGACCCTGACCGCCTATCGCATGCTGCGCCGCGCCCGGCTGCGCGCCGGGCACACCGTCCTCGTGGTCGGGATCGGCGCCGGCGTGTCCTGCGCCGCCATGGCCATCGCCCGCCACCTCGGCGCCGAGGTCGTCGCCACCAGCCGCAGCGCCGCCAAGCGGGACGCCGCACTGCAGATGGGCGCAACGCGAACGATCGACTCCGGCGACGAACGCTGGCCGGTGCAGGCCGACGTGGTCGTCGAGAGCGTCGGCGCGGCGACCTGGGACAGGTCGGTGCGCGCCCTGAAGCCCGGCGGCCGGCTCGTGGTCTGCGGCGGGACGTCCGGCGCCAAGGTCCAGCTCGACCTGCCCCGACTGTTCTTCAAACAGTTCGAGGTGATCGGCTCGTCGATGGGCAGCTATCAGGAGTTCGCCAAAGTGACGGCGCTGGTCGCCAACGGGCTCGACGTGCACGTCGACCAGGTCCTCCCGCTGGCCGACTACCCGGCCGCACTGGCCCGCCTCGAGGCTGGTGAACAGCTCGGCAAGCTCGTGCTCCGGCACTGAGGCGGATCACCCGGGCGGCGCGCCCGGATCCGTATCATCGCCGGCCGTGGTCGCGTACCTCGCCGAGGACTTCTCCTCGGAGGAGTCCTCGGTGCTGCGGCGGTACTTCACCAACCTCGACGGGCCGGTGTTCGCCCTCGTCAACCTGCCCGAGGTGGTCAAAGGCGCCCTGTTCGCCCGCTACAGCCGCAGCCCCAAGAGCCTGCGCCGGCTGTTCCTCGACGAGTTCGTCGGCGACCTCGACATCTCCGGCGACCACAGCATCGACGCCACCGTCGGCCTGCAGCGCGCCGAGGATCTCTACGAGAAGGTCTTCGTCGAGTACGGCGACGACTCCGTGGCCCAGCTGGGCGGTGTGCACCTCGCCTGCGAGCAGGCCTCCAACGTCCTGACCAAGGTGCTCGAGTGGGGTCGCCTGATGAGCTACCTCGAGCAGAGCACGCGCTACATCGCCTACGACAGCCGGCTCGGCGGTCGCTATCGCTACTTTCGCGATCGCGCCGTGCTCGAGAGCCGGGTCGGCGCCCGCTACGTCGGCGACATGGACCGCCTGTTCGACACCTACAGCTTCGTGCTGGCCGGGGTCACCGACCACGTGCGGGCGACGGTGACGCGCGACCCGAGTGACAGCGACTTCGTGTTCCGCCAGGCCACCAGAGCCAAAGCGCTCGATGCGTCGCGAGGGATCCTCCCCGCCGCCACGCAGTCGAACGTCGGCATCTACGGCAGCGGCCAGGCCTTCGAAGCGCTGCTCCTGCGCCTGCGCGCCCACCCCTTGCCCGAAGCCCGCGACTACGGCGACCTGATACTCCACGAGCTGCGCAAGGTCATCCCGAGCTTCCTGCGTCGCGTCGACGTGACCGAGCGCGGGCTGCGCTGGTCGAACTACCTCGCCACGACGCGCCAGCGCACGGCCGAGCTGGTCGACTCGCTGTTCGAGGCCGAACCGGTCGACCCGGCGCCTGCGGTGACGCTCGTCGACTTCGACCCGGATGCCGAGAACAAGCTCCTGGCCGCGATCTGCTACCCGCACTCGCGCCTGCCGGAGCAGCAGCTGCTGGACCGCGTCTCCAAGCTCGGGGCCGCCGAACGCCTGGCGCTGGTGCGGGCGTACGTCGGCGAGCGCGAGAACCGCCGCCACAAGCCCGGCCGGGCCTTCGAGCGCATCGACTACCGCTTCGACGTGCTCTCCGATTACGGCGCCTTCCGCGATCTCCAGCGCCACCGCCTCCTGACCATCGAGTGGCAGCGGCTCAACCCGGACCTCGGTTTCGTCCGCCCGGAGCTGGTCGACGAGGCCGGCCAGACGGCCGCTTTCGACGAGGCGATGCACCGCTCGGCCCGGCTACACGACGCCCTCCACGACGACTTCCCCGAACAGGCCGCCTATGCCGTCTCGATGGCCTACCGCCTCCGCTACGTCATGCAGTTCAACGCACGGGAGGCCATCCACC
>JBPCJL010000093.1:0-15196 GCA_051005355.1 Ilumatobacteraceae bacterium
CTGGCGCACCTGGTCCTGCAGCTGTGTGCCGGGGGCATAGTAGAACTCCTCGCCCAGCCTGTAGTAGTAGGCGTCGCTGGAGACGGCCAGCGAGACCGGCAGGTCGACCAGCCCGTAGCGGCAGGGCGCGCCGTCGCCGCACAGGGAGTTGCGGTATTCACACTTCACACCCTCCGCGCAGAGCTTCGGATCAACCCGCTGGAGCTTGTAGGTCCCCTGGTCGTCGTACTCGGTGTCGGCGCGGATCAACCCGGTGGCCAGCGCGGCGTAGGCGACGAAGACCTTGAACGCCGAGCCCATGTTGTACTGGCCCTGGATGGCCCGGTTGGCCAGGCTGGACAGGTCGGGGTCGACCTCTGGACCACCGGGAACCGGGGTGGGGAACAACTGATCGAACTTCTCCGACCCGACCTCGGCGGAGAACCAGCGGTTGTCGAAGGTCGGGTAGCTGGCCATGGCGCTGATCTGGCCGGTGACCTGGTTCATCACGATCACCGAGCCGGCCGGCGCCTTGTACGGCACGGCCTCCGGTTGCGCGAGGTCGAACGGCGTCCGCACGCCGTCGGGGGCAGTGAGGTAGTTATTGGTGAAGAACTGGCGCCGGAACTGCAGCTGGGTCTGCAGCGCTCGCTCGGCGTACTGCTGCAGGCCGAGGTCGATCGACAGCTGGATGTCGTTGCCGTTGACGGGCTCGGTCCGGCTGATCTCCCGCACGATCCGGTTGCGGGCGTCGATCTCCACGATGCGCTCACCCCACTGGCCGTGCAGCACCTGTTCCATGCTCAGTTCGACGCCGCTGCGCCCGACGTCTTCCCCACCCTTGCTGACGTCGTAGCCGAGCTCGCGGTAGCGATCGGCGTCCTCCTTGGTGATGGCGCCCATGTAACCGACGACATGGCTGGCCATCGGGGCGTACGGGTACGTGCGCTCCCAATCCGTCTCGACGGTCACGCCGGGGAAGTCTTCGGCCCGCTCACCGAGGCCGATGGCCACCGGCTCGTCGACGCCTTCTTTCAACGGCATCGGCCGGTAGCGGCTGTAGTCGTCGCTGTCGTAGCGCTCCTCCATCTCCTCGACCGGCATCTCCAGCCAGCCCGACAGGCGGCTGAACAGCTCGGCCCGGTCGGTGTCCCGGCGCAGCACCTCCCAGTCGACGCTGACGGTGAGCAGCCGGTCGTTGTCGGCGAGGATGCGGCCCCAGGCGTCGAAGATGCGACCGCGCTCGGGGATCAGCGGGACGCGGCGCACCTTGCTCTGGTCCACCGTGGCCTGCAGCGAGTCGGCCTGCACGGTCTGGACGAACCACAACCGGGCGCCGATGGCGCCGAACAGCAGCGTGGCCACGAGCGCCAGCACGCCCAGGCGGGCAGCACGCTTGTCAGCAGCCATGGGTGCAGTCTGCTCCCTGGGTGTCACGGTGTGGTCGCATGGCTCCCGACATCAGGCGGGCTTCTCGGGCAGGGCCCGCCACTCGGTGCGCTTGATCCGCATGCACCACCGGCCGAGCGGGACGAGCAGCGGGCTGAGCACGATGGCCGCCGCCGCCACGACGGCCACGGTCGTGCCGTACCTCGGCCCGACGGCCTGCTCCTCGCCGACGAAGGCCCGCACAGCCGGGACCGCGGCCTCGCCGGCGGCCGCACCGAGTCCAGTGAACAGCGCGGCCAGCCACCACCTCGGCTCGGGGGTGAGCGACACCGCGTAGCCGGCGACGAAGCCGGCCAGGCCCATGGTGATCGACGACGAACCGAGGGGCGTGTTCGTCCCCAGGTCGTACATCAGCCCGAGCACGAATCCGGCCAACGCGCCCCCCTGGGGCCCGCTCGACGCGCCGGCGGCGGCGGCCAGCGCCAACATCACCTGGACCACGACGCCGCCGGGCGTCATGTCCGTGAACAGCGTCCGCTGCAGGGCGAGCAGCACGACGCCGACGGCGATCAGGCGCAGCAGCGGACCCTGGACGAGTGAGGCCAGCACTCAGTCACCGGCCTGGGTGTCGATGGGCGGTTCGACCTCGGCCGTCGGCTTGTAGAGGACGACCCGTACGAACTGCAGCTCGTCGAGGCTGGCCAGGGGTGTCACCTCGAGCAGCGGGCCGTCGGCGGTGGACCGGGCGATGACGTTGCCCACCGTGCCCACGGGGATGTCGGGCGGCGCCAGCCCAGTCGTCCCGCCAGCGGTCAGCACGACGTCGCCGAGCACCGGACGGCCGAAGGTCGGAGTGTCCTGGAGGAAGTCGATCTGGGGGAAACGGTCGGGACCCTGGCCGCTCATCCGGCCGGTGTCGCGCTGGGGGTTCGTGGTCGTGGTGGCCGGGATCGTGGTCGTCGACGACGTCGACGAGGTGGTCTCGCCGGGGGCCAGGGGTTCGGTCAAGGGCGGCAGCGTGGTCGACGTGGTGCTGGTCGTGGTCGACGTGGTGGTCGTGCTCGACGACGTCGTGGTCGTCTCGCCGGGGAGCGGCACGGCGGTCGGCGGTCCCGGGATGGTGGTCGTGGTGGTGGTCGGCGGCGGCGGGGCGAGCACCTTGACGTTGATGACGTACTTCGGGTCGGTGATCAGGAGCACGAAGGCCCGGTCGGGCAGCAGCGGGGCGGTGATCTTGCCGACCAGCCCTGCCGCGTTGACGACGGCCATCCCGACCTCGATGCCGTCGTTGCGGCCCTTGTTGATCTCGATGATCTGGTCGAGGTTGCCGGGGCTCTGACCCTCCACGGCGGCCGTGACGGTGTTGTAGTCACTGAGCGACGGGAGCTGGTTCAGCGCCAGCAGCTCCTGGTAGGCCTGGATGTAGGCCCGGCCGGCCACCTGGTCGGAGAGCTGCCCGTCGAGCTGCTCCTTGAGCGCCAGGTTCTCCTGCTGCAGCTCCTCGTAGTCCATGATGCCCCGCCAGGCGTCACGCACCGGCCTGGTCACGACGTCGGCGGCCGCCTCGAACGGCTCCATCGCCCGCTGGAAGCCCTCGCGGGCGGTGTCGAGGATGGCCGTGCCGCGCAGGTCGAGGGTGAGCAGGAGCGCGGACGTCAGCAGCAGCAGCAGGATCGCCCGGCGCCGTCCCGGCGTGTAGATCGGCATGCGTCAGTCGGTACGGGCGCGACTACTCATTGCCGCCGAGGGACATCAGGCTGCGCATGGCGTCGATGTTCTCGAGGGCGCGGCCAGAACCGATGACAACGCTGTAGAGCGGCTCGTTGGCGATGCGGATCGGCATGCCCGTCTCGTGGGAGAGCCGTTCGTCGAAGCCGCCGAGCAGGGCGCCGCCGCCGGTGATGGTGATGCCGTCCTCCATGATGTCGGCGGCCAGCTCTGGCGGTGTCTTGTCGAGCGTGGTCTTCACGACATCGACGATCGCCGACACGGGCTCGGCGAGGGACTCGCGGATGTGCTCGGTGGTCAGCTGGATGGTGCGCGGCAGGCCACTGATGAGGTCGCGACCGCGGATGTCGGCGGTCAGCTCCTCCTCCATCGGCCACGCCGAGCCCATCTGGATCTTGATCTCCTCGGCGGTGCGATCGCCGATGGCCAGGGAGAACTCCTTCTTGACGTACTGCATGATGGCGTCGTCCAGCTCGTCGCCGGCGATGCGCACGGACTGGGCTGTGACGATGCCGCCGAGCGAGATCACCGCCACCTCGGTGGTGCCGCCACCGATGTCGACGATCATGTTGCCGGACGGCTCGTGCACCGGCAGGTCGGAGCCGATCGCCGCCGCCATCGGCTCCTCGATGATGTGCACCGGCTTGCGGGCGCCGGCGTACTCGGCGGCGTCCTGCACGGCGCGCTGCTCGACGCCGGTGATGCCCGACGGCACGCAGATGACCATGCGCGGCTTGCTCCAGCGGCTGGCGTGGACGCGCTGGATGAAGTAGCGCAGCATCTTTTCGCACACCTCGAAGTCGGCGATCACGCCGTCCTTGAGGGGGCGGATGGCCTTGATGTGGTTGGGCGTGCGGCCCATCATCCGCTTGGCCTCGAGGCCGACGGCGACGGGGCGGCCGTCGTTGATGTTGATCGCCACGACCGACGGCTCGTCGAGGACGATGCCCTGGCCTCTCACGTAGATCAGGGTGTTGGCGGTCCCGAGGTCGATGGCGAGGTCACGGCCGAAGCTGAGCGGGTTGTTTCGAGCCATGCCGGCACTCCTTCGAGGGGCCATTCGCGTCCGCTGCCCCTGGCTGCTCGTGATCGTCGAATGTTACAGATCGGGGAAGAAGGTGGTGACCTCTCGCGCCGCTGATTCTGCGGAATCGCTGCCGTGCACGAGGTTCTCGGTCACCTCGATCCCGAGGTCGCCGCGGATCGTCCCCGGTGCGGCGTTGCGGGGGTTGGTGGCGCCCATGAGGGTGCGCACGACCTCCCAGGTGTTCTCGGGGCCCTCCAGCACCAGGGCGACCACGGGTCCCCGGCTCATGAAGGCCACGAGGTCGCCGTAGAACGGCTTGTCGACGTGTTCGGCGTAGTGGCGGGCGAGGATCGCGTCGTCGAGCGTGCGCAGCTCGAGGGTGACGATCCGCAGGCCCTTGGCCTCGAACCGAGCGAGGATGGCCCCGACCAACCCCCGCTCGACGGCGTCGGGTTTGAGCAACACCAACGTCCGATCAGGCACGAACCACGACCCTACCGCCACCCCCGGTGCGCCCCGCCACACTCCGGTCCACTCCCGCTGGCCAAGGGTTTCTGGGCGCCGTTTCCGCCAAACGGCCAACTGGGCGCCCTCTCTGCCAGGCGCTGGCGGAGAACGCTCCCAGTTCACGCCACCAGGAGCTGCGGCGCCCACTGGACGACGTTGCGGCGAATGCGGTCGGCCTCCCGCCCCGGTCGGCGCACGATGCCCCGGTACGTGAAGCGCAGAACGATGTGGCCGGCGGCGGCCAGTTCGGCATCACGCGTCCGGTCCTTCTCGAACTGGGTCCTGTCGAGGCCGTGGGTCGCCCACCCGTCGCACTCGAGGATGATGGGACTGTCGATGATGCGGAAGTCGACTTCGAACCCGCACACGATGGGATGGAACTCGGCCGGAGGCAGGCCATAACGGGCGAGGAGCTGGCGCATCGCCGGCTCCAGGACGCTGTCGACGGGCTTGCCGTCGAGCACCCAGTCGGCCAGCGCGGCCCGCAGCGGGGCGACACCCGGCCGGCCCCTCCGGCTGTGGCGGACGATGGCCCGCCAGAGCGCGACGGGCGACGCCATCCCGGTGGTCACGACGTGGCCGACGGCCCCCGGCACCATTGCCGGGTCGAGCGCACCCAGGTCGCAGAGGGTGCGCAGGATGTTCGTGGTCGGGATGTTCGTCCGCCGCACGGGCGTCAGGTCGAGCAGATCGCGTGGACGGTGCACCTCGGCGCCGACGACCGCCGCCTTGCGAGTCCGCTGGCCGATGAGCACGTCGACGGGATCGTCAGGTGTCGAGGGAATGCCCCATAGCCACGCCGCTGAGCGATGCGAGGCCATGGCGCCCGGTCCGGCGGCCAGGACCGCCGCGCAGATCGCCTGGTTCGGTGTTGGCGCAACGCCGTACATGCGAGCCACCTTCGGGTGGAGCAGCTCGAGCTGTCCCTGCTCGATGGCTCGGTACCACGACCGCTCGGAGAACCCGGCCCGCAAGGTCGCCCTGCGGGTGACGAGCCCGTGGTGATCTCGAGCGAACGGGTCGAGTGCGCGAAGGTCCACACCCGGCCTGGGTGTCCGCACTGCGCCCAAACGGAACGTTGGCGTCAACTGGGCGCCGTCTCTGACGACACCTGGCGGAACGGGCGCCCAGTTGGTCGTTTGGCGGAAACGGCGCCCAGAAACCCTCGGCTAGCGGGCGAGGGCCTTGAAGGCCTGTCTCGCCGCGCCGGCGACGTACAACGAGCCGGTGGCGAGGACGGCGTCGTCGGCGCCGGCCGTGTCGATGGCCCGTCGGCATGCCTCGGCCACCGTGTCGACGACCAGCACCTCATCACACCCGACGGCGCGCGCCGCCTTGGCCACCTCCGCCGCCGGGACCCCGCGCGGCGACGGGGCGGTGCAGGCGTACACCACGTCGAACTCGTCGGCCCGCAGCGCCTCCAGCATGCCCTCCGGCTCGCGCAGCGTCCCGACGACCAGGGTGCGCCGGCCCTCCGGGGCGAAGTCGTCGAAGAACACCTGGGCGCAGGTGTCGGCGCCAGCCGGGTTGTGGGCGCCGTCCACGATCACCAGCGGCTGCCGACCGAGCACCTCGAACCGTCCCGGCATCTCGACGGCCGCGAAGCCCTCCTCGACGACCTCGGACGAGAGCGGCGCAGCGAAGAACGCCTCGGCCGCCGTGAGCGCCAGCGCCGCGTTGTCCCCCTGGTGGGCACCGTGCAGTGGCACGAAGACCTCGGGGTAGATAGTGGTCGGGGTGCGGATGTCGACCATTCGACCGCCGACGGCAAGCTGGTTGCCCACCGTCTCGAAATCGACGTCGCGCAGGAGTCGGGTGGCCGCCGGCGGCGCCGAGAGCACGTCCACGAGGTCGGGCCGCGTCTCCCCGATCACCGCCGCCGACCCCGGCTTGATGATCCCCGCCTTCTCGGCCGCGATGTGGGCCAGCGTCGGCCCGGCCAGGTCGTCGTGGTCCATCCCGATGTTGGTCACCACCGCCACCTGCGCATCGACGACGTTCGTGGCGTCCCACCGCCCGAGCAGGCCGACCTCCACCACGGCGACGTCGACGGCGATGTCCGCGAACCAGCGGAACGCGGCCGCGGTGCAGGCCTCGAAGTACGTCGGCCGGATGCCGGTCAGCCCCTCCAGGTCGGCGATCGCCGCCACCTGCTCGGCGAACTCCTCGTCGCTGATCGGCTCACCGTTGCGGGTCAGCCGTTCGTTGATCCGCTCCAGGTGCGGGCTCGTGTACATGCCGACCGTGAGTCCCTGGGCGACGAGCAGGCGGGTGATCATCTGCGCCGTCGAACCCTTGCCGTTCGTCCCCGTCAGATGGATGACCGGCGCCGCCCGCTGCGGCTCCCCCATCGCCTCGACCAACCGGCTGATCGCCTCGAGCGACGGTGACGTGAGGTGCCCCGTCTTCTCGTACGAGGCGTGCTCGTCCAGGTAGGCGAGCGCCCCCGCGTAGTTCACCGTCGAAGGCTACGTGAGCTGGTCGGGGTACAGCTCCTGGATCATCGCCAGCGCGACGGTCAACGTCGGCGTCGTCGAGTTGGTCGACTCGTTGGCGACGAAGGCGAACTGGGTGTCCGTCTCCGGCCGCGTGAACACGACCGAGCTGAAGCCGAAGATGGCGCCGTCGTGGCCCAGGAACTCGTTGAGGTTGGTCAGCCCCAACCCGTAGCCGAAGTTGATCGCCTGGCCGTCGAAGCGCCGGAACTGCAGGCGCTCGGCCTGCGTCTCGGGCGACAGCAACGTGCCCTCGACCAGCTCGGTCCCCCAGCGCTGCACGTCGGCGAGCTTGGAGATGATCGCCCCCGCGGTGGACGGGACGGCCGGGTTGACCTCGTCGACGACAGTCGGAGGACGAGCCTGGTTGTCGAACGGCGCACCGGGATCGTCGCCGAGGTCCGGCACGTATCCCGTCGGGTGTGGGTCCGGGATGGTCACGTCCGTCGGATACGACGTCGACGTCAGCCCCAATGGCTCGATGATCTTGGTCGTGATCGTCTCGCCTGCGGGGACGCCGGTGACGGCCTGCATCACCTGCCCGAGTAGGAAGTAGTTGGAGTCGCAGTACGCCACCTTGTCTCCGGGCGCGAAGTCGGGCCCCGGCGCCTCGGCGATGACGGCCAGCGTGTCCTCGGGCGTCCACGGCAGTGTCGGGTCGGCCGTGAACCGCTGGAGGAACGCTTCGTTGGCGGTGAAGTCCGGGATGCCGGACTGCATCGCCAGCAGGTCGCGCAGCGTCGCCACGTCGCCGTTGATCACACCCGGCACGTACATCTCGAGGAGGTCGTCGAGTGCCAGCAGGCCCTCGTCCACGAGCTGGAGCACGGCGGTGGCCGTGAACGTCTTAGAGATGCTGGCGATGCGCACGAAGTCGTCAGGGGTGAACGGCTCCTCGCTCTCCAGGTTGCGGACGCCCGTCGTGCCGGTCCACACACCATCACCGATGCGCACTGCGCCGGCCAGCCCGATCAGTCCGGTGGCCTCGAACTGCTCGGCGAAGATGCGGTCGAGCGTCTCCATCGTCTCGTCGTCCATCACCGGCAGTGGACCAGCAGCCGCCGCGGTCGTCGTCGACCCACCGGAGCCGCGATCGATCCCGCCCGCCACGGTCGTCGCCGAACCGCCGCCTTCGTCGTCGTCCGACCCGCACGCCGCCAGCAGTGCCGCCAGCGACACCGTGCCGCTCGCCGTCAGGAACCCGCGTCGATTCAGTCTCATGTGTCCTCCTGGTCCCATTTGGCCGATCCTGTGGCGGCTGTCTGTCAGCCACCCGACACCTCGCCTAGCTGGCGGCGCGGCGCGGCCGAGTGGCCCGGGCGGCCTGGCGCGGCACGAGCGTCGGGTTGACCTTCTCCAGCACCGTCTCGGTGTCGATGACCACCTTGCCCACGTCGGTGCGGCCCGGCAGGTCGTACATCGTGTTCAGCAGGACCTCTTCGAGGATCGCCCGCAGCCCCCGAGCGCCGGTACCGCGCAGCAGCGCCTGGTCGGCGACCGATTCCAGCCCTTCCTCGGTGAACTCCAGCTCGACGTCCTCGAACTCGAAGACCTTCTGGTACTGGCGCACCAGCGCGTTCTTCGGCTCGGTGAGGATGCGCACCAGCGCGTTCTGGTCGAGCGAGCGCACCGCTCCCATGGTCGGGAGCCGGCCGATGAACTCCGGGATCATCCCGTACTTCACGAGGTCCTCCGGCAGCACCCTGGTGAACAGCTCACCCGGATCCCGCTCGGTCCGCGACTTGACAGTGCCGTGGAAGCCGACACCCTTGTGACCGATCCGGCTCTCGATGATCTGCTCCAGCCCGGAGAACGCACCACCCAGGATGAACAGCACGTTCGTGGTGTCGATCTGGATGAACTCCTGGTGCGGGTGCTTGCGCCCGCCCTGCGGCGGCACCGATGCCTGCGTCCCCTCGAGGATCTTGAGCAGCGCCTGCTGGACGCCCTCCCCCGACACGTCCCGCGTGATCGACGGGTTCTCGCTCTTGCGGGCGATCTTGTCGATCTCGTCGATGTAGATGATCCCCGTCTCGGCCCGCTTCACGTCGAAGTCGGCGGCCTGGATCAGCTTGAGGAGGATGTTCTCGACGTCCTCGCCGACGTACCCGGCCTCGGTGAGGGCAGTCGCATCGGCCACGGCGAACGGCACGTTGAGCAGCCGAGCCAGCGTCTGGGCCAGGTGGGTCTTGCCGCACCCGGTCGGGCCGAGCAGCAGGATGTTCGACTTGGCCAGCTCGACCTCGTCGCGCCGGCCGACCGCCATCGACTGCTGGTACTGGATGCGCCGGTAGTGGTTGTACACCGCCACCGACAGGATCTTCTTCGCCTCCTCCTGCCCGACGACGTAGTCGTCGAGGAAGGACCTGATCTCACGCGGGTTGGGCAGGTGGTCGAAGCTGAGCTCGGTGGTCTCGGTGAGCTCTTCCTCGATGATCTCGTTGCAGAGGTCGATTCACTCGTCGCAGATGTAGACGCCGGGGCCGGCGATCAGCTTGCGCACCTGCTTCTGCGACTTCCCGCAGAACGAGCACTTCAGCAGCTCGCCCGTGTCCCCGAACTTCGCCACGATGGTCGTCCCCTACTGCCGGTCGATCAGCGGATCGCGCCGGACTTGTCGGCCAGGTCTCGAGATTCGATCACGGCGTCGATGATGCCATACGCGAGGGCCTCGTCCGCTTCCATCACGAAGTCGCGGTCGGTGTCGGCGTTGACCCGCTCGACCGGCTGGCCGGTGTGCTTGGCCAACAGCTCGTCGAGCAGGTCGCGCATGCGCAGGATCTCCCTGGCCGCGATCTCCAGGTCGGTGACCTGTCCGTAGCCGACATGACCGTGCGGCTGGTGGAGCAGGATCCTCGAGTGCGGCAGGGCCAGACGCTTGCCCTTTGTGCCCGCCGCCAGCAGCACCGCCGCCGCCGACGCCGCCTGGCCGAGGCAGATGGTGGCGATGTCGTTGCGGATGAACTGCATCGTGTCGTAGATGGCGAACAGCGAGGTGATGTCACCGCCGGGGCTGTTGATGTAGATGTTGATGTCCTTGTCGGGGTTCTCCGACTCGAGGTGGATCAGCTGGGCGCAGATCAGGCTGGCGATCTGGTCGTCGATCGGCGTCTGCAGGAAGATGATGTTCTCCTTGAGCAGCCGGCTGTAGAGGTCGTAGGCCCGCTCGCCGCGGCTGGTCTGCTCGACGACGTTGGGGACGAGGTAGTTCTGCGGGTTCATCACGTGGGGACAGCTTCCGTCTCGGGGGCGTCGACGTCGGCGGGGTCTGCGGCGTCGGCGGCGTGGTCGTGGTGGTCGTGGACGTGGTCGTCGTGGTGGTCGTCGTCGTCGTGGGTGTGGCCGAGGACGACGTCGCGGTCGAGCGGCACCCCGTCCGGGTCGACGAAGTCGACGTGGTGCAGCAGCCAGTCGAGCGCCTTGGCGGTGCGGATCTGCGCCGCCAGCTCGGGCACCAGATCGTTGCGCTCGTAGGCCTTGCGGAGCTGGTTGGGCTTCTCGCCGGTGCGCAGGGCCAGGCGTTCGTACTCGGCGGCCAGGTCTCCTTCGTCGGCGTCGATGGCCTCGGCCTGGGCGACGGCACGGAGCGCCAAGTCGACCCGGACGGCCTGCTCGGAGGCGCCCTTCAGGCCCTCGACGAACGACGCCGGGTCCTGGCCCGTGACGGACATCCACTGCTCGAGGTCGATGCCCTGGGCCTGCAGCTGGCCGACGGTCCCCCGCACCCGTTGCTGCAGGTCGCTCTGCACGAGGGACTCCGGGGCTTCGATCTCGGTCAGTTCGGTCAGCGCCGCGGTGACACGCCCGACCAGCTCGCGCTGCACCTGCTGCAGCTTCATCGTGCCCAGGCGCTGGCGAGTGGCGGTGCGCCAGTCGGCCTCGGTGTCGAACTCGGCCACGTGCTCGGCCACCCACTCGTCGGAGACCTCGGGCAGCACGAGCTCCTGCACTCGCTGCACGTCGACGATGAAGTCGGCCGGCTCGTCGGCCCGGATCGGCGTCGTCGTGAACGTGACGTGGTCACCAGCCGAGGCACCGACGAGCTGGTCGTCGAAGTCCTCGCTGAGGAAGCCCTGCCCGATCTCGTAGGACCAGTCCTCCGTCGAGTAACTGGGGACGTCCTCGCCGTCGCGCGAGGCGGCGACGTCGACCACGACGAGGTCGCCGCGCGCCGCTGGCCGGTCGACGTCGGCCAGCTCGCCGTGGCGGCGCAGCTGGCTCCGCAGCGCGTCGTCGACCTCATCGTCGGTCGGCTCCGGGTTTGGCATTTCGACCCGCAGCCCGCCGTAGCCCGCCACGGTGATTTCGGGTCGCACCTCGCAAGTGGCGTCGAAGTCGACGGGGCCGGACTCCGCTCCCCCGGTCACCTCGACCTCCGGCGTGGCGATCAGGTCGACGTCGTGCTCCCGCACGGCGCGCGCCAGGTAGGTCGGGATGGCATCACGCAATGCCTGCTCACGCGCCGGCGCCAACCCGATGCGCGCCTCGAGCACCCGGCGCGGCGCCTTGCCGGCCCGAAAGCCAGGCAGCCGGACCTCGCGGGCGATCTTGCGGAACGCCTGGTCGATGTCCCGGTCGAACTCTGCCTCGTCGATGTTGACCGACACCTTGACCCTGTGCCCCTCGAGGGGCTCGACGGCGCTCTTCACAGACCCCACAGGGTAGAGGGACGGACCCGTGATGCCCGGCGGCCAATACGCTGCCACCGATGGAGAAGCCGGAGAAGCCGTCGCTGCGCTCCCGGCTGCGGGCGTCGATGCAGGACCTGGACCGGACGCGCCTGCAGGACCGGTTTCGCGGGCTCGGGCTGACGCCGCTCGGCGAGCTGACCCTCCGCGTCCCCGTGCGCGTGGCCGGGGAGGTCAAGCGCGTGATCCTGACCCCGCGGACCGGCACTCCCAACCTGGAGATCGTGATCCACGACGGTACGGGGACGATCGTCGCCATCTTCACCGGGCGCCGCTCGATCCCCGGCCTCGATCACGGGCGGGCGGCGATCCTCGAGGGCGTGGCGATGCGCGACCGCGACCGGATCGTCGTCTACAACCCCGCCTACACCCTCGTCGCCTGACGGCGCGTCAACCGCCGACGGCGCGGTCGATGCCGATGCCCCGATCGCCGTCGACCACCCGCCCGCCATCGGCGATGAGGACATTGCGCACGTCGGCCTCCGAGTCGTCGGTCACGAGGACCACCACCTCGTCGCCGACGCGGAGCACGGTGTCGCCACGCGGGACGATCAGCCGCTCGGCCCGCAGCACCGCAACGACGGTGGCATCACGGGGAAAGCCGAGGTCGACGATGGCGTGACCGTCGGCGGGCGAGCCGTCGGCCAGCGTCACCTCGGCCAACTTCGCTTTGCCGCCCTCGAACGACAGTAGGCGGATGAACGATCCGACGCTCACCGCCTCCTCGACGAGCGCGGTCAGCAGGTGCGGTGTCGACACGCTGACGTCGACGCCCCACTGGTCGTTGAACATCCACTCGTTCTTCGGGTTGTTGACGCGGGCCACGACGCGTGGAACGCCGAACTCCTGCTTCGACAGCAGCGAGATCACGAGGTTGTCCTCGTCGTCGCCGGTGACCGCAGCCACGATGTCGGCCTCGCCGAGACCGGCCCGATCGAGTGACGACACCTCGCAGGCGTCGGCCTCGAGCCACGGCACGCCGGGCGGGTCCTTCGCCCGCACGTGGTGCTTGACGACACTGGCGTCGTTGTCGACGATCACGACGTCGTGACCGGCGCCGTGCAGCTGCTCGGCGATGAAGCGGCCAACGCTGCCGCCGCCGGCGATCACGACGCGCACGTCAGTGACCTCGCGGTCCGGACGTCAACGAACGATCGAGCGCACCGATCCGTTCGGAGGGGACGCTCAGGTACAGCAGGTCGCCCTGCTGCGCGCTGGTGCTCGCCGTCGGCACGATGGCCTTGCCGAGCCGGCCGACGGCGACGACGCGCCCCCCGACCACCTCCTCCAGCTCGGAGAGCGGCCGGCCGGCCCAGAGCGTCGGCGCGGCGCGCTCGACCAAGGCCACGCTGGCGCTCGGGTCGGTCCACTCGGGCGGCGTCTCCGACGGCATGAGGCGGCGCAGCACCTGGTCGGTGGTCCAGGCGACGGTGGCGACCGTGGTGAGTCCGAGACGCTGGTAGATGGCGGCGCGCCGGGGGTCGTAGATGCGAGCCACGACGTGCTCGATGCCGAAGGTCTCCCGGGCCACGCGGGCGATGAGCACGTTGGAGTTGTCGCCGTTCGTCACCGAGGCCAGCGCCGTGGCCTGTTCGATGCCGGCCTCGACGAGCCGATCCCGGTCGAACCCGATGCCCTCGACCGTCTGGCCGGCGAAGTCGGGACCGAGGCGGGCGAAGGCCTCGCTGCGCCGATCGACGACCGCCACCGTGTGCCCGGCGCCGAGGATGGCGTGGGCGAGAGATGATCCGACCCGTCCGCACCCGACGACCACGACGTGCACGGCGCGGAGCTTACGGCCGGGCGATGGCACGGGCGTCCGGCCGGCGGGTCGTAGATTTCGATCGATGGTCTCGGTCGCCAAGCGGATCCTTCTCGGCAAGCCGATCGCGACGTCCGAGGAAGGCCACCAGAAGCTGAAGAAGCGGGTGGCGCTGCCGATCTTCGCCTCTGACGCCATCTCCTCGACCGCCTACGCCACCGACGAGATCCTCATCGTGCTCGTGACGCAGGCCGGCATCGGCGTGGCCGCGTTCACCGATCTGGTTCCCATCTCGATCATCGTCGCCGTGCTGCTGGTGATCGTGGTGCTGTCGTACCGCCAGACGATCCACGCCTACCCGTCGGGCGGCGGCGCCTACGTCGTGTCCCGGGAGAACCTCGGCGACACGCCGTCGCTGGTGGCCGGGGCGTCGCTGATGACGGACTACATCCTCACCGTCGCCGTGTCCGTCGCCGGCGGCGTGCTGGCCATCCAGTCGGCGTTCGAGTTCGACGATCGATGGCGCGTCCCACTGTGCCTCGTCCTGATCGCCGTCATGACGCTGGCCAACCTGCGCGGGCTGCGCGAGTCGGGCACGGTCTTCGCCCCGCCGACCTACCTCTACATCGTCATGCTCGTGGTGCTGATCGTCGTCGGCCTGTACAAGGTGTGGTTCCAGGACCTGGGCGCGATCCCGGTCGACGAGCTGTCCGAGGAGGCGCAGGAGCTGGCCGAGGGCACGCGGGCGGTCGGGTTGCTGATGCTGCTGCGCGCCTTCTCCTCGGGCGCCGTGGCGCTCTCCGGGGTGGAGGCGGTGTCGAACGGCGTCCCGGCCTTCCGGCGGCCCGCCGCGGTCAACGCCTCCAAGACGCTGGCGATGATGGCCGGGATCCTCGGCGTGTGCTTCATCGGCATCTCGGTGCTCGCGTCGAAGCTCGTCCCGCTGCGGGCCGAAGGGGACCCGACCGGCATCTCGCTCATGGCCGAGCACGTCTACGACGGCAAGAACGTGCTGTTCTGGTTGACCCAGCTGGCCACGTTCGCCATCTTGATCCTGGCCGCCAACACGGCGTACCAGGGCTTCCCCGGGCTGTCGTCGATCATCGCCCGGGACGGGTACCTGCCGCGCCAGCTGGCCAACCGCGGCGACAAGCTCGTCTTCTCGAACGGGATCATCTTCCTCGCCATCACGGCGGGGATCCTGATCGCCGTCTTCGGGGGCAACATCTCGGCGCTCATCCCGCTGTACGCGTTCGGGGTGTTCACGGGCTTCACGCTCAGCCAGGCGGGCATGGTCATCCACCACCGCCGACTTCGAGAAGGCCGGTGGAAGGTGTCGCTGGCGATCAACGCGGTCGGTTGCGTGGCCACCGGCGTCGTCGCCCTCGTGGTGGTGATCTCCAAGTTCACCGAGGGCGCGTGGATCCCGGCCGTGCTGATCCCTGCGCTCGTCGTCGCGTTCCGGATGATCCACCGCCACTACATGGAGGTGCGCCACGCCGTCGCCAACTAGGAGCCGTACCGGCCGGCGCGCAAGACCCATCTCGTCGTGGTGCTCGTCGGCACGGTGAACAAGGGGGTGATCCAGGCCGTGCAGTACGCCAAGTCGTTGGCGCCGGAG
>JBPCJL010000094.1:0-4026 GCA_051005355.1 Ilumatobacteraceae bacterium
CCGCAACCGACCGATGCGTGGCGGTTGCGACGGACAGTTGATCGCACTGCTCGGCGATTCCATTTGGATCGGCCAACTGTCCGTCGCAACATTCTGAGATCGGTCGGTTGCGGAGGACAGAACGGAAGACGCTTGGAGCGGACTACCGCAAGCTGTTCTCGGCCACGACGATCTCCAACCTCGGCGACGGCGTCGGCGTCATCGCCTACCCCTGGCTGGCGTCGGCGATCACCCGCAACCCACTGCTGATCGCCCTGATCGCCGCCGCCCAGCGGCTGCCGTGGCTCGTCTTCACGCTGCCCGCCGGCGTCTACACCGACCGCCACGACCGCCGCCGGTTGATGATCGGCGCCAACGCCGCCCGGGCCGTGCTGACGGCGATCGTCGGCGTCGCCGTGCTCGCCCGCCAGGACGTGATCCCGGCGCCCGACCAGCTCGAACAGGTCGTCGGGACCGAGTGGCTGCTGTACCTGTTCCTGCTCGTGGCCACGATGCTGCTCGGCACGTGCGAGGTCATCTACGACAACAGCGCCCAGACGTTCCTGCCTGCGATCGTCGCCACCACCGACCTCGAGCGCGCCAACGGCCGCATGTACTCGGCCGAGCTGGTCGCCAACCAGTTCGCCGGGCCGCCCCTGGCCGGGCTGCTGCTCCTCGTCGCGTTCGCCGTCCCGGTGTTCTTCGACGCCGCCAGCTTCGCCGCCTCCGCCGCCCTCGTGTTCGCCATCGCGGCCACGCCGCCGGTGACTGCGGCCCCGCAGCGCCAGCCGTTCCGCCGCGAGCTGGCCGAGGGCTTCTCTTGGCTCTGGCGCCACGACGTGATCCGCACGCTCGCTCTGGCGCTGGCCGGGCTGAACCTCCTCGGCAACATGAGCACGGCCGTGCTGGTGATCTACGCCCAGGAGGTGCTCGACACGTCCGTGGCCGAGTTCACGGCGTTCTCCATCGTCTCGGCGATCGGCGGCATCGTCGGTGGGTGGATGGCGTCGTGGGTGTCGCGGCGGGTCGGGTCGGGCACGACCCTGGCGCTCACGCTGTGGGTCAGCGCCGTGGCCTCGATCCTCATCGCCTTCACCACGTCGTGGCTCGTCGCCGCCCTGCTGCTCTTCGTCTGGCTCTACACGGGCGTGCTGTGGAACGTGATCACGGTCAGCTTCCGCCAGACCGTCATCCCCGATCGACTGCTCGGCCGCGTCAACAGCGTGTACCGGTTCTTCGGGTGGGGCGTCATCCCGATCGGCGCCGCCCTCGGCGGGTTGCTCGTCGTCGTCCTCGAGGGCCCGCTGTCGCGGGACTGGGCACTGCGGATGCCCTGGCTCGTTGCCGGCATTGCCCAGCTCGCCCTGGCTGCCTGGGCCGTGCCCCGGCTGACCACCTCCAAGCTGGAGGCCGCACGCGCCGGTACCGGGATCACCCGTGCGGCCGACGCCTCCCCCCGGTAACCTGGGCTTCCGCCCATTCCGGGCGCTGACCCGGGTGCTCGTCACCCGGGTTCTTCGTGTGTCCGTTCGTCCATCCGGCGCTGGCCGGTTCAGAGAGAGATCACCCCATGGTCAAGCGTGAGTTCCCCCTCGAGCGCTACCGGAACATCGGCATCATGGCCCACATCGATGCCGGCAAGACCACGACGACGGAGCGCATCCTCTACTACACCGGCAAGACCTACAAGATCGGCGAGGTCCACGAAGGCGCGGCGGTCATGGACCACATGGCGCAGGAGCAGGAGCGTGGCATCACGATCACGTCGGCCGCCACGACCGCCTTCTGGAACGACCACCGCATCAACATCATCGACACGCCCGGTCACGTCGACTTCACGATCGAGGTCGAGCGGTCCCTGCGCGTGCTCGACGGCGCCGTCGCCGTGTTCGACTCGGTGGCCGGCGTCGAGCCGCAGACGGAGACCGTGTGGCGCCAGGCCAACAAGTACGGCGTCCCGCGCATGTGCTTCGTCAACAAGATGGACCGCACCGGGGCCAACTTCTTCCGCACGGTGGAGATGATCGAGAGCCGGCTGGAGGCCATCCCGGCCGTCATCCAGCTGCCCATCGGGTCCGAGGCGGGCTTCAAGGGCGTGGTCGACCTGGTGAAGATGAAGGCGATCATCTGGGAGGGTGACGACAAGGGCGCCAAGTACCACGAGGAGGACATCGCCCCCGGCCAGCGGGCCGAGGCCGAGGACTGGCGCCAGCGGCTGCTCGAGACGGTGGCCGGCGAGGACGACGAGGTGCTCGAGAAGTACCTCGCCGACGAGCCGTTGACCGAGGCCGACCTGAAGAAGGTCGTCCGCATCGGCACGCTGGCCGGTCACTTCGTGCCCGTGCTCACGGGGTCGGCGTTCAAGAACAAGGGCGTTCAGCCGATGCTCGACGCCGTTGTCGACTACCTCCCCAGCCCGCTCGACATCCCGCCCACGCAGGGCACGAACCTGCGCGGCGACGAGGAGATCACCCGGGAGCCCGACGACAAGGCGCCGTTCTCGGCGCTGGCGTTCAAGCTCGTGTCCGACCCGTTCGGCAAGCTGACCTACTTCCGGGTCTACTCCGGCACGATCAACAAGGGCGACGAGGTCTACAACTCGGTCAAGGAGCGTCGCGAGCGCCTCGGCCGCATCCTGCTCATGCACGCCAACCAGCGCGAGGACGTCGACGTGGCCTACGCCGGCGACATCGTGGCCGGGCTCGGCTTCAAGGACACCACCACCGGCGACACGCTGTGCGATCGCCAGGACCCGATCGTGCTGGAGCGCATGGAGTTCCCCGAGCCGGTCATCCACGTGGCCATCGAGCCGAAGACGAAGAGCGACCAGGACAAGCTGGGCAAGGCCCTCAAGTCGCTGTCCGACGAGGACCCGACCTTCCGCGTCCGCAGCGACGAGGAGACCGGCCAGACCGTCATCTCCGGCATGGGCGAACTGCACCTCGAGGTGCTGGTCGACCGGATGCAGCGCGAGTTCGCCGTCGAGGCAACCGTGGGCAAGCCGCAGGTGGCCTACCGCGAGACGGTGACCAAGGAGGTCGGCCCGATCGAGTACCGCCACATCAAGCAGACGGGCGGCACCGGCCAGTTCGCGGTCGTGAAGATCAACGTCGCGCCGAACCCGGGCCAGGGCTACGAGTTCGAGGACAAGATCTCCGGCGGGCGCATCCCCCGGGAGTACATCCAGCCGACGAACCATGGCATCCAGGCTGCGCTCGACTCGGGCGTGCTGGCCGGCTACCCGACGGTCGACGTGAAGGTGACGCTCGTCGACGGCCAGTACCACGACGTCGACTCGTCGGAGATGGCGTTCAAGATCGCCGGCCAGGCGGCGTACCGCAAGGCGGCGGAGCAGGCCAGGCCGGTGCTGCTCGAGCCGATCATGGCGGTCGAGGTCGTCACGCCCGAGGAGTACATGGGCGACGTCATGGGTGACCTGTCCAGCCGGCGCGGTCGCATCGGCGGCATGGAGGCGCGAGGCCACACGCAGGTGGTCACGGCCCACGTGCCGCTGTCGGAGATGTTCGGGTACAGTACCGACCTCCGTTCCCGGACCCAGGGCCGGGCGACGTACACGATGCAGTTCGACAGCTACCAACAGGTACCCGAGAGCATCGCCACCGAGATCATCAAGCGGGTGCGCGGCGAGTAGTCGCCCGCACCGCAGCGTTCTTTGACAACCCAACTCCAGCCAGGAAGCGAGTCTGACGAGCCATGAGTAGCGATGAGTAAGGCGAAGTTCGAGCGGACGAAGCCGCACGTCAACGTGGGCACGATGGGTCACATCGACCACGGGAAGACGACGTTGACCGCCGCCATCTCGAAGACCCTGGCGGAGAAGGGGTTGGCCCAGTACACGCCGTTCGATGCGATCGACAAGGCGCCGGAAGAGAAGGCGCGCGGCATCACGATCTCGATCGCCCACATCGAGTACGAGACCGAGAACCGGCATTACGCCCACGTCGACATGCCGGGCCACGCCGACTACATCAAGAACATGATCACCGGCGCGGCGCAGGTCGACGGGGCGATCCTGGTGGTGGCGGC
>JBPCJL010000095.1:0-5386 GCA_051005355.1 Ilumatobacteraceae bacterium
GATCAATCCGGGCAGGGCGCGCAGCTGCTGCTGCGCGGTGGCGCCGGTCAGCACGTCGTTCTCGGTGCGCTCGACGCCGGTGGAGCCGAAGGCGAACGTGTAGTAGCAGGAGATGTGGGCGTACAGCTCGCCGGTCGGGTAGTTGCGCCGGAACCGGAACTGGCTCTCGGGCGGGTTCTCGATCGATTCGGCGATGATGACGCCGTCGGTGGTGACGATCGGCCCACGCGGCTCTTCGAACTCGCGCCGGATGGCGCGGGTGTTGTCGAAGCGGGCGTTGAGCTCCTGCTCCTGGCCAACCTGCCAGTAGTTGAGGGCGACGAACAGGACGACGTAGCAGACCATCAAGCCGCCGGCCAGCTGACGGATCTGGCGGTTCACCGGCCCTCGCCGACCAGGTGCGGGGTCCGGCGGCGGAGGCGACGGGCGGCCCAGCGCTCGGCCGGCGTCGGGCTGTCGGGCAGCTCGTGCAGGCGGCGGGCCCCGGAGTCGCTGAGCCGGATCAGCAGGGCCAGCAGGACGTAGTTGGAGATCAGCGACGAGCCGCCGTAGCTGACGAAGGGCAAGGTGATGCCGGTCAACGGGACCACGCGGATCACGCCGCCGACGATGATGAACGCCTGCACGCCGAGGATCGAGGTGAGGCCGACGGCGAGCAGCTTCTCGAACGTGTTGTCGGTGCGCATGGCGGTGCGCAACCCGGCCCCGATCATCAGAACGAAGGCGAACAGCACGGCGGCGGCGCCGAACAGCCCCAGCTCCTCGCCGATCGAGGTGAAGATGAAGTCGCTGCGCGCGGCCGGAACCTGGTTGGGGCTGCCGAGGCCGAGACCGGTCCCGGCCAGACCTCCGTCGGACAGTCCGTACAGCCCCTGCACGAGCTGGTAGCCGGTGTCCAGCGGGTCGCGCCACGGATCGAGCCAGATGTCGACGCGCGTTTGCACGTGCCCGAACAACCGCCACGACACATAGGCGGCGGTGGCGAAGAGCACCAGCCCGAGCAGCAGCCAACGGGCCTTCTCGGTGGCCACCCACATCATGACGACGAACAGGGCGAAGAACAGCAGCGACGAACCGAGGTCGCGCTGGCCGACCATCACCATGACGGCGAAGGCCCAAGCGACGGCGATGGGCAGCAGGAAGCGCGGCTCGGGCAGGCGCAGGCGGCCGATCCGCCATCCGGAACTGGCGATCAGCTCGCGGTGCTCGGCGAGATAGCCGGCGAAGAAGACGGCCAGGGTCAGCTTGGCGAACTCACCGGGCTGGAAGTTGACCGGGCCGACGCTGACCCAGATCCGGGCGCCGCCGAAGGACGCGCCGACGCCGGGCACGAACGGCAGCATGAGGAGGCCGATGCCGGCGAACAGGAACAGCCAGCGGTAGCGGGCCAGGTCCGGTGCCCGCTGCACGACGACGAGCGTCAGCACGAAGGCGACGACGGCGAGGACGCTCCACGTCGTCTGCAGCGCGGCCAGCTCTTCGTCGAGGCGGGTGATCATCACGTAGCCGAGGCCGTGGAGGATCGCCGCCAGCGGCAGCAGCGTCGCGTCGGCACCCTGGGCGAACCAGCGCACGGCGACGTGGGCCAGCAGCAGCAACCCGAGCAGGGCGAGGAGGAACGGGATGAGGCGCGGCGGGATGACGGCGAACTCGCCCAGGCTGGCCAAGGTGTAGGCGCCGGCGGTGATGAGCGCCGCCATCACGATCAACGACAGCTCGGTGGATCGTCGCGCCCTGGCGATGGGAGAGCTGATCGCCATCGGTCAACCCATCGCCGCTGGCGGTTGTGTTCGGCCCGTCGGTGCGGCCGGACGGCGCAGTGTCACGGCGCGGCGGTGGACGCGGCCGCCGCCGTCGTCACGGGCGCGGTGGTGGGCGGCACCGTCGTGGTGGTGGGCGCGGTCGTCGTGGTCGTCGTGGTTGGAGCTGTGGTGGTCGTCGTCGTCGAGGTCGTCGTCGTCTCCAACTGCTCGGCGACGAAGCGCTCGGCGGACCGGAAGGAGTCGAAGCGGGGCTCGCCGTCGACGCGCTCGACGGACGCGGCGTCGAGCGACGATCGGCTGAACAGGGTGGCGGCGTCCTCGGTCGGCTCGAACCACAGGAAGCCCTCGGGCCGGCCGCGATAGATGGCGACGTTCTCAGCCGCATCGAAGGCGACGTAGTAGCCGCGCCGGGCCCAAGCGGCGGCGAAGACGAAGCCGAGGATCACGACGGCCAGCAGTCCGAGGCCGACGAAGAAGCCGGCCGCCCGCCGTCGCGTCCGGCGCGGCGCGCCGTCGCCGTCGACAACGGGCAGCTCGTCGGTCGTCGGCTCCCTCGTCGCGATGCGCCCGTCGGCCAACTGGGCCTCGGCGTCCTGGGGGCTCTGGCCACCGACCAACGCAGCGAGGTCGGCGAACTCCGTGGCCTGCCCGTCGGGATCGTCGACGGTCCACGTGCCCTGGCCGGTGCCGTCCTGCCACGCCGGCTCGAGATCGAGCTCGGTATCGGCGGCCGGGGGTGGCTCGCCCTCCAGCACGTCGACCACGACGACAGTGATGTTGTCCCGGCCGCCCTGACGGTTGGCCTCCTCGACGAGGGCGTCGGCCGCCTCCTGCGCGTCCGGGTGGCTGCGGAGGAGCTCGGCGATGTCGTCGTCGCGGACCTCGTCGACCAGACCGTCGCTGCACAGCACGAAGCGATCGCCGCTGACGATCGGCAGCGTCCAGGCGTCGACCCGGACGGCGGGATCGATCCCGCGGGCGCGGGTGGCGGTGTTGCGCCGGGGGTGACTGCGCGCCTCGTTGTCGGTGATGTGGCCGGTGGCCACCAGCTCCTGGACGTAGCTGTGGTCGGTCGTGATCCGGCGCAGGCGGTCGTGGCGCAGGAGGTAGGTGCGCGAGTCGCCGACGTTGATGAGGGCGAACTGCTCGTGTTGGGGGCCGTCGTCGTTCGCTGGGCGCTCTCCCTCGAGCTCGTCCGCCTCGCCGCGCGCACTGCCGTGCTGGACGGCGGGCTCGTCGTCGCCGGCGACTTCGGGCGCCGCATGGGGTTCGTCGCTGGCGCGATCCTCCCCACCGGCGGGCGCGTCCGGCTGGTCGGAGTCGACGGGGATGGGTTGGGTGGGGTCGCCGCCGTCACCGCCGTCGTCACCGGCGTCGTCGAGATCGTCGACGTCGTCGAGGTCATCGAGGGGAGCGATGGCGTCGACGACGACCAGTGCGGTGAGGGTGGTCCCCATGCCCTGCTGGTCGGGGTTGCCGTTGGCGGCGCGGTAGATGTCGTCGTTGGCGTCGGCCACGGCGCCCACCACGTCGTCGAGGGTGGCGCCGGCGGCGCTCAGTCGCGAGCGCAGGAGATCAACGGCCAGCGCGCTGGCGACCTCACCGGCTTGATGGCCGCCCATGCCGTCGGCGACGACGAACACGCGCCGATCGGCGAGCAGGTTGTCCTCGTTGCCGGGCCGGATCCGCCCCGAGTCCGTCGTCGCGCCCCAGCGCAGCTCGGCCATCAGCGCCCTCCCCATTGGAAGATCACTGCGCCTCCAGGACGGTGTGGCCGAACTGCATCCGGTCGCCCCGGTGCAGCAGACGGGCACCGATCAGCCGGTTGCCGTTGTGGAACGACCCGTTGGTGGAGCCGAGGTCCTCGACCATCGCCTGGCCCTGGACGTCGTAGATGCGGGCGTGGTGCTGGGACACGAAGGTGTCGTCACCGATGCTGATGGTCGACGAAGGGTCACGTCCGATCGTGATCTCCGATCCCAGCGGATACGTCCTGCCCCGGTTGGCCTTTGGCTCGATCACGGCCAGGAGGGACACCTGACCGGGCCGATCCCGGGAGGCGGCGCGGCGCTCGCGACGCTCGTCACGGCGCGACGCCGGCCCGGCGATGGTCGCCTCGTCGCGCTCGTCGACGGTGAGCGGGGCCCCCGCGGCCCGTGACGTCGATGTGCGACGCACCTCGCTCCACACGGCCCAGAGCACGCGGGCGAAGAAGAGGTAGAGCAGGCCCAAGAGGACCAGCTTCAGGATGTCGAGGGCCTGGTCAGTCATCGGTGGGGTCGCCGGGCGGTGCGAGCGGTGAGCGGCCGGATGGCGCAGTGGGGCTCATGGCGCGAACGTCGAGCTACGAGGCCTCGAACCGGACGTAAGTGGAGCCGAAGCTGAGGATGTCGCCGTCGCCGAGTCGCTGCTCGCCGTTGATCCGCGTGCCGTTGACCATCGTCCCGTTGGTCGATCCGAGGTCGACGACCAGGTAGGCATCGCGACCGGGACGGATCTCGGCGTGGCGTCGGCTGACGTTGTGGTCGTTGAGCGGAATCGTGCACTCGGGCAGGCGGCCAACGGTGATCGGGCGGTCACCGAGCGCGATGCGCTGCCCGGACGGCAGCACGAGGGAGCCGGCGCCGACCCCGCCCGGGGCCTGCCGGAGCTGGGAGACGACCTCGAAGCGACCGGGCCGCACCTCGTCGTGGCGAGCGAGCTCGACGCGCACGGGACCCATGAAGTGGTAGCCCTCCTCACGGGCGTACTCCCTGGCCGCTTCCACCAGCTCGGCTCGAAGCACGTCCATGATGTCGGTGAAGCTGTCGTAGTCGCGGCCGCTCAGCTCGATGACAAAGTCGTTGGGCACGACACGGCGCCCCTTGACGTCCACGGAGCGCTGGTCGTCCATCTCACGCACCAGCCGCCGACCTAGCTCGATCGGGCGGATCGCGGCGCGGGAGCTCCGGAACACGCCCTCGACCATACGCTCCAAGCGGCGCTCCAATGATTGCAAGCCCATGGTGTGGGCCGATGCTACCGACGCCCCCTCTCCCCCTCCCGGCGCCCCCGGTCTCGCGTTCTGACGAAGATTCCGTATTGATTTCCATACGGATCGCGGCACAGAACTCACCGACCGCCGGCCCGACGCCCCTTGGTAGCGTTGCCGTGCTGCTCGGGCGAGTGGCGGAATGGCAGACGCGCTGGCTTCAGGTGCCAGTGAGGGCAACCTCGTGGGGGTTCAAGTCCCCCCTCGCCCACCACGGAGCCCCTGCTCAGGAGGGGGGCTCCGTTGCGTATTCGGGCCGACTTCTACCGGAACTTCTACCGAGCGGTGCTCACGGATCGCGGTAGATGGGTTCGCCAAGCCAAGAGGAGGCGTTGACCAGGGCCTTGCGCAGCTTCTTTCGTTGAGCGTTGCCATCAGGCCACCCGACAACGAGGGCATGCGCCGCGCCGCATGCCGTTCCGTCGTCCAGCTCGTCATGGATAGCGTCTAGCGACGCCTCGACACCCGAGACGGAGATTCGTCTTAGGTCAGCGACACGGATGGACACGACCGCCGGCCACGGGCCTCGCTCGCAGACCGCCGCTGCAGTGACTTCGCCGCCCATGATGAAGCAACTTGACCCGTCATCCTC
>JBPCJL010000096.1:0-18819 GCA_051005355.1 Ilumatobacteraceae bacterium
CTTCCGTTGATGCGGCCGGTGGTGTGGGCGGTGTGCCAGCGGTTGATCGTGGTGTCGAACTGCAGGCCGGGGTCGGCGCACTCCCATGCCGCCTGGGCAATCTGCCGCCAGAGGTCACGGGCCTTGACGGTGCGCAGCACCTCGCCGGTCGTGACGGCGACGAGGCCCCAGTCGGCGTCCTCACGCACCGCTTGCATGAACTCGTCGGTCACGCGCACCGAGTTGTTGGCGTTCTGGTACTGGATGGAGAACGAGTCGGCGCCGTCGAGGTCCATGTCGAACCCGTTGTCGCGCAGGACGCGCGCCTTGCGCTCCTCCTTCACCTTGCACCAGATGAACTCCTCGACGTCCGGGTGGTCGGCGTCGAGGATGACCATCTTCGCCGCCCGCCGGGTCTTTCCGCCCGACTTGATGGTCCCCGCCGATGCGTCGGCGCCGCGCATGAAACTGACCGGCCCCGAGGCCGTGCCGCCGCCCTGCAGCAACTCTTGGCTCGACCGGATCTTGGAGAGGTTGATCCCCGACCCCGACCCGCCCTTGAAGATGACGCCTTCTTCCCGGTACCAGTTGAGGATCGAGTCCATCGTGTCGTCGACCGACAAGATGAAGCACGCCGCGGCCTGTTGCGGAACGCCGGGGACGCCGATGTTGAACCACACGGGGCTGTTGAAGGCGGCCCGCTGGGTGACGAGGATGTACTTGAGCTCGGCGCGGAACGCCTCCGTCTCGTCGTCGTCGGCGAAGTAGCCGCCCTCCGCACCCCAGGTGGTGATGGTGTCGACGACCCGGTCGATGACCTGGCGCAACGATGACTCGCGGCCCGGCGTGCCGAGCGACCCCCGGAAGTACTTCTGGGCCACGATGTTGGTGGCGTTGACCGACCACGCCACCGGGAACTCGACGTCGCGTTGCTCGAAGGCGACCGAGCCGTCCTTCCAGTTGGAGATGCGGGCGTCGCGCCGCTCCCACACGAGCTCGTCGTACGGATCCACGCCTGGGGACGTGAACAGGCGCCGCACGCCGATCGTCAACCGTTCCGGGGCTACTGACATCGCTCTCTCCTTCAACCTTCGACCTTCGTGGCCTGTTCCCCGCAGACCTGATGCACCACAAGATCTGGTGTGTGAGACGGCGCTGAGGGCCCGTCGACCACTAGGGCTTGTGCGTGGGGAGAACAGATTACAGCACCGTAGTTACACCTCTGTCAATGCTTGCCGCCGTCTTGGTCGTCTCGTCGACCCTGTGGGCGCGAACGAGCCGGCGAGCGGTGCGACATCGCAGGTTCAGGACCCATCGGCCCCACGGCGTCCCACCTGGGTCAACCGTCGATCCGCGTGCCGCACCGCAGCCGGCACGGGACCACAACCTAGACACCGCAACCTGTGGGGCGAAAGAGGGACAACCCTGTGAATTTCCGGATTCGAGGTCCGCCGGCAGGCCTCCGTTCACCGACCCGTCACCTACGCCCTCGGCGACGAACCTGACAAGCTCACCCCGTGCGCCGGCTGTTCCCCGAACCGGCCGGCGAGGCCTCGCTGGACCAGCTCTACGGCGCCGCCAGACCGGCCGCGCCCGGCCGGCCGTGGGTCGGCACCTGCATGATCACCAGCCTCGACGGCAGCACCGCCGTGGCCGGCACGTCACGCGGACTGTCGAACGAGCACGACACCGCGGTCCTGCTGCGGTTGCGCGACGCCGCCGACGTGATCCTCGTCGGCGCCACCACCGCCCGCCAGGAGGGTTACGGCCCACCGCGCCAGGACGGCCAGCGCATCGGTGTGGTCACGGCCAGCGGCAACGTGGAGACGTCGAGCGACCTGTTCGCCAGCGGTTCCGGCTTTCTGATCATGCCCGAAGACGGCCCGCCGGCACCGCCGGGCCCAGCCGGCCGATCGCTCGACGTGATCCGCGCCGGCCGTGGACGGGTCGACGTGGCGGCCGCGCTGCGACGGCTCCACGAGCTCGTCGAGACACCCCGGTTCGTCCACGTCGAGGGCGGACCGCACCTGAACGCGGCACTGCTCGACACCGACTGCGTCGACGAGCTCAACCTCACAGTGTCCCCACAGTTGGTCGGTGGCGAGGCAGCGCGACTGGCCGTCGGTGCGGCCCCGCACCAACGCGGCTTTGAGCTCGCCCACCTGATCATCGACGAGCATTCCTTCGTCTTCTCGAGATGGGTGCGGTCGTCGCCCGCCATGGAAGCGCCCTGACCATCGGGCGACGTCAGCCGGCGGCGCCCTTGGAGAGCAGCTCGAGCTCGCGGTGGAAATCGGCGGCGGCGTCGAAGTTCTTGTAGACGCTGGCGAAGCGGAGGTAGGCGACCTCATCGATGGTACGCAGGCGATCGAGCACGACCACGCCAATGTGGGCACTCGACACCGGCGAGCCCTGCAGCCGCACCGAGTCCTCCACGGCCTCTGCCACGCTCTCGAGCACGCCGGCGTCGATGCCCCGACCTTTCGTGGCCGCCGCGATGCCCGCCACGATCTTCGCCCGGTTGAACGGCTCTGTGCGGCCGTCCGACTTGACCACCACCAAGGGGACCTCGTCGATCCGCTCGAACGTCGTGAACCGATGGGCACATGCCCGGCACTGCCGGCGGCGCCGGACGGCTCCGCCCTCCTCGGCGAGGCGCGAATCGACCACTTTGGTGTCGTCGACCCGACACACGGGACAATGCACCCAGCCACGCTACTTCCACCGGTTCACGGGAGCCGGACGGCTTGGCCGGCCTGGATCGCCGTCCCGCCGTTGAGCTGGATGAGGGTGTCGAGATAGCTGCGGAACCCGCTCGTGCCGTGGTGTTCCTCGGCGATCGACCACAGGGTGTCACCGGGCTCGGCGACGACGTGGAGTGGCGCCGCGGGCGACATGAGCACCGCCGCGTCGGTCCCCGCTGACCGGGGTGCTCCGGCGGCGGAGGCAGGGCCACCGCCGGAACCCCCGAGCGCGCCCTGCACGGCCAGGCCCGCCAAGCCCACCGCACCGGCGGCAACCACAGCCCGCCGCCTCCGGGCGAGCCGGGCCAGGTGGCCGCCCGGCTTGGCCGGGCCAACCCAGGCTCCTGTCCGAAGGTCGATCCTTCGAGTCGGGGCCGCCGGTCGAGCGCTGCGCTCGTGGTGATGCCGCACTCGCGTCGTACGATCGTTCGGAAACATGAACACAGCACAGCAGAACGAAAGTTCGTTGTCAAGCGGATCTTCGAACAGAGCATCCACACCGGGAAGGCATGTTCGACGGCGCACTGAAGCCGAAAGAACTTGCGGCGGTCCGGAACAGGTGTTTGACATCGGCGGCGAACGTCCGTACGATGAGGGCCATGACCGATCACTCCCGCCACTCCCGCCCCAACGCCGCCCGGCCTGCGGGCAGCCGAACGCCCCGCATCACCGAACGCCAGCGTCAGGTTTTGGAGTTCGTCGAACAGGAGACGAGGGAACGCGGATACCCGCCCTCGGTGCGCGAGATCGGCGAGGCGATCGGGCTCACCTCGCCGTCGACCGTGCACAGCCACCTGAACACCTTGCAGAAGCTCGGGTACCTGCGTCGCGACCCGACCAAGCCACGCGCCATCGAGGTGCGCTGGGATCCGAACTCAGGTGCGGTCATCGAGCGACGCCCGGTCCGGCACGTGCCGTTGGTCGGCGACGTGGCTGCCGGCACCGACGTGCTGGCCGAGGAGAACGTCGAGGAGCTGCTCCCGGTCCCCGCCGACTTCACCGGCGAGGGTGAGCTGTTCATGCTGCGCGTCCGCGGCGACTCGATGATCGATGCAGGGATCCTCGACGGCGACTTCGTCATCGCCGTCCAGCAGAGCATCGCCCGCAGCGGCACGGTCGTCGTGGCCGGGATCCCGGGTGGCGAGGCGACGGTCAAGAACTTCTCCCGGCGCGACGACAAGGTCGTGCTCTCGCCGGCCAACTCGACCATGGAGGAGATGATCTTCGACGACGGCGACGTCGAGATCTTCGGTCGCGTCGTCACGGTCATGCGACGGCTCTGAGCCGGCGGTGCGCCGCGCGGCTGATCGATGTCAGCCGGGAGGTCGGGGCGGGGGGAGTGGTCCCCCCGAGCCCGGCGGGCCGTAGGGCGGTGGGCTCGGGGGGTTGGCGTACGGCGGCGCCACCGGCCGCGGCTCGTGGGGACGCCATGGCCCGTCGGCCGGGCTCCGCTCGGCCGGGATCGTCCACTGCGCCCTTCCACGTAGAAACGCCAGGATCGCCAGCACGATGCCTGCGACGAGCACGGCAACGGCGCCGATGCGCAGCGGGACGACGCCGTTGGAGGGGTCACGGCCAACCCGGATCACGACGTCATCGGCCTCGGACGTCACGCTGAGCACGTACTCGCCGTCGGCGTCGATCTCAGCCGTGCGCACCCCCCGACCGACCGCACCGGCCCGGTCGTAGGACGGGCCGTCGGCCCGGTCGAGGTCGATGTCGCGGCCGTCGTCGGCGACGAGGTTCAGGTCGACAGGCGGCGGATCCTCGCCGAGGTCGTAGGAGCGGTCGTCGTTCTCACAGTCCCCGTCGATCTCGCCGATGGTTCCGACGGTCTCGAGGAAGAACGTGTAGGTGCCCGTGCGGTCGAAGACGAGCGTGGTGTCGCACCCCGACGGTGCGGGCGCCAGCGTCTCGACGGCGTCGTCGTAGCGCTTGGCGGCGATCAACCACAGGGTCACGCCGCCGATGACGCCGATGGCCAGCGCGATCAACCCGAGGAGCCGGAATCGTCCCGCCGACGTGCCGTTCGCCATCAGTCCGTCACACCCCCAGCCGCGTCGCGATCAGCTCGATCCGGTCATCAGGTTGTACCACGGCGACGCGCACGTGGTCCTCCGCACGCGCGCCGTAGAACTCGCCCGGGCTGACCACCGCACCACCTTCCCGGGCCAGACGCGCGGCGAACGCCCATGCATCGCCGACCCGGAACCAGAGGTAGAACCCGCCGGCGGGCAAGGGGATCGGACGGTCCAGCCAAGCCGACAGCACCTCGGCCATTCGATGCAACCGGCGGGCGTACCGCTCTCGCTGCACCTCGACGTGGTCATCATCGTCCAACGCCACCACTCCGGCCGCCTGCGCCGGTCCCGGCACCATCATGCCGACGTGCTTGCGCACGTCCTGCAGGTACGTGACGAGCTCCGCATCACCGGCGTAGAAGCCGACGCGCACCCCGGCCAGGTTGGAACGCTTCGACAAGGAGTGCACGGCCACGACACCCCGATCGCCGTGCTGCAGGATGCTGCGCCTGGGTCCGTCCCACGTGAACTCGACGTAGCACTCGTCCGAGAACACCGTGACCTCTCGCGCCCGGCCCCATGCCGCGACAGCACCCAGGTCGTCGATCGCGCCGGTGGGGTTGCCGGGGCTGTTCACCCACAGCGCGAGCGCCCGTCGCGCATCGTCGTCATCGACGAGGTGCAGGCGGAGGCGACCTGCTTCATCGAGTGGGACGGGCACGGCCCGGCATCCGGCCAGCACGGCACCCATCTCGTAGGTCGGGTACGCCGTCGCCGGGAAGAGGATCGTGTCGCGGTCGGGGCGGCGCAACCGCAGCCACTGCGGCAGCGTGCCGACGAACTCCTTCGTGCCCACACAGGCCCCGATCGCAGTGGGCTCGACCTCGACGTCGAACCGGCGCTGCAACCACCTGGCTGCTGCGGCGCGCAGTTCGGTGCTCCCGACGCTCGATGGGTAGCCCCGTTCGGCGCCCGAGCGCGACAGCGCTTCCACGACAGCGGGCGGCGGCTCGTCCATCGGCGTCCCGATCGAGAGGTCGACGGCACCGCCGGCGTGTTGCGCAGCCAGTTCGACGAGGTGATCGAGACGGTCGTACGGATACGGCGGCGGGACGAAGCCGCGTGACGTGACCGTCACGCGCCGACCACGAACGGGCCGAGGCGACCCGCAGAGGCGTCGGAGAGGCGGGCTCGGATGCGCAGGTGGGCGGGCTCGTCCGTCGTTGAGACGACCTCACCCTCGCGATGGATGGCGGCAACGACGTCGCCCCGGTCGTAGGGCACGACGAGCTCGACGACCTTCGTCCTCGCCCGGAGCCGATCGGCGAGGACGACCAGCAGGTCCTCGGTGCCGTCGCCCGACGCGGCGCTGATGGCCACCGATCCGGGGTGGTCGGCGACGAGCTGCTTGGCTTCGAGCGGCGCCCGATCGGCCTTGTTGAAGACGAGCAGCTCGGGGACCCGGTCGGCGTCGATCTCGGCCAGCACCGATCGAACGGCGTCGATCTGTCCCTGCGGGTCGGCGGCGCTGGCGTCGACGACGTGCACGAGGTGGTCGGCTCGCGTCGCCACCTCCAGCGTGCCCTTGAACGCCTCCACGAGGCCGTGCGGCAGGCGGCGCACGAAGCCGACGGTGTCGGTGAGCAGTACCGGCTCGCCGCCGGGGAGGGCGAGGCGGCGCGTCGTGGGATCGAGCGTGGCGAAGAGGCGATCCTCGGTCAGCACGCCAGCGTCGGTCAGGCGATTGAGCAGCGTCGACTTGCCAGCGTTCGTGTAGCCGACGATGGTGACAGACGCCAGCCCACTGCGGTCACGGCGCTGGCGCTGCAGCTCGCGCGTGCGACCGAGCTCGTCGAGCTCCGTCTCGAGGGCCTTGATGCGGCGCGTGAGCCGGCGGCGATCGACCTCGAGGCGGGTCTCGCCGCCACCGAAGCGCATCCCGACACCACCTCGCTGCTGGGACAGCTTGGCTTTGGCACCGCGCCGCAGTCGCGGCAGGCGGTAGCGCAGCAGGGCCAGCTCGACCTGGGCCTTGCCCTCGAGCGTGTGGGCGTTCTGGGCGAAGATGTCGAGGATCACGGCGGTGCGGTCGATGGCCGTGCGGCCAAGGAGCTTCTCGAGGTTGAACTGCTGACCGGGGGTCAGCTCGTTATCGAAGACCACCGTGTCGGCGTCGACGGCGAGACACAGCTCGAGCAGCTCGGCTGCCTTGCCCTTGCCGATGAACCATGTGTGGTCCGGGTGGTCACGGCGTTGGCACATCCGCCCGACGACGTCGGCGCCGGCGGTGTCGACGAGCGCCTCCAACTCGTCGAGGCTGGCGTCTGTCGTGGCATCGTCGCCGCCCGGGAGGGTCACGCCAACGAGCACGATGCGCTCGCGCACGCTGCGCTCGATCAGCGTGGCGCCCAGCGCCTCGGAGTAAGGGTTGCTCATTGGTGCACCAACCACGTGTGCGACGGGTTCGAAGCTCGCCCATCAACCGGGCACCAATGAGCGTGTCGCCGCAAAGCCGGCGACGAAGAAGCACCGTGACAATTGTTCGCTCGCTCGAAGACTCGCTTGCTCACGGGACCTCAATCGTTGCGATGTGGGTGGCGGGGCCGGCCAGCGTGGCGTGCCCTGGTTCTGGCTCGTCGAGCGAAACGATCGCGCTGCCGCCGTCCATGTGCACCACGAGTTCGCCGTCGCGCCGGCGGGCGAGACCCCACGAGTCTGCCGCCCATGCTGCCGCCACGGCCCCGGTTCCACAGGCCTCGGTCAGGCCGGCGCCGCGCTCGTGCACGCGCATCGTCACTGCGTGCTCCTCTGGTCCTGGTTCGATGATCTCGAGGTTCACGTCGGGCACGCGCCGGCCGAGCTGCTCGAGGTCGACGACGGTGACGTCGCCGACCGCCACGACGCTGTGTGGGTTGCCAACGCCGACGTGGGCCACCGGGCGATCCGCCAGCACGCCGAGCCCGGCCCACCCGGCGGGCGGGTCGATCCTCACGAGCCGACCCATGCCCACGGTGACGTGGACCGTGCCCGGGTCGTCGGTCGACACGACCTGCACCACCCGAGGCCCGGCGTCGGTGGCGATCGTCATGGTGACGGGCAAGACGTCATGGCGCCGCATCGCCAACGCCTGGGCGAAGCAGCGGATGCCATTGCCACTCATCTCGGCCCGGCCGCCGTCGGCGTTGAAGAGCACCATGCGCGCCGAGTGCCCCGGTTCGGATTCGCCAACCAGAACTCCGTCGGCACCGACGCCACGGCGACGATCGCAGAGCCGGCGCGCCAAGCCAGCCGGATCGTCGAACGTGGGGTGGAAGACGACGAGGAAGTCGTTGCCGAACCCGTGGTGCTTGGTCAGCCTCAATGCGCTCATTGATCGCGGAGGGCGCCGACCACGGTGGGCGCCGCCTCGGCGATCGGGTCGTGGTCAATGGAGATCCAGCGTACGCGGGGGTCACGGCGGAACCACCGCTCCTGGCGGACGCTGAACTGCCGGGTGCGGCGGATGATCGATTCGACGGCGGCCGCCTCGTCGGGCTCGTCGAGCAGTTCCTTGTAGCCGAGGGCCTGGCGAGCCGTGCGGGACAGCGGACCGGCGGACTGCAACCGTCGCACTTCGTCGGAAAGCCCGGCGGCGACCATGGCGTGGACGCGTCGCTCGATCCGCTCCGCCAGCGCCGGTCGGGACCAGCGCAGCCCGATCAGGACGGCATCGGTCGGCGGATGGGCGCCGACGCCCGGCCCGAAGGAGCTGAACGGCCGGCCGGCGCCGATCGTCACTTCGAGGGCCCGGACGATGCGCCGGCGGTTCCCCGGTTCGATGCGTCCAGCCGCAACGGGATCGAGCGCGCCCAAGCGGGCGTACAGGCCGTCGAGGTCCGCGTCCTCTTCGAGCTGCCGGCGCACGGCCGGCCATCGCCCGGGCACGTCGAGTCCGTCCACGACGGCGTGGAGGTACAGGCCCGTGCCGGCGACGAGCAGCGGCCGCCCGTGAATCGTGGGGATCGCGTGTTCGTAGGCGAGCCGGTAGTCGGCCATGCTGAAGTCGGCACACGGATCGACGAGGTCGAGGCAGTGGTGCGGGACGAGCGCCCGATCCTCGGGCGACGGCTTCGCCGTTCCGATGTCCATCCCCCGGTACACCTGCATCGCGTCCACGGCGACGATCTCGGTTCCGGGCACGGCCATGGCCGCCGCCATCGCCACGGCGGACTTGCCCGATGCCGTCGGGCCGAGCACGACGACCGGTGCGCGCACGAGTCAGCCGGCGAGCACGGGGATCCGGACGCGGTGGCCGGGTTCCGCCACCAGCTCGACGAACCGGGCCGAGAGGTGGTGCGGGGCGGCACGGGTGATCTCGGCCAAGGCGTAGGTCCCCGGGCGCATCGGCGCAGGTGGCGAGAAATGGACGAGGCGATGCTGCGCGGTGCGGGCGGCGACGACCGACGGGTCCTTCCTGCTCGGACCCTCGACGAGCACCTCCTCGGTCCTGCCGACGCGGGCCTCGTTGGCGGCGAGGGACGATCGCTCGACCACGACGCGCAGCCGATCGAACCGTTGCCGGGCGACGGCCGGGTCGACGAAGCGGTCGACGAGCTCGGCTGCCTCCGTGCCGGGCCGCGCCGAGAAGATGAACGTGAAGGCGTCGTCGAAGCGTGCTTCGGCGGCGACCTCCAGGGTGGCGGTGAAGTCGGCCTCGGTCTCGCCGGGAAAACCGACGATGATGTCCGTCGAGACGGCCAGGTCGGCGATGGCGCGGCGGGCGTCAGCGAGTCGCCCCAGATACCGGGCGGCGGTGTAGCCGCGATGCATCGCTGCCAGCATCCGGTCCGACCCCGACTGCAGCGGATAGTGGAGGTGCGGGCAGACCGCACCGGTCTCGGCCATCGCCGCGAACGTCTCGGGTCGCATGTCCTTGGGATGCGGCGATGTGAACCGGACCCGCCGGATGCCCTCGACCGAACCGACGGCGCGCAGCAGCTCGGCGAACTGCGGTCGGAGGCGAGCGGCGGCGTCGCCACGCCGGCGGGCCGCCGCCTGCAGGTCGCGCCCGTAGCTGTTGACGTTCTGGCCCAGCAGCGTGACCTCGGTGACGCCGCTGGACGCCAGCTCCTCGACCTCGGCGACGACCTGTTCGAAGGGCCGCGAGATCTCGGGACCGCGCACGGCCGGCACGATGCAAAAGGCACAGTGGTTGTCGCAGCCGATCTGGATGGTGACCCAGGCGCGGTAGGTCACCTCACGGCGGACCGGGAGCGCCGACGGGAACATCAAGTGGTCGTCGAGCACGGCCGCGTCGAGGATCTCGGTGACGGGACCCGTGCTCCTCGCCGCATCGACGAGCTGCGCGGCTCGATGGACGTTGTGCGTGCCGAGCACCACGTCGACGTGCGGCGCTCGCTGGCGTACGACCGGGCCGTCCTTCTGGGCCAGGCAACCGGCGACGACGATCTGGCGATCAGCGCGCTCGCCCTTCCACGACTTGAGGAGGCCGAGGTGGCCGTACAGCTTGTTGTCGGCGTTCTCCCGGATGCAGCAGGTGTTGAGGACGACGATGTCGGCGTCGTCGAGGTCGTCGGCCGCAGCGAAGCCGTCGGCGTCGAGCAGCCCCGCGATGCGCTCGGAGTCGTGCTCGTTCATCTGGCACCCGAACGTGCGCACGACGTAGCGGCGCTCGTTCACGGCCGAACACGCTACCTGCGGCGCCGTCTGCGCTCGGCGTGGTTCAGAGCCGGCGGCGGATGGCCGCGAGATCGGGGAACAGCGGAGCGAACAGCGTCGAGCGGAGGTAGGCGGTCCCTGACGAGCCACCCGTCCCCGCCTTGTCGCCGATGGTGCGCTCGACCATCTTCACGTGGCGGTACCGCCACTCCTGCAGCCCTTCGTCGAGGTCGACGAGCCGTTCGGCCACCTGGGCCGGACCGCCGTCGCGGGCGTAGACGGCGAGCAGGACCTCGTCGAGCTCCGGCTGACGCTCGAGCGGCTGAGCGACGTCGCGCTCGAGGGCGCAGGCCGGAACCGCCGCGCCCTCGACGGCGAGGTAGCGCACGAAGGAGTCGTAGAGCGATGGGCGCGCCATGGCGGCGAGCACCCCCGCCGACGCCGGCGAGATGTCCCGTCGGCCGAGCACTGCCTCCAGCTCACGGAACTGCATCGACTGGAAGCCGCTGGCCGCGTCGAGACGGCCGCGGAAGCTGGCGAACTGGCGTGGTGTCATCGTCTCCAGGACGTCGATCTGGGCGACCGCCACCTTGAGGATGGTCAGGATGCGCCGAAGGGTGTGCAGGGCGCCGGACGTCGAGCCCAGCTCGAGCTGGTGCTGCACGTGGCCGAGCTCGTGCAGCAGCTGCTTGAACCAGAGCTCGTAGACCTGGTGGATGACGATGAAGAGCAGCTCGTCGTGCTCGTCCGAGCGGGGCCGCTGCGCACCGAGGACCTCGTCGAGGGCCAGGTACGAGCCGTACGTCAGCGCTCGATCGGTCATGGGCGTCGTCGCACCGGGCGAGCGAGCGAGCGCCAGCGAGCGAGCGGCCAGCAACTGCGCAGGCTGCAGGTGTTGTGGCCGGGGAACGCCGTTGCAGTCACCCGTCGATGGTAGGTCGGCCATCGCTAGCGTCCCCGCCCGTGCTCGCCCTGCTGCTGAACACGACGGCCTACAAGTTGTTCGGGCTGCTCCACGTGCTGGCCGTGATCGCCGCCTTCGGCCCGTTGCTCATCTATCCGTCGATGCAGCGCGCCGGCGCCGGCCAGGCCGTGGCCAAACTGCACCTGCGACTGGCCCTTCCGGCGATGACGCTGGTATGGGTCCTCGGCATGGGCCTGGTCGGGCTGTCCGACGACGTGCTGGAGCTGACCGACCCGTGGATCCTCGTCTCGTTGATCGGCTGGGTGGTCCTGATGGTCGTCAGCTGGTTCCTCATCCGGCCGGCGCTCACCGACACCAGCGCCACCGCCCGCAGCCGCATGGCCTCGGGCATCGGGATCACCCACCTGCTGCTGGTCGTGATCCTCTACCTGATGATCTTCAAGCCCGGCCTCTGACGTCTGCGCGGCCGAACAGGCCGCGTGCGGCCTGTTCGCGCACGCAGAACGCCAGGGGGTCGGGTGTCAGCGTCAGCTCAGTCGTAGGCCGCCGGCGTGCCGTACCCCTCGACCTCGGCGTCGGCGTCGGCGTCGGCGTCGGCCTCTGCGTTGGCGTTGGCGGCGCCGTCGTCACCCGGCTTGAGCCCGGCGGCGATGAGCACCCGGTCGCTGATCTCGACCATCACCTCGGGGTTGGCGATCAGGAAGTTCTTGGCGTTCTCCCGACCCTGGCCGAGCTGCTCGCCCTCGTAGGTGAACCAGGCACCCGACTTCTTGACGATCCCGAGGTCGACCGACATGTCGATCAGCGACCCTTCGCGGCTGATCCCCTTGCCGTACATGATGTCGAACTCCGCTTGGCGGAACGGCGGACTGCACTTGTTCTTCACCACCTTGACCCGGGTGCGGTTGCCCACCACCTCGGCGCCGTCCTTCAACGACTCGATGCGGCGGATGTCGAGCCGGATCGACGAGTAGAACTTCAACGCCCGCCCCCCGGGGGTCGTCTCGGGTGAGTTGTGCACCATCACGCCGTCGGCGAAGTAGTTGTGAGTGCCGCCGACCTCGAGGTCGAACCGATGCATGCTGCGCATCGGCGGCTTGACCGTAATCCGACTGATCCGCATCGGCATCAGCACCTGGCGCGGCTCGGCCAACAGCGGCTCGACGGCGAACCGGCCGCGGTACCGCGGCAGCAGCTTGTACTCCATCGACGGGTGCACGAAGGGCGCGACCAGCGCATGGAACTTCGCCGTCTCGGCCGTCGGGAACTGCAGCACCGCCTTGCCCGCTCGGCTGATCACCTTCGTGCCGATGCCCCAGGTGTCAGCGAGGTAGTTGCGCAGTCGGACTCGGGTGTCGGCCGACATCGCTTCGACGCAGATGTCGATCCGCCCACTGCCGCCCTCGGTGCGCTGCTGCAGACCCTTCGAGCGAACGGTGAAGCCACCATCGTCGAGGTACCAGATGGCGAGTGACAGCGGCGTCAGCGCCTTCAAGTAGTCGTCGTTGAGCACCTTCTTGCCGCCGACGTACACCGCATCACGCAGTTGGGCGAGTTCGGGCAGCGGCTGGACGTCGTGGAACACGGCGCCAGCGGCGTTGGTCGACCGGCTGATGCTCAGGTTGGCGAACATCGTCGCTTTCCAATCGCCGTAGTCAACCTGCTTGGCACCGTGGCCCCAGCGGAAGCGGGCCCCATTGCCAGAGCGAGTGGGTGAGAGCGCACCGTCACCCATGAGACCGCCGAGAAGGACCTCCCACTGTCGGGTGCTGAACAGCTCCGGAGCGGCCTGGAGCACCCGATCACCGACCACCAGCTCGCCAGCAGGACGCCAGCCTCCGGGCGTGGAGATCATGTGGTTCTCCGTGGCTGCGAACTGCGCCCGGCCGTTCTGCCCCCCGCGCTCGACGGTGAACTGCAAGAAGCGGTCAGCTACGCCGTTGTCGAACCAGTTCGTGATCGGGCGGGCGACCAGCTCGCTGCGCTCGAAGTCGTACGAGAGCACCTCGACGGGCAGCCGCTGGTTGACGATCTTGCCAATCTTCTCCTGCGTCCCGTCGGCCAGCGTCACGCGCGTGCCATAGGACAGGCATCCGAACATGACGCCGATCTTCTCCCGCAGCTGGTTGATGAAGATGGCGATGGTCTTGGTCTTGTTCAGGTTGCCGGTGAGCTTGCGGAGCGCCTGGCTCATCAGACGGGCCTGCAGGCCGACGTGGGTGTCGCCCATCTCGCCTTCGATCTCGGCCCGCGGCGTGAGGGCGGCGACGGAGTCGATGACGACCACGTCGAGGGCACCGGAACGCACGAGCATGTCGCAGATCTCGAGCGCCTGCTCCCCTGTGTCGGGCTGCGAGATGAGCAGCTGGTCGATGTCCACGCCGATGGCCTTGGCGTAGACCGGGTCCATTGCGTGCTCGGCGTCGATGTAGGCGCACACGCCGCCGTTGCGCTGGGCCTCGGCCACGACATGCATGGCCAGCGTCGACTTGCCCGACGATTCGGGGCCGTAGATCTCGGTGACCCGCCCACGCGGGAGGCCGCCGACGCCGAGGGCCAGGTCGAGCGACAAGGCGCCCGTGGGGATGGACTCGATGGCCATCGAGCCCTTCTCCCCCATCCGCATGATGGAGCCCTTGCCGTACTGCTTGTCGATCTGCGCCAGCGCCATGTCCAGCGCCTTATCGCGATCCGTGCTCATGATGATCTGCCTTTCAGGACCGAGGTGGGACGGGGGATGTCGGTTGGGGTCGACCGTAGACAGGGGGTGTCACAGCGACGCCGGGGCGCCGGCCAGGAGATCGATCGGGTCCGTGACGGGTCGTGCCTGGTGCGAATGACACGAGTGTAACCAACGAACAGAGGTTCGTTCAAGTGTTCGCGCAGCGAACGCGGTCAACACCGTGGCGGCGGCGAACCGTCGCCAGGCTCGGGCGGGCGCATGGCCAGATCGGCGGCCTGCCACAGCGTGTAGCTCACGGGGTACACCAGGATCGGCAGCACGATGGCACCGGCACCGAGGCCGAGCACGAGCGGTAAGACCTCGACATCGGGCAGGGTGAGCGCCAGGCCGACCGTCATCGCCACGACGAGGATCCCGAGCACGACCACTGCGCTGATCGCCAGGGCGCCGAGCTCGAAGCCCTCGTACCCCCGGCGCCACCCGATGCCGCACGTCCGGCACGGCTCCTGCTTGCGGAACCAGCCGGTGAAGAAGGCTCCCCTCCCGCCGCACCACGCGCAGCGGCGGCGGACGCCTCGCCAGGCCATCGTCGGCAACGTCGGCCGTGACGTCGGCATTGCACGCAGGCTACGAGCCCGATCCGCGAGACTCCGCCGGTGCGTCGCGGCATTGCCGGCTTGTTGTTCTTCATCGCCGCGATCGCGCTCGCCCTTGCGGCGGCAGGTTGGTGGCTGCAGCGGGTGGCGTTCGAGCCGGCGATCAGCGCCGAGCTCGCCGCAGTGGTCCTGCAGGAGGAGGAGCTGCGCAAAGAGATCGCCGAGGAGACCGCCGAAGCCGCCGCGTCGTCGCTCGACCAGCCCGTCGGGACGGTGCGCGCCACGGTCGACCAGGTGGCCCGGACCGACGCTGGGGCACGACTGATGGAGCAGATCGTCACCGAGTCCCACGCGCGCATCATCGGCGTGCGCGACGAGCCGGTGGAGATCACGAGCGCCGACCTGGCTCAGATCGTGCGCGACGAGCGCGCCAGCACAGTGCCTCCGGTCGTGCTGCCGGTCGAGGAGGTGCGGGCGCTGAGCATCACGAGGGTGACGCTCGAGTGGGCCGTTCCGCTCGCCGCCATCGTCGGCGGTGTCGCCTTCCTGCTGGGGTTGCTCGCCCATCCACGCCGTGCCGACGCCGTGTTCGGCATCGGCACGTTCTGCATGCTGGCCGCCGTGCTGGCCCTGCTGCTCGGGTGGGTGCTGCCGGTCCACGCCGTGCCGGCGATCGATGACTCGCCGTGGCTGCTCGTGATCCCGGCCGTGGCGGACCACAACTTGCCGTTCTTGCTCATCGTGTCCGCCTCGCTGTTCGTCGGCGGCTTGGCGCTGATGGTCATCTCGGCGGCGGCCCGACGCCGGCGCACCTGGTCTGCACCCGTGTCCGTCCGGCGCTACAGCGACCAGCACCAGTGGTCGTGACCGGCCGACCGACTTTGAACCGACACCGCCTTTACGGTCAGGCGGCGAGCTCGTCGACGAACTCGCCGAACACGTCGGCGTAGCGCCCGGCTTCGTCGTCGGTGTGCAGCACCGAGATGAGCCACTGCTCGTCGAGGCCGGGCGGCAGCAGCACACCGCGGTTGATGCCGTGGATCCACTGCGCGAACGCCAGGCCGAAGTCCGTCGCCTTGTAGTCGCGGTAGTTGCGCACGGGTGAGCGGCTCCACGTGATGCACCCCTTGGCGCCGAACTGCACGGTGTGGGCCGGCAGGTCGGCGTCGTCGATGATCCGCTGGCAGGCGGCGACGAGCCGTGCGTTGCGGGCGATCGCGGCGTCGACCGGTTCCCGTGCGCACGCCTCGGCCAGCGTGGCCCGACTGGCCGCCATCACGAGCGGGTTGCCGTTGTAGGTCCCGAGGTGCAGCACCTTGCCCTGCGTGATCAGGTCCATGTGCTCCTGCTTGCCGCCGAAGGCGCCGACCGGAAAGCCGCCGCCGATCGACTTGGCCAGCGTCACGAGGTCGGGCTCGATGCCGAAGTGGCCGGTGGCCCCGCGGTGGCCGGCGGTGATGCCGGTCTTCACCTCGTCGAAGATGAGCAGAGTGCCGTGGCGCTCGGTGATCTCCCGCACGGCCTCGAGGTAGCCCGGCTGCGGGAGGCAGATGCCGATGTTCTCCATCACCGGCTCGACGATGAAGCACGCCACGTCGCGGTTGGCAAGGGCACGGTCGAGAGCATCCGCATCGTTGTACGGGATGACGATGGTGTCGGCGAGCACGCCCGAGGAGATGCCCGCCGTGCCGGGGACGGCGATCGGCGCGTCGGCCGGCCCGGCCTGATCAAGCGGTGGTTTCATCGAGATCATCACCTCGTCGTGGTGACCGTGGTAGCCGCCCTCGACCTTGACAATCTTCTCGCGCCCGGTCGCGCCACGAGCCACGCGGATGGCGTCCATGGTCGCCTCGGTCCCCGAGTTGGTGAACCGCCACATGGGGAGGCCGAAGCGCTCGGCGAGCAGCTCGGCCACCTCCGCGTTGAGCTCGCACGGGGTGACGTAGAGCGTCCCCTCGTCGAGCTGCGCCTCGACTGCGGCGCGCACGGCCGGGTGGAGGTGGCCAGCGAAGAGGGCGCCGAAGCCCATGTCATAGTCGACGTACTCGTTCCCGTCGACATCGGTCATGCGGGCGCCTGCGGCGTGGCGGACCACGATCGGGTGCGGGTCGTAGGCCTGGAAGCTCGACGGCACGCCGAGCGGCAGCACCCGCCTGGCCCGCTCGGTGGCGCGCTGGGAACCGACGGTGCGCTCGGCGTACCGGGCCAGCTCCCGCTCGGTGATCGCCGCCGCCCGAGCAACAAGATCGGGCGCAACAGGATCGGGTTCGACGGCCACTCCGGAGATCGGTTCGGTGGCGGTCATGGGTTATCACGTCCCTTTGGCATGGATCGGATGGATCGTCCGGTCGACGCACGCTACCGCAGCGCATCCTCCCGCTGTCTCGGTCGACCGCCCGGCGCGGTGAGGGGTGAGGGGTCTCGGTGCTCTCACCCCTCACCTCTCGCCGCGCCGAACCAGCGGTGGCGACGGACGGGCGAGGTGGCAGACTGGCCCGTCCCATGGTGGGCGTAGCTCAGCTCGGTTAGAGCGCCAGGTTGTGGCCCTGGAGGTCGGGGGTTCAAGTCCCCTCGCTCACCCCATACGGTCCGGCCGTGGTGGCCCGGCGTGACGCCGCCGCCGCTGTCGGTCGGACCCCAGCGCCTCTAGCTCAACGGCAGAGCAGTGGACTCTTAATCCATTGGTTCAGGGTTCGAATCCCTGGGGGCGCACTGCGAAGCCGAAGGGCGAGATCGCCCGGCGGTCAGCTCACCGGGTCAAGCCGGATAGGCGGCGGGGAGCGCATCGGCGATCAAGCGGGAGCGGTGATGCTGCAGGCCGACGTGTAGTGGATGCCGTCGGGTTCGAACCAGCTATCCCTGACGATCGCCGCCCAGTCGTACAGGGTGATGTTCGGATAGTGCGCTTTCGCGACGACGAGCGCCTCGTTCCACGCCGGCACGTTCGGACCCGACCACGGCCCTTCTGGTTTCAGCGTCTTGACCGTCAGCCACAGCACCGGGTCGTCGCCGATGACCGCCATCATTCGATCGATCCGCTCGGTGTGCAAGACCGGGCTGCCCGCAGCGACATTCGCGGCGTCCGTCACGCCGAGGGCGAGCACCCAGCATCCGTCGTAGCCGCTTGCCTTGAGAGCGAAGGCGATGTCATCGGCGTTGGGGGCGCGGTACTCCTCGGCGACAGAGCAGGCGCCCGAGATCTCCAATCGAACGTCGCCGACACCGACTCGCCGGTACCGGGCGTCCATTTGCAGCGTCGGATCGGAGATGTAGTTCTCGCTGACGAGACCGACCGACGTCGAGTCCTCGATGTGCACGACCGACGCACACGACGTGGTGGTCGGAAGCGCAGTGGTCGCAGGCGCGGTGGTCGAAGGTGCACTTGATGTCGATCCTGATGACGACGCGCCGACCGTCGAGCTCGACCCGCCAAGGGAGACGGCCGGCGCCGGCGACGTGCTGGAAGTCGTGCGCCGTCGGGCTCCTCCTACACTCGCCGGCCGGTGGCGACAAGGGGCTGACGACGACGCATGACCGACGACATCGACCGGCGCCACCTCGACGCCATCGCCGACGCCGACCTCTTCCCGTACTGGTACGACGACGTCGACGAACCGGACTCGAACCCGACACTGGTGCGCAACGAAAGCTGCGACCTGTGCGTGGTGGGCGGTGGCTACACGGGATTGTGGGCGGCGATCGTGGCCAAGGAGCGCGACCGCGATCGCGACGTCGTGCTGATCGATGCCGCCGAGATCGGATCGGCGGCCAGCGGGCGCAACGGCGGCTTCATGGAATCGAGCCTGACCCACGGCGTCGCCAACGGCCTGGCCCGGTTCCCCGGTGAGCTGGAGCTGCTCGAGCAGCTTGGCCTCGAGAACCTGGACGCCATCGAGAACGCCATCCATCGGTACGACATCGACTGTGACTTCGAGCGCACGGGCGTCGTCGACGTGGCGACGACCGCCCACCCCCCGAGCTACCTGGACGAGCTGCACGAGGAGGCCAGTCACCTCCATCGCCTCGGCCAGGATGCCCGCTGGCTCGACGCCGACGCGATGCGGGCTGAGGTGGACTCCCCCACGTACACCGGTGGGCTGTGGCGAATCGGTCGTGGAGGGGGGGGTGGATAGGAGCGGGGGGGGGGGGGGGGGGAGGCGGGGGAAGAACAAATGGGAGTGCGGAGGTACCAGGAGACCCAGGCAACACAGTC
>JBPCJL010000097.1:0-4973 GCA_051005355.1 Ilumatobacteraceae bacterium
CGACCACACCACGTCGGCGCCGGTCAGCGGCTCGCCGCTGTGGAACGTGACGCCCTCGGGGATCGTGAACGTGTAGGTCAGGCCGTCGTCGGAGATCTCCGGCACCTGGGTCAGGCCGGCTTCGACCTGGCCGTCGTCGTTGGCCATCAGCAGCGTCTCGTAGACGTTGTCGAGCAACACCTGGTCGAGGGCGGCCCCGGCCTGTGTGACGAGGTCGAGGTTGGTCGGCGCCAGCACCGCGCCGACCGTGATCGCATCGTCGCCGTCGTCTCCGCTGCAGGCGCCGAGCGCGAGGGCGATGGCCAGGGCAAGTCCGGCGGCCCGCCGGCGAGTGGGGCGATCGGGCTGCATGCCGGAACGCTAATGGCGGCGAGCCGGCAGGTTACGGGTCACGTCGACGCGGGTAGCGTCCCCCGCCTATGAAGAAGATGCTCGTTGCCATGGCTCTCGGCGCCGCACTGGCGTGGTTGTTCGATCCCGACGCCGGCTCACGTCGCCGCGATGCGGTGCGTAGCAAGTTGGAGCGCCGTGGGATGGGCGGGACGACGCCGGCCAGTGCGCCGCAGTCGGCCATGCGGTCGACCAGTTCCGCCGTCGACAACGGCGCCTCCGCACCGACCGTCGCGTCGATCCCGTGAAGCGTTCGGCTCTCGCTGAGCTCACCGAAAGCGTCGGCGACGTCGTGTCGACGGGCGTGAGCACGATCGGCGACCTGGCCGGCACCGCGGCCAGCCGCACCGGCGAGCTCGCCGCTTCGGCCATCGACCATGCGTCGAGCGCCTTTGACAAGGTCAGCGATCAGGTCGGCGACGTGTCGAGCCGGGTCGGCGACGCGGCCCGAGAGCGGCTCGCTCCCGCGCCGAAACGGTCGAAGACTCCGTGGGTCCTGTTCGTGCTGGCCGCTGCGGTTGGGGCCGGTCTCTTCTGGTGGATGCGGCGTGACAACGGTTCTGGCGACAACTACAGCGCTGGCGCGACCTCCGGTTCTGTCCTGCCCAATCGGCCCTCTCAGGCCGCTGCCGGAGGACAGTCCGACGAGCCGTCCAACCCCGCCGCCTACTGAACCGGACTGTCCTCCGGAAACGGCCCTTCCGGGCCGACTGGGCAGGACAGAACCTGTTAGCTGCGCATCTGATCGAAGCTGCGGCGCAGCAGGCGTGAGACGTGCATCTGCGAGATGCCGATGCGGTCGGCGCTCTCGCTCTGGCTGAGCTCCTAGTAGAACCGCAGTCGGACGATCTCCTGCTCCCGCTGCGGCAACCTCCGCAGCAACTGCTCCACGAGGTCGACGTCGACGAGGTGTTCGTATCGGATGTCCTCGCCGCCGAACTGGCGCGTCCCGTCGCCGTCGCTGCCCGTGGGGGCGTCGAGGCTCGACGTCGAGTACGCCGACCCGGCGGCCAAGCCCTCGATGACCTCGTCCCGTTCGAGCCGCAGGTGATCCGCCAGCTCGGCGACCGTCGGGGATCGCCCGAGGCGCTGCGTCAGCTCGTCGGTGGCTCGACGCAGCTGCAGGTGGATCTCCTTGGCGGAGCGGGGCACGCGCACGGACCAGGTGTGGTCGCGAAAATGTCGCTTGATCTCCCCCTCGATGGTCCGTCCGGCAAACGTCGAGAACGCCACGTTGCGGCCGGGATCGAAGCGGTCGACGGCCTTGACCAGAGCGAGGAACGCGACCTGGCGCAGGTCGTCGGCGCCGGGCCCGCGCCGCCCGAAACGACGGGCGACGTGCGCGGCCAGGCCCATGTGGCGTTCGACGAGCTCGTTGCGCAAGCGCCGGTCGCGGGTTCTGGCGAACTCGGTGAACAGCGCGTTCTCGTCGTCGTTCGCCTGGGCGGCGTCGACCGGCTCGTCGACCTCGCCCGTCGGTGTTTCAGGATCGTTCACGCAACGACGAAGACTTGGAGATGAGGAACGTCGAGGGGCCGAGCTCGTAGTGATCGGCGACGGCGGCGAGGATCTTGTCCGTCAACGCATCGGGTGTCGCCGCCGCCTCGGCACCTTCCACGCCACCGCGCACGGTGACCGTCCGATCGTCGATCACGTACTCGAGGGCGATCCTTGCGCCGGCGGCCGCACCGTCGGGGACGCCGGCGATCAGGGCCGAGACCAGCTCGTCCACGCCGAGGCGCAGGTCGTCGAGATCGTCGACCGTGAGTCCGGCGTCCGCCGCCATCGAGGCGGCGACGAGGCGCGCCGCCGAGAGGTAGCGCGCCGCCGGCGGTACTTCGAGGCGCACCACTCCGGCTTCGGGCTCCGTGCTCATGCGAGCACCTCACCGTGAGAGGTGACGCCGATCAGGAGCACGGCAGCAACTCGGCCATGAGCGTGTCGCCGCAAAGCCGGCGACGAAGAAGCACCGTGTCGATGATTCGCTCGCTCGAAGACTCGCTCGCTCATCGGTGCACCATCGACGTGGGCGACGAGTCTGAGGCTTGCCCACCAGCCGGGCACCAATGAGCGTGTCGCCGCAAAGCCGGCGACGAAGAAGCACCGTGTCGATGATTCGCTCGCTCGAAGACTCGCTCGCTCATGGATGGAGTCTGCACGGTCGCGGCGGGCCGCCCAAGTCCGCTCAGTGGTCGGGTCGCGGTGTCAACTGGTGGTTCGAGGCGGCGACGGCGGCCTGGGCCCGGTTGTGCACGTCGAGCTTGGCGTAGAGGCGCTTGACGTACGTCTTGACGGTCTCGACGGAGAGGTACAGCTCGTCGGCGATCTGGGCGTTGGTCAGCCCGCGGGCGATCAAGGCCAAGACCTCGGATTCGCGGTCGGACAGCTCGACCGCACGCGCCGTCGAGCGCCCCGTCGAGACGTAGTCGAAGCCGACCTTGTGGCCGCCGGCCACGCGCACCACCGCGTCGACGAGGCCCTCGGCCGATCGAGTCTTCAGGACCACCCCGGACACCCCCACGTCCCGGGCGGCCCGGATGAAGTCAGGCGTGGCGTCCCAGGTGTACAGCACAACGTGGCCGACCTGCCCGGACGAGACCATGTCGGCGGCCCGCGACAACATCTGCCGCCGGCCGGCGAAGGTGTCGAACAGCGCCACGTCGGCCGAGATCTGTGGCGCCGGGACGATGTCCATCGCCACCACGCGCACTCGGTCCTCGTAGGGCGCCAGCATGGCGGCGACCCCGCGCACCACCACCTCGTAGTCGTTGACGACCGCCACGGTCACGGTCTTTGCGCCGCCGTCCACGTGCCCATTCCGCTCGGCCAGCGCCTCGGTCATGTGTTGCCTCCGTGATCGTTCAGCCTCCGCCCGCAGTCGACCACTGCCCACGGCCCGTCTTGGTGCACTCCCACGTCGTCGGCGAGGCGCCGCACGATGCCGAGCCCTCGTCCCGACAGCGCGGTCGGGGGGGCGGTGCGCCAGTCGCCGACGGCCGGAAGGTCGGTGGTCGCGCCGTGGTGGGCCACCTCCAACCGCACGTCCTCACCGATGCTGACGCACACGCGCACGGGGTGCCCGGACGGAACCGGGTGCAGCACCGCGTTCGTGACCAGTTCGCTCGCCATGAGCTCGACGTCGTCGACGACGACTCGCGGCACCCCATTGCCGACCAAGAAGGCGGTGACGGCATGGCGTGCCTCGCCCACCGATCGGGTCCGCGCCGGCACCTCGAGCTCGAGCCTTGACGTCGGCGGCGGGCGCGTCAGACCCCTCGTGTTCCCATCGCGCGCCGCCGTCATGCGGCCCGCATTCCCGTCTGGACCTGATCACAAACGGGTTGGCTCGCATCGGCCGTGGTACAAGTCGGTCCGTGGACGACCCGAACGGGGCCCGTAGCGAGGAGACCGCCCCGTCGGGAGGCCGGCCGAACGCGCTGGCGCGACTGCTCGGTCGCATCGACGGGTTCCAGCGCCGCCACCGCTGGGCGGCCCTCCCGTTAGCCGTGAACAAGCGGTTCGGCGAGCACGAGGGCACCCGCCTGGCCGCCACCGTGTCGTACTACTCGTTCTTCAGCGTGTTCCCGCTGCTGCTCGTCTTCGTGACCGTGCTCGGGCTGGTGCTGGAGGACGACAGCCAGCTGCGCCAGGACCTCGTCGACGGCGCCCTGGGGCAGATCCCCGTGCTCGGCCAGGAGTTGGCCGGGAACAACCCGCTGCAGGGCAGCGTGCTGGCGCTGGTCATCGGGCTGGCCACGGCGACGTGGGCCGGCATGGGTGCGGCCGGCGCGTTGCAGCTGGGGCTCGAGGATGTCGGCGACGTCCCGTTCTACGAGCGGGGCAACTTCGCCTTCAAGCGGTTGCGCATGATCCTGTTCCTCGTCGCCGTGGCCGCTGGCATCGCCGCCTCCGTGCTGCTGACGAACCTGGCGAGGTTGTTCGACGTCGGGCCGCTGGCCGGCGCGCTCGGCCTCGTGGCGACGGTTGCCGTCAACGTCGTGCTGACGCTGGCCATGATGACGGTGCTGCCCGCCCGCCGCCGTCCGGTACGGGAGCTGCTGCCCGGTGCGGTGGTGGCCGGCGTCCTCCTCGCCGCCCTGCAGCTGCTCGGGAGCTTCATCGTGGCCCGCTTCGTCCGCGGCGCGTCGGACACCTACGGCACGTTCGCCATCGTCATCGGAGGGCTCAGCTGGTTCCACCTGGTGAGCAGGATCCTGCTGCTGTCGGCGCAGCTCAACGAGGTCTTGGCGCTCGACCTGTGGCCGCGCCGCCTGGTCGGCGACACCGCCATGACCGAGGGCGACCGGCGGGCGATGCTGCTCGACGTGCAGCGCGTGCAGCGGGACAAAGCCGTCGGCTACGCCGTGAGCCTCAACGGTGCCGTCGCATCCAGCGAGGAACCCCTCGGCGAACGCACGCCGTAAGAGGTCGGGATCAGACGACGTCGAGATGCGCGGAGAGGCCGCTGATCTCGAGCAGTCGCTGCACCGAGGCCGACGGTGACCGCAGCGTCAGCGTGTCGCCGGCCGCCGACCGGTCCTCGTGGATCTGGACCAGCACGCGCAGCCCGGAAGAGTCGATGA
>JBPCJL010000098.1:0-4027 GCA_051005355.1 Ilumatobacteraceae bacterium
GGCCAGCGCACCGCTGGCCGCCCACGCCACGCCGGAGCCCGGCAGCCGCCGGGCGGCCAGTTGGCCGGCGACGCCTCCGACCAGCGCGGCGCCGAGGCCGACCGTGCGCAGGCGCTGCAGCACCGGGGCGCGCACGACGTCGCGTCGGGGGACGGGCGCGAGCAGGAGATGACGGACGTCGGCCGCCTCGAGGGCCACCGGCCCACCGTCGCTGCCGCTGCGCAGGCCGAGGGCAATGGCAAGGGCCAGCGCGAAGCCGACCACCGCCGGGCCGTGAGTGGCGACCTCGGCCAGCTCACCGGCCGTCACCGGTTCGTCGGGCACCAGGCCGCTCAACCACAGGATGACGAAGCCACCGACGAGACCCACGAGGTAGGCCCGGTACGCCAGCTCGAACCACTCCAGCTCGCCCAGCCGCCGCACCCGCCTCGTACGCCGCAGCTCCCGCACCACGCTGGACATGCGGCGCAGGACAGTACCGCTCCGGGGCCGCCGAGCGCTGAAAGTGTTCTCAAGCGTTTTCAGTCGTCACCAGTGAACGAAAACTGCCACAACAGTCGCGAGCGCAGCGGGCGCGACGGTTCTTCGCGTGGATTCCGTTCACCGGTGAACACTGAAAACGCTTGAGAACGTTCTGGCCGGCGGCGAGGTCGGCCCGACGCACGTAGGAGGGAGGTGTGAGGGGGGCGAGCGGACGCCCTGGCCGGTCGCCGCGGCCCATAATTCCGGCCGTGACGGTGGAGGCGGCGCAGGTGTTCACGTCGCTCCTGGCCCTGGTGGCCGGTGGCGGCGCGGTGCTGCTGCTGCTGGGCCGGCTCGTGGCGCCGCGGGCGCCGGCGATCGGGCGCGTCGTCGAGACGATCGACGGTGCCGGCCTGTGGCTGGCGTTCCTCGTCGCCCTCACGGCCACGGCCGGCAGCCTCTACTTCTCGGAGGTCGCCGACTTCGTGCCCTGCCGGCTGTGCTGGTTCCAACGCATCGCCATGTACCCGCTGACGATCATCCTCCTCGTGGCCGCGATCCGCGGCGACCGCAACGTGCGCTGGTACGTCGCGCCGATCGCCGCGCTCGGCGGTCTGGTTTCCACCTACCACTACCTCGTCGAGTGGCGGCCGTCGCTGGAGGGCGGGGCCTGCGGCGTCGGGCCGTCGTGTGCCGACGTTTGGTTCCGCGAGCTCGGGTTCGTGACGCTGGCGTTCATGGCGTTGAGCGGATTCTTCGCCATCCTGGTGCTCGTGATGACGAACCCACCGGGCCAACCGGACGACGTGAGCGAACCCGCCGAGCTGCAGGAGGCATGGTGAGCCGATCCCGCACGCCCCTCGTGATCGCCGCCGTGCTCGTCGTCGTCGTCGTCGCCGGCCTGCTCGCCGTGGTGCTGACGCGTGGGGCCAGCGACGACACCTCGAGCTCGGCGTCGACCTCGACGACCGCGACCACCACGGCCGCCAGCACGGACACCGCCTCCACCGGGGACCCCGGCCCCGTGCCGAGCGACTTGGTGTACGGCGCCGTCGAGGTCTCCGGTCAGCCGCTGCCGGAGTTCACGGGCGAGGAGACCGACCCGGCCATCGGCATGGCCGCGCCGGCCGTCGCCGGCACCACGTACGCCGGCGAGCCGGTCGAGATCGTCCCCGGCCAGGGCGGTCCGATGATGGTCGTGTTCCTCGCCCACTGGTGCCCGCACTGCAACGCCGAGATCCCGGTGCTGAACGAGTGGCGCGACTCGGGCGCCATCCCGGCCGACCTGCGGATCGTCGGCGTCAGCACGTCCGTGACCGACCAGCGCCCCAACTTCCCGCCCGCCCAGTGGCTGGCCGATCGAGCCTGGACGTGGCCGGCGCTGGCCGACGACGAGACGAGTGCCGCGCTCGCCGCGTACGGCGGCACGGGGTTCCCCTACTTCGTCGTCATCGGCGCCGACGGCACGGTCAGGGCCCGCAACGCCGGCGAGCTCCCCATCGACCAGCTCACCAACCTCGTCGCGACCGCCCTGGCCTGATCCCGATCCGCTTTTCAAGCGCTTTCAGGGGTCATGTTTGACCCCAAAAGCACCCAGAGAACGCCTCAGCGCCAGCCTGCCGGCACCTCCAGGTGGTCGGTGACGCTGCAGTCGTCGTTGAACACGACGAAGCGGTCGAAGCCGCGCAGGAACCAGCGGTCGTGGGTGACGGCGATGACGGTGCCGGTGAACTCGGCCAGGCCGGCTTCCAGCGCCTCGGCCGACACCAGGTCGAGGTTGTCCGTCGGCTCGTCGAGCAGCAGCAGCGTGGCGCCCGAGCGCTCGAGCAGCAGGATCTGGAACCGCGCCTGCTGGCCGCCCGACAGCGTGTCGAACGGCTGCTCGGCGCACCCCTGTAGCTCGTAGCGCCGCAGCATCCCCATCGCCGGGCCGCGCACGACGTCATGGTCGTGGAGGATCTCGAGCAGTGTCCGCCCGGCCCACTCCGCGTGCTCGTGCGTCTGGTGGAACAGCCCCGCCACGACGCCGGCGCCGAGGCGCCACGACCCGTCGTGGCCCACCGTCCCGTCACCGCCCAGCAGCCGCAGGAAGTGGCTCTTGCCGACGCCGTTGCCGCCGAGCACGGCGACGCGCTCGCCGAACCACAGCTCGAGGTCGAACCGATCGGTCAGCCCGTCCAGCTCCAACTGCTCGATGATCACGGCCCGCTTGCCGGTGCGAGACCCGCCGAGGCGCATCTGCACCCGCTGGTCCCCCACGTCCACCGGCCGCTCGGTCTTCTCGACGAAGTGACGAAGGCGCGTCTCGGCTGCTTTGAGCTTCGGCGCGAACGTGTCGGAGATCTTGGCCCGCCGGCGCATCTCGACCACCAGCGCCTCCAACCGCTGGCGCTCGTCGTCGTAGAGCTGACGATCCTTGGCCAGGGTGTTGAGGTGGCGGCGCCGTGCCTCGGCGTAGCCGGCGAAGCCACCGCCGTGCGTCCATGCGCCGGTCGGCTCGATGGTGACGATGCGCGTCGCCGTCGCCGCCAGCAACTCGCGGTCGTGGCTGACGTACAGCACCGTCTTGCGCGTGGTGTCCAGTTCACGCTCCAGCCAGCGCTTGCCCGGTACGTCGAGGAAGTTGTCGGGCTCGTCGAGGAGGAGCACGTCCGCATGCCCCCGCAGCAGGACCTCGAGCACGAGGCGCTTCTGCTCACCGCCGGAGAACGTCCGCAGCGGCCTCGACGCCACCGGCGTCAGGTCGACACCGAGGGCGCGCATCACGCACTCGTCCCAGAGGACCTCGGCGTCGTAGCCACCGAGGTCACTCCATGCCGCCAGGGCTTCGGCGTAACGCATCGGATGCTCGGCCGCTTCCCGCTCGGCCTGTTCGAGCGTGGCGGCCGCCTGGCGCAGCTGCGGCTCGCTCGCCGACACCAGCAGCTGACGCACGGTCGTCGGTGCTCCCGGAGCTGTGTCGGCGGTGCCGACGAGCTGGCGCATGACACCGAGCCGGCCGTCGATGGCCATCGTGCCCTCGCTCGGTCGCAGCTCGCCGGTGATCAGGCGCAGCAGCGTCGACTTGCCGACGCCGTTGGCTCCGATCAATGCGGCGCGTTGCCCGGCGCCGATCGTGAAGCTGACGGCGCGCAGCAGCTCGTCACCACCTGGGCGCCGCCAGCTGACGTGGCTCACCTGGATCGAGCCCACTGAGCGGACGCTAGTGCCGTGACCGGTGGCGATTGCCCGTCGACGCCTCTGGCCGGCGGAACGGGCAAGCGTTGCCGGTTGCGGTGCTAGGTGCCGGTGGCGCCGTGCAGTGCGGCGGATTCAGCCTGCCGCAGGACCTCGCGCAGGGGCTGGCCGAGCGCGATGGCTGCCGCGCTGGCGTCGTCGTGCTCCGGCTTGGCCCGCCCGTCGGCCAGCTTGACCCTCACCGGGCGGCCGGAGACGTCGACCGTAACGACCTCGCGTCGCTGCGGCCAGCGCTCGGCGGTCGACGCCCGCAGGTCGAGGCTGCCGGTCTCGGCCAGCAGCACGGCGGCCAGGCGCTCCAGATCGACGGGATCGACCAGCGCGTGGA
>JBPCJL010000099.1:0-16219 GCA_051005355.1 Ilumatobacteraceae bacterium
CGAGGTTGCGGTTGTCCTGGGACTCGTTGCGTTTTTCACCGAGCACGAAGACGTGCTTGGCGGGCACGGTGAGCTGATCCTGCGGTGGGCCGCAGCTCCCGGCCTGCACGTCCTCCGCGTCGAGATAGGGCTCCTCGAGCAGGCGACCGTCGATCAGCACCTGGCAGTCGCGGATCTCGATCGTCTCGCCGGGCAGGGCGATGACGCGTTTGATCAGGTCCCGCTCGGAGGTGCCGTTGAGCTGGTGCAAAACGACCACGTCGCCCCGGTTGGGGTCATGAAGTCGGTAGGACAGCTTGTTGACGAAGACCCGATCGTCGTCGTAGAGGGTGCTCGCCATCGAGGTGCCGTCCACCACGAAGTGGGCAAGGACAAACGTGCGCACCAGGAACGCAACGAGCAGGGCGACGCCGATGACGACCGCCCAGTCGAAGAGGGCGCGGCGGCGCCGGCGGGTCACCGGGCGAGATCTGGCGGCCATGTCCGACGGGGTCGCGTCGAGCTGGGTGTCGGCGGGCGGCGCAGCGTCGGCCGTGAGGTGGGCGGCACGACCGTGCTCCTCAGCTGCTCGTCGAGCCGGCGCCGGTTCGGCGAACACCGGTCGATCGGCGTCGGTATCGGTGTCGGCGTTGTCGGGAGCGCGGTGCAGCAGCGGATCTCCACCATCCATCCGTCGCCACCGGTCATCACCGGGGCTCACAACGACTCGATGAGCTTCTCGACCCGCTCGTCACGGCTCTTGAAGGGATCCTTGCAGAGCACGGTTCGTTGCGCCTGGTCGTTGAGCTTCAGGTGCACCCAGTCGACGGTGTAGTCCCTCCGGCGCTCCTTGGCCCGGCGGACGAACTCGCCGCGCAGGCGGGCCCGGGTCGTCTGGGGCGGCAGGTCGGTGGCGGCATCGATGTCGGCGTCGGTGCAGAGCCGCTCGACCATGCCGCGATCCTGCAGCTTGAAGAAGGGGCCGCGGACGCGTGAGACGTCGTGGTACTGCAGGTCGAGCAACTGCACGCGAGGGTGCCCGAAGGCAAGACCGTGGCGCTCACGGAACGCCTCCAGCAGCTTGAACTTGATCACCCAGTCGACTTCCCGATCGAGCTTCATCGGATCGTTCTCGATCGTCGAGATGCAGTGCTCCCACATCTCGAGGGCCCGTTGCTCGAGCGGAGGGAAGCCCTTGGTGTCGGCGTAGCGCAGGGCGCGGTCGAGGTATTCGCGCTGAATGTCGAGCGCGCTGACCTCTCGCCCGTTGCCGAGGCGCACGACGCGACGGCAGGTGGGATCGTGGCTGATCTCACGAATCGCCCGGATTGGGTTCTCGAGGGTCATGTCACGCAGGACGACGCTGCGATCCTCGAGCATCCGCAGCATGCAGGCGGCGGCGCCGACCTTCACGAAGGTCGTGTACTCGCTCATGTTGGAGTCACCGACGATGACGTGCAGGCGGCGGAAGCGCTCGGCGTCGGCGTGGGGCTCGTCGCGAGTGTTGATGATCGGGCGGCTGCGGGTGGTCGCCGAGCTGACGCCCTCCCAGATGTGCTCGGCCCGCTGGGCGATGGAGTACGTGGCGCCGCGGGCCGTGTGCAGGACCTTCCCGGCGCCGGTGTAGATCTGGCGGCTGACGAGGAAGGGGATCAAGACCTCGGCGTAGTGGCCGAGGTCGTCGTGGCGGCTGGTGAGATAGTTCTCGTGACAGCCGTAGCTGTTGCCGGCCGAATCGGTGTTGTTCTTGAAGAGGTAGATCGTGCCGCGGATCGACTCCTCGGCCAGCCGCTGCTCCGCTGACTCGACGAGGGACTCGAGAATCCGCTCGCCGGCCTTGTCGTGGACGACGAGCTCGTACAGCGAGTCGCACTCCGGGGTGGCGTACTCGGGGTGGGAGCCGACGTCGAGGTAGAGACGGGCGCCGTTCTGCAGGAAGACGTTGGAGCTGCGGCCCCAGCTGACGACCCGGCGGAAGAGGTAACGGGCAACCTCGTCGGGGCTGAGGCGGCGCTGCCCGCGCAGCGTGCACGTGACGCCGTACTCGTTCTCGAGGCCGTAGATCCGGCGCTCCATCGCCGGCCAACCTAGCGGTGCCGTGTCAGGCGGGCGTGGCAGCGATCCTCTTGCGTTTGTGCGTCGACCGCCGGCCTGCGGCGGCGGCCGCACGAACGCGTGCAGGAGTCGCCGCCCGGACGCCGCGCCGGTTCGGGCCACCGATCGCGTTTGTGCGCCGAGCGCCCCCCGGCGCAGCCGGCCGCACAAACGCGCGGAGAGGTTGAGGCTTGGACACCACCGGCGAACCGCGCGATGACGCGTTTGTGCGCCGAGCGCCGCCCCGCAGTGCCGGCCGCACAAACGCGTTCAGACGCGCAGGTCAAGGCGCAGGGTCGAGCCGGGACGGGTCTGGGCGACGGCGGCCACGCAGTTGGGATCGACGACGGCGATGACGGGGTAGCCGCCGGTCGTCGGGTGGTCGGCCAACATCACGATCGGGCGGCCATCCGGCGGCACCTGGATGGATCCGGTGATGAGCCCCTCACTCGGCAGCTCGGCGGCGCCGGTCGGGTGGAGTTTCGGGCCGTCGAGCCGCATGCCGATGCGGCTCACCTCGGACGAGACACGCCACGGCGTCCCTGCGAAGCGTCGAAGACCGTCGACCCCGAACAACTCGGCCTGTGGCCCGGGCCACACGACGATCGGGCCTGCGAAGGCGGCGACCACAGCGATGTCCACGACGCGCTCGGTGGCTGGGTCCGGCCCGGCCATCAGGATCTGGCCAGCTAGCAGCGGCGGCGGGCCGAGCCCGGACAAGGTGTCGTGGCTGACGGAACCGAGCACCGGTTCGAACGCAAGGCCGCCGCGCACCGCGAGGTAGGCCCAGAGCTGCTCGGGCCCGGGGTCGACGGCGAGCTCGGCGCCCGCTCGCATGGCCTGCACGCCGAGCTCTGCCGACGTGGCGATGGTGCAACCGACCGACGCTCGCAGGCGCAGGCCGCCGGCCGTCTCGAGGACCGCCGCTTCCTCGGCGTTCCCGACCAAGCGGTTGACCAAAGCCCGAAGTTGCGGATCGAGGGCGCCGCTGGGTGGTACGCCGATCGCCGCATGCCCCGGCCTCCCAGCGTCCTGCACCGTGGTCGACCAGCCGAGCGCCAGGATCTGCAGCGTCACGCCTGGCGGACCTCGAAGCGCACGGTCGTTCCGGGCGCCAGCAGTGCCGGCGGGTCCAGCGCCGGGTCGAACAGCACCGTGTCGGTGCGGCCGAGCACTTGCCAGCCGCCGGGACTGCTCGTCGGATACACGGCGGTGTAGCCGGCGGCGATCGCCACTGCGCCGGCCGGCACCTTCGATCGCGGGGTCGCCCGCCGAGGAAGGCGCAGCGCCGGGTCGAGGCCGCGCAGGTAGGAGAACCCGGGGGAAAACCCGCAGAACGCACTGCGGTAGGTGGAGCCGGCATGGCGGCGCACGACGTCGTCGACCGAGAGCCGGCACGCATCGGCGACGGCTTCGAGGTCGGCGCCGTCGTACACGACCGGGAGGACGACCTCTCGATCACTCGGCTCGGCGACCGGGGTTCGAATCGCCGGCCGGCGGGAGAGATGGCGGGCCACCTCGTCGAGGTCGGCTCCGGCGGCGAGCCGCACGAGCACCGTACGGGCGCCCGGCACGACCTCGACGACGTCTCGCCGCGCGCCGGCCGCCGCCGCGACGCTCAGGACCTCATCCGGGTCGTCCAGCTCGACGAGCCAGGCCGCCGGCCCGCACGGCAGCAGTCGCGGTGCGTTCACGGGGTAAACGAGCGCAGGGCCACCCCGGCAGCCTCGAGCGCGGTGCGGACGGCGCGGGCGAGCTCGACGGCACCGGGCGTGTCGCCGTGGATGCAGATGGACCGGGCGGCGACGACGGCGACGGAGCCATCGGTGGCGACCACCTCGTGTTCGGTGGCGAGCCGGACCGCCTGGGCTGCCACCGCGGTCGGCTCGACGAGCAGGGCGTTCGCCTCGCGCCGTGACACCAGGGAGCCGTCCGGGCGGTAGGCGCGGTCGGCGAACGCCTCGGCGACGGGTTCCAAGCCGGCGCGTTCGGCGTGGCGGAGCAGCGCGCTGGCCGGCGCACCGAGCACGGCCAGCGACGGGTCGTACTCGGCCGCCGCTCCGACGATGGCTGCAGCCTGGCCCTCGTCAGCGGCGGCGGCGTGGTAGAGCGCGCCGTGCGGCTTGACGTAGCGCACCTCGGTCCCCGCCACCTGGGCGAACGCGTCGAGAGCGCCAAGCTGGTACAGGACGGCGTCGCGCAGCTCGGACGGTTCGACGTCCATCGCCCGCCGCCCGAAACCGACCAGATCCGGGTACCCGACCTGGGCGCCGATGGCCACACCGGACGCGGCAGCGGCCGCACACACACGACGCAACGTCGACGGGTCGCCAGCGTGGAACCCGCAGGCGACGTTGGCGCTGGTGACGACGTCCAGCATCGCCTCGTCGTCACCGAGCCGCCACACCCCGAACGACTCCCCAAGATCGCTGTTCAGGTCGATGCAGGTCACGCCACCGAACCTACGCCGACTCGCGTTTGTGCGGCGGCGATCGGCAGCCAGCGCCCGCCGCACAAACGCAACGCGGATCCCCGCCGCACCCCCCAACCCGGCGACTCGGCCCGACGCGTTTGTGCGGCGGCGATCGGCAGCCAGCGCCCGCCGCACAACCGCCACCGGGTCATGTTCCAAGGAAGCGGTCGAGCTCGCTGAGGAACATGGGCCAGGCCGGTTCTGGGCCCGTCAGCAGGTGGTTCTCGCCCGGCAGGGTGACCAGGCGGCTGCCAGGGATCAGCGTGGCCATCTCTCTCGCCGCCGCCCAGGGAACGCGATGGTCGTCCCGAACATGGATCACCAGCGTCGGACACGCCACTCGCAGCGCTTCGGCCGTGACGTCGATGGCGGCGAACGTCTCCAAGAACTTCACCGCGTTGTCCGCCGACGTCGTGCGCCGCTGCAGCTGGTTGAGCTCGTCCCAGTCGGCGCGCGACCCTCCCGGCAGGAACTGCGACGTGAAGACCTGCCGGAACGAGGGGTCGTCGCTCCCCCACCCGACGCGCGCCAGCTCGATGTCGAGTGCTGCACCACGGAGTGATTCCTCCGAATCGGCGCGGGTCCGCCGACCACGTGCGTACGACCCATACAGGACGAGTCGACTCACCCGCTCGGGGTAGCGCACGGCGAAGGCAACGGCGACGGCGGCGCCTTGAGACACCCCCAGCAACGGGAAGCGCTCGCAACCGGCCGCATCGACCACGGCCGCCAGATCCTCCACCCAGACGTCGAAGTCGAAGCGCTCGACGTCCCAATCCGAAAGCCCACACCCCCGTTCGTCGTAGCGCAGCACCGTGCGCGTGCGGCTGAGATCGTCGATCCAGTGCTGCCACACCGGGCTGCGGCGCTCGAAGTCGAGGTGCGTCATCCAGTTCGCAGCCTTGACGAGCACCGGTCCCGATCCGACGAGCGCATAGGCGATCCGGCTCCCGTCATCGGTGTGGCAGAAGCGGATCTCCTGCTCGGGGACCAGCGGCTCGCCTCGGCCGACGCCGTCGAGGTCTTCGAGCACCTTGACGTCGTCGGCAACGAACTGGTAACCGCGCCCGAACGAGGTGCGGATGACCCGCTGCGCAGCGCCGTCGTCACCGACGGCTCGGCGGGCCGCCTTGATTCGGCTGGTCAACGCCGATTCGCTGACGAACCGGTCGCCCCACACCTGATCGAGCAGCTCGGACTTGGGCACCACGCGCGAGCGGTGGGCCAACAGGTAGGCCAGCACGTCGAACACCTGGCGCTCGACGTGCACGGCTTGGCCGCCACGCCGCAGCTCGAAGCGATCGACGTCGACCTCGAGGTCGGAGAAGAGGTAGCGCGTGCCTCGAACGTACCGCGCCGCGTCGCCGGTGCGGAGTGAGTTGCGCGCCGACCGGCTGGGCTCATTCCTCGCCGGTCGGCGGCAGATCGGCGGGGACGGGCTCGGCGGAGGCGTCGCCGACCTCGTCGGTGCCGAGGTGATCGGCGACCTCTGCGTCGGTCAGTCGTTGGAAGCAGCGGCGTCCGTTGCCCCGGCTGAGCAAGGCAACCTCGAGAGCGGCGGCCGGCAGACGGCGATCGGGCCCGGCCAGCGCGGCGGCACCGGCCCGGATGGCGGCCGAAGCGTCGAGACCGTCGGTGAACGACTCCCCGATGCGCCCGAGGATGGCGTCGGCGTCGCCGCCGAGCACCGTGTAGTAGCGGTGGTCGAACACCGTCCCGTCGTAGAGGATGTGGAACATCTGGTCGCCGGCGGACGCGATGCCGACCTCGGCGACGAGGATCTCCACCTCCATCGGCTTCATCTCGTGGGTGAAGATCTGCCCAAGGATCTGGGCGTACTGGTTGGCCAGGCTGCGGGCGTCGACGTCGTCACGGCTGTACTGGAACCCCTCGAGATCGGCCGCCCGCACCCCAGCCACGCGCAGCTGGTCGAACTCGTTGTACCGACCGACTCCTGCGAAAGCGATGCGGTCGTAGATCTCGCTGACCTTCTTCAGCGTCTCCGAGCTGTTCTCGGCGACGATGGCGATGCCGTCGACGTAGCGCACCGCCACCAGCGCCCGTCCCCTGGCGATGCCCTTGCGGGCGTAGTCCGCCCGATCCTTCATGACCTGCTCGGGAGCGACGTAGAAGGGCATGCTCATGAGCGCCCTCCCAACGTTCGCGACGGGTTGGACGTTCGCTGTGTCGGCGTGCGCCGATGAGCGAGCTCGCCGTCTCGATGGTTCGTTCGCTCGAAGACTTGCTCGCTCACGATTGCGGCGCCTCCCGGGAGCGGACCTCGTCGGCGATCGCCTGGAACCGTTGGGCCAACTCGTCATCCGGCACGGGCACGAAGCCCGCCGACGTGATGGTGGCGACGATCGGGTAGATGCCGCGCAGCGCGTCGGGCCCGCCCGTGGCGGAGTCAGCGTCGGCTGCCTCCCAGAGCGCTCGACACACCAGATCCACCGCCGCCGCGCGGTCCATGTCGGGTCGGTAGCCGACCTTGATCACGGTGCCGGCGTGCAGGCTGCCGGAGCCGGTGGCGACGTACTCGCGCTCCTCGTACCGGCCGCCCGTGACGTCGTAGGCGAACAACCGCCCCGTGACCCGACGCAGGTCGTAGCCGCCGAAGATCGGGACGACGGCGAGTCCCATCATCGCCGCCTGCAGGTTGGCGCGGATCATCGTCGCCAGCTGGTTGGCCTTGCCCTCCAGGCTGAGCGGCGTGCCCTCGACCTTCTCGTAGTGCTCGAGCTGCAATTGGAACAGCCGCACCATGTCCATGGCCGGACCGGCGGCGCCGGCGATCGCCACGCCGCTGTGGCGATCAGCCTCGACCACCTTGTCCATCGCGCGGTGGCTGATCAGGTTCCCCGCCGTCGCCCGGCGATCGCCGGCCATGACGACCCCATCGGCGTAGCGCACGGCGACGCACGTCGTGGCGTGCGGCACGTTGAGCGCCGTCGTGTCGCCATCGGGTGGACGGGACGTCGCATCGAGCCGCCGCAGGAGGTCGGCGAAGCTGGACCCCGGGTCGTCACCCGGGGTGAAGGTCGGCATCCCCATGGGGCGTTACTGCCCGCCCTTCTGGACGTAGGACTTGACGAAGTCCTCGGCGTTGGTCTCAAGCACTTCGTCGATCTCGTCGAGCAGGTCGTCGAGCTCCGCCTTGAGCTTCTCGCCGCTTTCGGAGACCGCCGGTGCGTCCTCGACCACCTCAGTCTCGGAGGTGCGGGGGGATTGCTTCTGCTTCTGCGTCCGTTCGGCCATCGGTCTGCCGCCTCCTTCGCCGTGTCGTCCCGCTCGCTACGAACCGAGTCGCTCGAGGAGCTCGACGGCGCTGTCGCTCTCGTCGATCAAGCTAGCCACGTGGTCGGCCGTTCCCCGCAAAGGCTCCATCATCGGCACGCGACGCAGCGGCTCGCGCCCGATGTCGAACACGATCGAGTCCCAGTTGGCGGCGACGATCTCGTCGGGAAACTTGGCGAGGCACCGACCCCGGAAGTACGCCCGGGTGCTCGTCGGCGGCTCGGTGACGGCTCGCGCCACCTCGTCCTGGCCGACCAGCGTGGCCAGACCGGCGCGGGTCGCCAGGCCCCGGTCCGGCCGCAGGTCGTGGTACTGCAGGTCGATGGCCTTCAGCCGGGGTGATCCTGGCGGCAGGTCGTGGCGTTCGGCGTAGCCGTCCACGAGGCGGCGCTTGGCCAGCCAGTCGACCCAGTGCGCGACGGAGCCGGGGTCGTGTTCGAGACCGGTGAGGACGTGCTCCCAACGCCGCAGCACGTCGCGCCCGACCTCCTCGTCGACGGAGGCGAGGCCGTGGGACTGTTCGTACTTGCGGGCCCGTTCGAGGATCCCCCACTGGACTTCGAGGGCCGTCGCCCGGCGCCCGTCCCGCAACGTGATGGTGCGGGCCAACGTGGGGTCGTGGCTGATGTGGCGGATCGCCGACACGGGGTTGCCGAGCAGCCAGTCCTCTCCGAGGGCATCGTCCTCGATCATGGCGAGGACGATCGCAGTGGTGCCGACCTTGAGGTAGGTGGCGACCTCGCTCATGTTGGCGTCGCCCACGATGACGTGGAGGCGGCGGTACTTCTGGGCGTCGCAGTGGGGTTCGTCGCGGGTGTTGACGATCGGGCGCTTCAGCGTCGTCTCGAGACCGACCTCCTCTTCGAAGAAGTCCGCCCGCTGCGAGAGCTGGTACGGAACGTGGTCGGCGGGTACACCCGGCAGCTCGCAACCGACCTTGCCGGCGCCCGTGAAGATCTGGCGGGTGACGAAGTGAGGCGTGACCTGAGCAACGATGCGACCGAAGGGCGTCTCCCGCGCAAGCAGGTAGTTCTCGTGGCAGCCGTAGCTGTTGCCCTTGCCGTCCGAGTTGTTCTTGTAGACCACGACCTCGGCCGGGCCCGTCGATGTCTGGGCCAGCTTGGCCGTGGCGTGGACCATGCTGCGCCGGACGATCTCCTCGGCGGCCCGATCGAACCGCACCGCCTCGAGGGCGGTGGCGACCTCGGGGATCGCGATCTCGGGGTGGGCGTGGTCGACGTAGTAGCGGGCGCCGTTGGTCAGCACGGCGTTGACCAGCGTGGTCTCGACCTCAGAGGCGAGGACGTCGTCGACGGCGAAGCCACGGGCATCGTTGGCCGGTTGCTCGTCGTCGAAGTCCCAGCCGACTCGACCTCGTTGGCGGCTGGTGGTGGCGGCGACGTAGGCGTTGATCAGCAGGGATGACGCTGACACCGGGTTGTTGTCGGCGCCGCGCACGGTGATCCCGTACTCGGTCTCGATGCCGCACACCTTGGGCAGCGCCATGGGTCGACCCTAGCCATGCCACCGCCCGCTGCCCCGTCCACCACCGCGTCGCCTTTGTGCGGCCGCCGCTGCTGCGCAGCGAGCGGCGGACAAACGCAGGTGCGGCGGCAGCGGCGGCGCAAGCCGGAGACGGGAACGCCGGTTGGCGGTGACACCCCTCATCTACGGTCGTTGTCACCGACTCCCCCGATCGCTCGCCGGCGGCGTGACGCCTGGCGGGCAGTGCACGCGCGCGCCGAGGAGTCGAGTGAGATGACGTTGGAAGATGTGATGGAACGTCAGGATGGGGTCGTCAGCGTGGGGGCGGCGGTGGCGGCGGGGCTCAGCCCCGGTCAGATCGCTCGACGCAGGAAGCAAGGGCGATACCGCCGCTGCCGGCGAGGTGTCGTCCAGATCGCCGGCGCTCCGCCGACGTGGAGGCAGGCGGTGCGCATCGCCTCGATCGCCGCTGGCGCCGAGGTCGCTGTGTCCCACGCCAGTGCCGTCGGTCTCTACGGACTCGACCTTCCGCGCGCCACGCATCCGCGATGGAGTCGTGACAACGCCTTCATCGAGGTCGCCGCCGAGATCGGTCGACACGTACGACTCGACGGCGTTCGCGGCCACCGCTCGTACACCTGGCAACCGGGAGATGTCCGCCGTGTCGCCGGGATGCTCGTGACGTCACCGCTGCGTACGCTCATCGATCTGAGCTCGCGGTTGGGCGTCAACGGGACCGGCAAGCTCCTCGACGACATGTTGCGCAAGGGGTTGCTCCTGCTCGCCGAGTTCCGCCAGCGGGTAGTGGAGCTGCGCCCGGCACCGGGCCGGTCCGTGCGGGTCCTGCGCAGGGTGGCGGCCGCCCGCAGTGGGACTTGGGATCCCGGGGACTCGGATCTCGAGTCGCGGCTCCGCCAGGTCCTCCGCCGCAAGAGGTTCCCGGCGCCGGTCGGCCAGCACTGGGTCCGGGATGGCAAGTTCAAGGTCCGGCTCGACTTCGCCTACCCGGACGTGAAGGTGTACCTCGAGGGGGACGGCTTCGGCTTCCACCGATTCGCGTCGGATCTGGACAGGGACGTGCGAAAACGCAATGGACTCCTCGCCCGGGGGTGGATCGGGCTGCACTTCACGGCGCGAATGTCTGACGCCGAGATCGAGCAGCACCTCGCCTGCTGCTATGACCGCACGGCGAGCGAGTGGCGCTTACCGCGGTGAGCGTCACCCGGTCCTGATGCGTTTGTCCGTCGTCGGCCGTCGGAGCGGCGGCTCATGATCGAACGTGATGATCGAGCGCCGGGAGCCGCCATTCCGCGGTCCTGATCGATCTTTAATCCGGTGGTGCCGGCCCGTTGCGAACGGCGCCGGCGCCGCCTACGTCGTGCGGCGGTCCACCCCCTCGACGAACGTCGACCCGGTGGCCAGGTGAACATCGCGTTTGTCCGTTGACCGCCGCCGCGTCGCCGTCCACCGAACAAACGCGGATGCTGGCGGGGATCGGTGACCGCGATTGTGCGGAGGATGACTGCCGGGCGGCCGTCTATGCGCGAACGCGCTTACAGGTACTGGCCGGTGGCGACCCGTTCGATGGCTCGCCCGCCCATCGGGTCATCGTCCTTGCCCTCGTTCACCAGGGTGCGGATGAACACGATCCGCTCGCCCTTCTTGCCCGAGATCTTCGCCCAGTCGTCGGGGTTCGTGGTGTTCGGCAGATCCTCGTGCTCTTTGTACTCCTGCTTGATCGACGCGAAGAGGTCGTCGAGCTGAACGCCCCTCGCCCCGCCACCGATGACCCGTTTGATCGCCAGCTTCTTTGCCCGCCGCACGATGTTCTCGATCATTGCCCCGGACGCGAAGTCCTTGTAGTAAAGGATCTCCTTGTCGCCGTTGGCGTACGTGACTTCCAGGAACCGGTTTGCATCGTCCTCGCGATACATCTCGGCGACGGTCGACTCGATCATCGCCGGCACCTGCTGGCCTTCGGCGATCGGGATCTCATCGGTCAGGTATTGGGAGAAGATCTGCGCCGCCGCCGCCCCGTTCGGGCGCTCGATCTTGATCTTCACGTCCAGCCGCCCCGGCCGGAGGATGGCCGGATCGATCAGGTCTTCCCGGTTCGTCGCGCCGATCACGATCACGTTGCGCAGCCCCTCTACCCCATCGATCTCGGCCAGCAGCTGGGGCACGATCGTGGATTCCATGTCCGAGCTGATGCCCGACCCACGCGTGCGGAACATCGAGTCCATTTCGTCGAAGAACACGATGACCGGCCACCCCTCCTCGCTCTTTTCTCGCGCCCGTTGAAAGACCAAACGGATTTGGCGCTCCGTCTCGCCGACGTACTTGTTGAGCAGCTCGGGTCCCTTGATGTTGATGAAGTAGCTGCGGCCCTTCTCGTCACCTGTCGAGGCCGCGACCTTCTTGGCCAAGCTGTTGGCGACGGCCTTGGCGATCAGCGTCTTGCCGCACCCGGGTGGCCCGTACAGCAGGATCCCCTTCGGTGCCGGCAGCCGGTGCTCGGCGAACAGGTCCTGGTGCAGGAAGGGAAGCTCGACGGCGTCGGCGATCTGCTCGATCTGGTCGTCAAGCCCGCCGATGTCGGCGTAGGAGATGTCGGGCACCTCTTCGAGCAGGAGGTCCTCGACCTCCGGGCGCGGGAGCTTCTCGAGCAGCAGGTTCGAGCGCGGGTCGAGACGCATGCTGTCGCCGGCGCGCAGATGCATTCCGCGCACGGCGTCCGCCAGCTCGCAGACCCGCTCTTCGTCGGCGCGACCGATGATCAGCGCGCGCACCCCGTCGTCCATGAGCTCCTTGACCGTCACCACTTCGCCGGTGGCCTCCGGGTGGCGGGCCAGCACGACGTTGAACGACTCGTTGAGGACGACTTCGCTCCCCCGGTCGAGCTCGTCGAGGTCGATGTCCGGGTGCGTCGACACCTTCATCTTGCGGCCGCTCGTCAAGATGTCGACGGTCCCGTCGTCGTTCTTGCCGACCACGACGCCGTATGCGGATGGCGGCTGAGTCAGCTTGTCGACCTCGTCGCGCAGCGTTGCGATGTGCTCGCGGGCCTCACGCAGTGTGTAGCTCAGCTTCTCGTTCTGCGCCACGGCTTGGGCCAGCTGGCCCTTGGTCTCGAGCAAGCGTTCCTCAAGCGCACGGACGCGCTTGGGCGCATCGGCCAGCCGGCCGCGCAGGTGGGCGATCTCCTCGAGCAGCGCGTCGACCTGGGCGGGGTCGGTGGACTCGTCGGGCACGCCGCCTCCTTCAGGTTCGAACATCGAGGTGCGAAGGACGCTACACGCGGCTGTTCGCCGCCGGCCGGAGGTTGAGACCGCGTTTGTGCGTCGCTGCTCGGGAGCCGGCGGTGAACGGACAAACGCGTTTTCACGCCGCAGACCGGGTAAAGTCGTTCGAGCGCACTGCGAGGACGTCAAGGAGCGAAGGATCACCATGAAGGTCTGGATCGATCAGGATCTGTGCACCGGCGACGGGTTGTGCGAGGAGATCGCCCCCGACGTCTTCACCTTGCTCGACGACGGCCTGGCCTACGTCAAGGAAGGCGGCACGATCTACGCCACGGCCAAGGGCAACCCGCAGGGTGCCGAAGGTCTGGCCGCCATCCCGGACGGGCAGCTCGATGCGGTGATCGAGTCGGCCGAGGAGTGCCCCGGAGAGTGCATCTACATCGAGCCGTGATCGCTCGGTGCTGGCGGTCGCTGCCAGCGAGACGGCGAGGCGTTCCAACCGGGTGTGTTCGCTCCTCATCGGTCGGCCGGCCTCCGCCGAACAAACGCGAGATCACCGGCCGAGGAAGCGGGCGGCAGTGAGGAACCCGGTGTGGGCCACCATCCGGTGGTCCGGGCGCACGGCCTGACCTTCGACGTGCCAGGTCCGGTGCAGCACCTCGATCGTGCGGGCGTCGGTCCACTTCTCTCGCAACACCTCCCTGGTCTGCGCGGCCTGGATGATCGATGGCGTGTACGCGACGACGATGCCGCCAGGGCTCAGCACCTGCTCGAGATGGGGCATCACCCGCCACGGCTCTGCGAGGTCGAGCACCGCTCGGTCGAACAGCCCGCCGCCGACCGCGTCGATCCCGTCGTAACTGTCCCGCAGCGTCACGTGGTACCGGCCCAGCACTTCTTCCCCGAGGAAGCTGCGCACGTTCGCCCGAGCACGGTTTGCGAAGTCCTCCCGCAGCTCGTAGCCGACGATCTCGGCCCCGGCGCGCAGCATCGTCATCGATAGCGCGCCTGATCCGACACCCGACTCGAAGACCCGCACGCCCGGGCCGATGTCGGCGAGCATGCAGATCGGGGCCAGGTCCTTCGGATAGATCACCTGCGCGCCGCGCGGCATACCGACGACAAAATCCTCCAGCGTCGGCCGCAGCACCGTGTACTCGGCACCCCGGGTCGAGCGCACGGCGACACCCTGAGGGGACCCGATGATCGCCGTGTGCGCCACGTAGCCGGCGTGGCTGTGGAACTCCCCGCCTTCGGCCAGCTGGACCAGGTACCGCCGGCGCTTGCTGTCGATGAGGAGGACTCGATCGCCGACCCGCAGCTCGTCGGCCATCAGCGCGGCGCGAATCGGCGGAGCGGGGCCCGTAGCATCTCGACCGGAACCGGCTCGTGTGCCGACGCCACCTCGACCAGCCGGCAGAACGCGCAGACGTCGCCGGTGGTCGGCGCGCCACAGCGTGCGCACGCCGACAGCGCCTCCCTCGTCACGACGCGTCCCTGAGCCAGCAGCGGCGACAATCGTTCGAGGAAGCCGAGGTAGAAGGCCGCTTTCGTCCCAGGCGACGTCTCCTCCAGGCGGTTGAGCGCCGCCTTGTAGCCGAGGTGCTTGTTGCCGGCCGCCATCGGGCATTCCTCGACCTGGTACTCGATGCCCCGGACGATGCACCACGCCGCCGTCTCCCGTTCGGTCAGCCGGATGAGCGGTTTGACCTTGCGCGGGAACCCGTTGCTTTCCGGCAGGCACGGCAGCTGACGGGCGAGGAAATCAACGTCCCAGCGCAGCGTGTTGCCCAGCAGCACCGCCGCCTCGTCGTCGAGGTTGTGCCCAGTGGCCACGGCGTCGAAGCCGCCATCGCGGGCGGCCGAGTCGAACAGGTGCCGCTTCGAGAGGCCGCACGCCGAGCACGCGACGCGTCCGGTCGCCCGTGCCGCCGTCGGTACGTCGTAACCGTGCTCGAGCCGAAGGTCGACGGTGCGCAGCGGAAGACCTCGCGCTGCGGCGAACGACTCGGCGTACTGCCCACTGTCGTCGCTGTAGTCGCCGATGCCGAGGCCGAGGTAGAGCCCCTCGGTCTCGTAGCCGAGGTCCACGAGGAGATCCCAGACGGCCAGGGAGTCCTTGCCGCCGCTCACCGCCACGAGCACCCGATCCCCCGGCCGCAGCATCGAGTGATCCGCGATCGCCCGCTCGACCTGGCGCCGGCATAGCTGTTGCAGGTGCTCGGCGCAGAAGTTGGCGTTGTGGCGCGGCAGGTCGATGATTGCCGCACGACGGCACACCCGGCACTTGCTCATGTGAGGACCTCAGGGTGATGGCCGGTGACGCAGAGCATGAACACAGCAGCAGCTCGGCCATGAGCGAGAAGACCGTGCTGATGATTCGCTCGCTCGAAGACTCGCTCGCTCATTGGGATCCACCCGAGATCACGGGCCGGATCTCGATCACATCGTCGTCGTCCAGTCGACCGTCGCTCGGCACGAGCTCGCCGTTGCGGATGACGAGGTGCGCCTCCCGGTTCAGATCCAGTTCCGCCAGCAATCGAAGCACCGTGCGGGACCCACCGATCTCGATCTCCCGCCGCGGGTTGCGCAGCAGGACCCTCACTTGCCGAGCCGAACGCCCGTCAGGATGATCCGCTGCCCTGGTTCCAATCGCTCGGCGGCGACGGTCTGCGACCCGCCGCCCATGATCCGGCGCAGGACCATGCGCCCGAAGACGATGACGCCGATCACCTGCCACACGCGGCTGGCCCCGAAGAAGCCCTGCGTGATGGCCTTGCGCCGGATGAACAGCCCTGGCGAGAGCAGGGGGAAGCGGCGGGCCAAGAACCCCACAGCTCAGACGCGCCGGATCTCGACGAGGGTGTTCTTCTTGCGCCCGCTGCGCCGGCCGAGCACGAACAACACCAGGACCACCACGGCTCCGGCGGCGACGGCGGCGATCACGAGCTTGCTGCGCTGCTCGTCGACCTTGTCCTTGACATCGCCTTGCAGGCTGCGAAAACCCCGTTCGAGGTCGTCGCGAGTGACCTTCGGCGGCGGTGGTGCCGTCGCGTGACGCTTGGCCATCAGCGATCGTCGCTCAGGCTGTCGCGGCGGTTGATGCGGGTGACGGCGAGCACCAGCAGCCCGACGGTCAAGACCAGCACGATCAGGTAGGACAGCCACGACAGAGCGCCGGTGGCGGCCCGGTCCCACTCGGTCTGAATGAGGCGCAGGATCCCGAGCAGCACGACCACGAGGCCGAGCCCCAGGAGGACGGCGCCGGCCGCCCCGAGGGCCAGCCAGCGTCCTGCGCCACGCAGCGGCCCGAGCGTCTCCTGCTTGGCGTACGTCTTGACGAGCTCGACGACATCTCCGATGGAGGTGTCGTCGGCCTTCTGGCCGCGGCCGCTGCCGCCAGCGGTGGCGCGCTCCGTCGCCGGCGCTGGCGCGCGCACCACCGCCACGTCGCCGACCTGGCGGTCCGGGCGTTCGGTCGTCGTCACGGCGCGCGTTTCTATCCCGCCGGCCCCTGGGCGCCCGATGGGCCGGCCCGGCACGGCGTTTGTTCGGCCGGCGCAGCCAGGCGGAGGCCGACGAACAAACGCGAGCGACGCACCCCCAACTGGATCGGCGAACCGACGCGTTTGTTCGGCCGACGCCGCCAGGC
>JBPCJL010000100.1:0-12143 GCA_051005355.1 Ilumatobacteraceae bacterium
GGGCGAGGTCGACACGGGAGCGACGGCGCTTCTGGCGGCCGAACTGGTCTCCGAGGGCCCCACGGCGGTGGTCGTGGCCGGCTCGACCGGTGAGGCGGCGACGCTCGACGGCGACGAGCGGGCCGCGCTGACGGCGGCGGTGTGCACCGCCGTGCCGGCCAACGTGCCCGTCCTCACCGGCACTGGTGCTCCGTCGCGCCACCAGGCCGTGCGATTCACCCTAGCCGCCGTGGATGCCGGTGCCGAGGGTGTGCTGGTGCTGCCGCCCCCGGGGTCAGCAAACCTGGAGTCGTTCTACGCCGCCGTCGTCGATGCCGCCGGCGACGTGCCCGTGCTCGCCTACCACTACCCCGTCATGTCGGCGCCCGGCATCGCTGTTGACGAGCTGGCGGGCCTGGCCGAGCTCGGTGTGCGCGGGATCAAGGACTCTTCTGGCGACCCGCAGCGGATGTTGGCCACGCTCGACGACTTCGCCGGCGCGCTGTATGTCGGTTCGGCGTGGCTGCTGTCGGCGGCCGGTCCGCTCGGCGTCGCCGGCGCCATCCTCGCCGTCGCCAACGTCGAGCCGGCGCTGTCGATCCGGGCCTTCACCGGCGACGTGGAGGCGCAGCGGGCGTTGACGCCGGTGAGCCAGCGCACGAGAGGTCCGGCCGGCGTGAAGTCGGTGCTCGCCGGGCGGGGCTGGGCGGCGCACACTCGCATCTGACGTCGTCACCGTTCCCGCAAACTGCTGCTGGGGTTGCCGAAACTGCAACCCCAGCAGCAGTCTGCGGCTCAGATCACCAGTACCGGCGGTCGCCCCAGGTGTCCCAGTGGGTGACGGCGTCGGCCGGCTTGCGCAGCGCCACACCGAACCGGCCCTGCGGTCGCCCGACGGGCACGAGGGCGGCGATCTCGAACCGCCCGTCCGGCACGCCGAGCTCGGCCAGCACCTCTGCCGTGTGAATGCGGATCACCGTCGTGAGCGCCGTGCCGAGCCCGAGCGAGCGGGCGGCGACGCAGAAGTTCTGGACGGCCGGGTAGACGCTGGCGTCGAGGCGCCCGATGTCCATGTCGCCGGCATCGTCCCGCGGCGTCCACGGGATGAGCGGCTGCAGGAACAGCACCAGCGCCGGCGCATCGGCCAGGTGGTCGGCGAGGTGACGGCTGGCGTCCCAGGTCCGTCGCCACGACGCAGCCTGCGCCTCGTCGCGGAACTCGGTCGGGTCCGGCAGCGACGCCTCGTAGCGAAGAAAGGCCCGGCGATACCACTCAGCGACGTCCGCCTTGCGCGCCGGCTCCGTGACCACCAGGTACTGCTGCGGCTGCACGTTGCCGCCGCTCGGGGCCTGCTGCGCCGCCCGCAGGCAGGCCCGCAGCTCGTCGTCGGTCACCGGCTCGGCCGTGAACCGCCGGATCGCCCTCGTGGTGGCGATCGCCTCGATCGTCTCGTTGGTCGGCAGGTCGTGCTCGCTCATCGCCCCTCGAAGGTCGGCGGCCGCCCGGCCACGAAGGCGTCGACGGCCTCGGCGTGGTCGGCGGAGAGGAGGCACGGGATCTCGAGTGCCGTCGACAGGTCGAAGCTGGTCAGGAGGGCCTGCTTGAGCTGAGCGTTGAGCGCCTGCTTCGTGCCCTGTACGGCGATCGGGGCACCGGCGGCCAGGCGCCGCGCCCAGTGCATCGCCCGTGCGGGGACGTCGGCGGCGGCGCACACCTCCGCCGCCACACCGAGGCGATGCGCATCGGCGGCGGTCAGCGGCTCGCCGAGCAACAGGTGGCGCTTGGCGGCCAGCGGACCGAGCAGCAGCGGCCAGATCGCCGCGCCGCCGTCCCCGGCGACGAGGCCGACCTTGACGTGCGGGTCGACGATCACCGCCTCGTCGGCCATGACGACGACGTCGCACAGCAACGCCACCGAAGCGGCCAGGCCGGCCGCCGACCCGTTGAGCCCGCAGACGATCGGCACCTCGACGTCGAGGAGGTCCCAGATCAGCTGCTTGGCCTCGCGTCGCAGCGCATGGGCGACGGCGCTCGAGCGCAGCGTCGGGAACCAACTCATGTCCCCGCCGGCCGAGAAGGCCCGCCCGGCGCCGGTCAGCACGACGGCGCGTGCCTCGCCCTCGGTCTTCAGCCGGCGGAACAGCTCACCGAGGTCGTGGTGCAAGCGGCCGTCGACGGCGTTGACCGGCGAGTCGGGATGGTCGATCGTGGCCACGAGCACGTCGCCATCGCGTTCGAGCCGGACCGTCTGCACCTCGGTCGACCGTAGTGGTCGTCGTTTACGGTCGCCGACGTGCGCTTGACGGTGGTCCTCGGCGAGTGGCTGGACCGTCCGGTGTCGGCCGACCTCGACGTCGCCGTCGCCGCCGACCGGCTCGGGTACCCGGAGGTGTGGATCGGGGAGATGGCCAAGCTCGACGCCCCGGCGATGGGCGCCATCGTCGTCGCCGCCACCGAGCAGATCGAGCCCTGCCTCGGCCCACTGGCGGTGACGGTGCGCTCGCCGGCCCAGATCGCGCTGGCCGTCGCCACCGTGGCCGCCGCCGGGCGGCGCACCCACGTGGCGCTGGGCACCTCGAGCGACGCGGTGGCCAGGTGGCACGGCCGCAGTCGCGCCGGCGCGGTCGACCGGCTGCGTTCGACGACGCACGAGGTGAGGGCGCTGCTGGACGGCGAACGGGTCGACGGGTTCCGGCTGCGCCGACCGCCCGTGGGCACGACCATCACCGTCGCCGCGTTCGGGCCCCGGGCGGTTGACGCCGCCGGCACCGCCGACCGGATGGTGCTCAACATGGTGACCGTGGAGGCGGCGACGCGCCTCGCCGCTCGACACTCGAACACGGCGGTGTGGCTGGCCGCCGCCGTAACTCCGACCGACGAGGAGCGCCGGTGGTTGACCCTCGGCTACGTCGGCTACCTCGGCGCACCGGGCTACGCCGACATGTTCGAGGAGGCCGGCTTCGGCGAGCTTGTCGCCTTCGCCCGCGCGCGGCCCCGTCCGCACCCGAAGGAGCTGGCGATGCGCCTCCCGGTCGAGCTCCTTGACGCCGTCGCCCTCGTTGGGTCGGAGTCGGCGGTCCAGCACCGCATCGACGAGTACGCCGCCGCCGGCATCACCGAGATCGGCCTCGTCGTCCCGCCGCTCGACCTCCCCGCCGGCCGCCGCACCCTCGAGGCCCTCGCCCCGAACTGACATCGCGTCAGAGCAGCGACGTGTCGGTGTCGCGGCCGAGGAGGAGGCGGCCGAACGTCTCGTGCAGCTTCGGCGCCACCTGGAGGTGCTGGGTCGGCACGTGGGCGTCGCGCAGGCAGCGCTGCAGGACGTTCGACGCGTAGACGCTCGATCCGCCGCCCAACGTGTACGTGCGGTCGGCGACGGAGGCGGCGGTGGTGGCTGCATTGGTCGCCGCCATCCGCACGCCGAGGCGGTCGGGGATCTCGACCTGCGTGCCAGCGAGGACACGGTCCCACGTACGGCCGACCTCGTCGTGCAGGAACGCACGAGCCGAGCGCAGGTCGGCCTCGGCCCGGGACAGCTCGATCTGGGTGAACGGGCTCTCGGCCAGCGTCTTGGCCGAGAACAGCGGCCGCTTGTCCTCGGCCAGCGCCAGCAGCTCGTCCACGGCGCGGCGCCCGATGCCGAGGCTCGCCGCCGCCACGCAGGCGGCCAGCAGCGTGAAGTTGGGGAAGGCGGCAAGCGGGCGGCGCAGCACGGCCGGCGTCTGCAGCGGCCGCACCGTGCGGTGCAGCGGGACGGCGACACCGTCCACCGAATAGTCGAGCGACCCGCTGCCGCGTAGCCCCGAACTGTGCCAGGTGTCGTGGAACGTGACGTCCTCGGCCGGGAACCAGCACAGCCGGAACGCGCCGTCGTCGCACACCGTGCCGCCGAGGATCCACTGGCAGTGCTGGGTCCCGCTCCCCCACTGCCACCGCCCGGTCACCGTGACGACCTCGTCGGCAACGACGCCGGTGCCGGTCGGCGCAAAGGCCCCGCCGGTGACCGTGTCCGGCGCGGCGAAGATCTCGCCCGCCGCCTCCGGTTCGAGGAAGAACGACTGGGTCGCCGTGCTCGAGGCGATCATGGCGCACCACCCGGCGGCCCCGTCGGCGGCCGCCAGCACCTCGATCGCCGTCAGCATCGTCAGCGGGTCGGCCTCCGGACCGCCGTACGCCTCGGCCAGCCCCATCCGCATCAGGTCAGCGGCGACCAGCGCATCCACCGTCTCGCTCGGCAGGCGGCGGTCCTGCTCGGCCTCGTCGGCCAGCTTCGTCAGCAGCGGCGCCAACGCCTCGGCGGCGGCGACTAGGCCCTCGCTAGGCGCGGGCACGTTGCGCCTCCGCCCAGCTCAGGCCCTGCTGGACGTCGACGTCGTGGGGCAGGCCGAGCACGCGCTCGGCGACGATGTTGCGCTGCACCTGACCCGTGCCGCCGCCAATCGTCAGGGCCTGGGAGAACAGGTAGCCGTCGTACCAGCCGGGATCGTCGAGCGTGCGCGGCGGGCGCGCCGGGCCGAGGTTGCGCGTGTCGGTGCCCGGACCGGCGGCCGGCCGCGTGCCGTCGCCACCGGTCAGCATCGCCGCCGGACCGACCAGGTCGCGAGCCAGCTCCATCACGTGCTGGCCGTGCTCGTCGCCCAGGAGCTTGCGGATGCTCGCCTCGGGCCCGGGCTGCTCGCCCTTCAGGCGGGCCGTCAGCGTGCGCATGCGAATCAGCTCCAGCACCGTGTGCTCGACGTAGATCTGGGCCACGCGCTGGCGCAGCACCGGGTCGGTCAGCGGCCCGGCGGCCTTGACCGCCTCGACGAGATCAAGCGCCGTCGGACCGCTGCCCCAGAGGACGCCGCCGGTGGAGAGCGAGATTCGCTCGTTGCCCAGCGTCACCTTGGCCAGCCGCCACCCGTCGTTGAGGTCGCCGACCAGGTTGGCCGCCGGCAGGCGGACGTCGGTGAAGAACACCTCGTTGAACGTGTGGCCGCCGGTCATCTCCGTGATCGGCCGGATCTCGATGCCCGGCAGGTCCATCGGGCAGACGAAGTACGAGATGCCCTTGTGCTTGGGCAGGTCGGGGTCGGTGCGGGCGACGAGGATCCCGTACGCCGCGTACTGCGCGCCGCTGGTCCAGATCTTCTGGCCGTTGACGACGAACTCGTCACCGTCAGGCACGGCCCGGGTGGCCAGGTTGGCCAGGTCGCTCCCGCTGCCCGGTTCCGAGAACAGCTGGCACCAGAACTCGGCGCCCGACAGGATCGGCCACAGGTAGCGATCCTTCTGCTCCCTCGTCCCGGCGTAGAGGATCGTGGGGCCGGCCCAACCGATGCCGATCGCGTTGACCGGCCGGCGGACGCCCGCCGCCGTCAGCTCGTCGTCGATCAGCACCTGGTGGATGGGATCGGCCTCGATCCCCCACGGGCGCGGCCAGTGCGGCACGACGTAGCCGGCGTGCGCCAGCTCGTCGCCGCTCGGGTCGGGGTGCTCGGCCAGCCACTCCCGCACGGCCGCCCGGCGCGGGTCGTCCGGCGGCGGCAGCTCGAAGTCCACCGCGCCACGCTACGGCAGGGGTTCCCGAGTGTCCGTGCCGCAGTGAGCACGCACGGACAGGCCGAGCGCCAGCGAGGCACAGCGGCGAAGCCGCCATCGATGCAGCAGACTTCCCACATCGAAGCGACACGCGTCGACCTGTGGCTGTGGGCGGTGCGGCTCTTCAAGACACGGTCGCTGGCCACGGCCGCCTGCAAGGGCGGTCATGTTCGGATCAACGGCCGGCCGGCCAAGCCGTCGACCCCCGTGCGCGTCGGCGACCGAGTCGCCGCCCACGTCTACGACCGCGAGCGTGAGCTCGAAGTCGTTCGGCTGATCGACACGCGCATCTCGGCCCCGCTCGCCGCCGAGTGCGTCGTCGACCACAGCCCGCCGCCACCGCCTCGCGAGTACGTCGCGCCGCTGTTCCGGCGCGATCCCGGCACGGGCCGTCCGACGAAGAAGGACCGCCGCCGCCTCGACCGCCTGCGCGACCGCTGACTTCAGCCGTGGAGGAAGTCATCGATCAGCGGGGTCCAACTGCGGATGCCGGCCAGGTCGTCGGCGACGTGGAGCTGCGCGTTCGGCAGGATGTCAGCCAGCTGTTCTGCCGTCGAGACCGGGTGGGTGGAGTCGTCGGACCACGCCAGCAGCAGCGTCGGCGCCACGATCGAGGCGAGGTCGTCGGCGGACGGTAGGTCGGACTCGGCCGCCCCGCGAAAGATCGCCGACAGCAGCGTCCGATCCATCTCGAGCACCTGTCGGAGGCCCTCGTCTCGCCATCGCTGGCCGTGGTCACCGAGCACTGCGAGCGGAGGCTGCTGCCGCAGCACCTCGACCACCGCCTGCGGGCCGACGTCGTCCACGAGCCGGGCGCCGGCCAGGTTGAGGTGGCGGGAGCTGGCGCGTGTCTCCCACGCCGTCGGTGGGATGACGAGCACGAGCCGGGCCACGCGAGACGGCATTGCCGTCGCAAGGTGCAGAGCGGTCGCGCCACCTAGCGACGCGCCGCCGGCGGCACATCGCTCGATTCCGACCGCGTCCATCACGCCCACCAGGTCCGCAGCCAACGCAGGCCACGTGTAGGCGGAGGCGTCCGGCGTGCCGTCCGAGCCACCGTGGCCGCGAGCGTCGTATCGGATCACCCGCAAGCTCTCGAGGCGCAACCACTCGAAGACTCCGACCGAATCCTCGAGCGTGCGACTCGACGTGAGGCCGTCGCACCAAACGAACGGGATGCCGTCGCCTCCAGGCATCGACGACCAAGTGCACGTCGCGCACGAGTCGTCGCCGTGCCGTCACTCGACGAGCCTCGCGCCCGCCAGCCGCCGATCGTTATCGTCACGCCGATGCGCCCCGGCTGGAACTTCGCCGACGTCTTCGAGGCCGTTGCCGACCGCCAACCAGACGCGCTGGCCCAGCGTCACGCCGGACGTTCCACGACCTGGGCCGAGTTCGACCGCCGGGCCGACGGCATCGCCGCCGCGCTCCTCGCCGCCGGGGTAGGCGAGCAGGACAAGGTGGCGCAGTACCTCTACAACTCGCCCGCCTACCTCGAGTCGACGTTCGCCGCCTTCAAGGCCGGCCTCTGCACCGTCAACACCAACTACCGCTACACGGACCACGAGCTGCTCTACCTGTGGGACAACGCCGACGTGGTTGCCGTCGTGTTCCACGGCACCTTCGCCGACCGCGTCGACGCGCTGCGGGACCGGCTGCGGCGCGTCCGCACGTGGCTCTTCGTCGCCGACGGCAGCGGTCCGTGCCCGACGTGGGCGATCGACTACGAGACGGCGACGCAGGTTCAACCGGCCGAGCGGATGTCTGGTCCGTGGGGCCGTTCCGGCGATCACCTGCTGCTGCTCTACACCGGCGGCACCACCGGCGCACCGAAGGGCGTGATGTGGCGCCAGGACGACCTGTTCGGGGCGCTCGATGCCGCCAACAAGAAGCGGCTGCCACCCGAGCAAGACCTCGACGCCGCCGCCGAACGGGTCGCCAAGCCCGGGCCGCGCAACCTGCCCGCGGCGCCGCTGATGCACGGCACCGGGCTCTTCAACGCCCTGTCGAACCTCATGATCGGTGGCAGTGTCGTCACGATGGAGGGCCGGCGGTTCGACCCGGTCGAACTGCTCGACACGGTCGAGCGCGAGCGCATCAACTCGATGTCGATCGTCGGGGACGCCTTCGCCAAACCGATCCTGCGCGCCCTTGACGCCCAGCCCGATCGCTGGGACGTGTCGTCGCTGCGGGTCATCGTGTCGAGCGGAGTGATCTGGTCGGCGCAGACCAAAGCCGGCCTGCTGCGCCACAACGAGCGGCTGATCATGGTCGACTCGCTCGGGTCGAGCGAGGCGATCGGCATGGCTTCGAGCACCGTGACCGCGGACGGGTCGGCGGCCACGGCCTCGTTCCAGCTGGGGCCGACGACGCGCGTCGTGACCGACGATGGGCGCGACGTCGAGCCCGGCTCGGGCGAGCGAGGGATGGTGGCGATGCGCGGCCACACGCCGGTCGGGTACTACAAGGACCCGGAGAAGTCGGCCACGACGTTCCGACTGATCGACGGCGCGCGCTACTCGATCCCCGGCGACTACGCCACCGTCGACGCCGACGGCACCGTGCGCCTGCTCGGGCGCGGCAGCCAGTGCATCAACACCGGCGGCGAGAAGGTCTACCCGGAGGAGGTCGAAGAGGTGCTGAAGCTGCACCCGACCGTCGCCGACGCCGCCGTGGTCGGGATCCCGGACGAGCGCTTCGGCGAGGCGATCACCGCGCTCGTCGAGCCGCACGCGGGTGCCACGGTCGACGAGGCCGCGCTCGTGGCCCACGTCAAGGAGCACCTTGCCGGGTACAAGGCGCCGAAGCGAGTCCTGGCCATCGACTCGCTCGGACGAGCCGCCAACGGCAAGCTCGACTACCGCGCCCTCAAGACGATCGCCACGAGCGCCGCCGCGACCACCGTCACGACCACGCCCTGATCGCCGCCGCGACGACCGTCACGACCACGCCCTGATCGCCGCCGCGCCGTTACCGTCGCCGCTCATGGCTGCGCTCGGGTTCGACGGCAAGGTGGCGATCGTGACGGGGGCGGGCGGCGGGCTCGGCCGGGCCCACGCCCTGGAGCTGGCCGCCCGCGGCGCACTGGTCGTCGTCAACGACCTCGGGGGTGCCGTCGACGGATCGGGCAGCGACGCCGGCGCGGCGCAACTCGTCGTGGACGAGATCACCGCGGCCGGTGGCGAGGCCGTCGCCGACACCAGCTCGGTCGCCACGGCCGACGGCGGGGAGGCGATCGTGCAGACCGCGGTCGATGCGTTCGGCCGAGTCGACATCGTGATCAACAACGCCGGCATCCTGCGCGACAAGTCGTTCCACAACATGACCGGTGAGCTGCTCGACCCCGTGCTGGCGGTGCACCTGCAGGGAGCGTTCAACGTCACCCGGCCGGCGTGGGTGCGGATGCGCGAGCAGGGCTCGGGGCGGGTCATCTCCACGTCGTCGGCGGCGGGCCTCTTCGGCAACTTCGGGCAGACCAACTACGGCGCGGCGAAGATGGGCCTCGTCGGGCTGACCCGGGTGCTCGCCGTCGAGGGTGCGAAGTACGGCATTCGGGCCAACGCCATCGCGCCGCTGGCGCAGACCCGGATGACCGAGGAGATCCTCGGCCAGATGGCGGGGCAGCTCGATCCGGCGCTCGTCACGCCGCTCGTCGTGTACCTGGCCCACGAGTCGTGCGACGCGTCGGGTCGGGTGTTCGCCGTTGGCGGCGGGCGCGTCGCCGAGGTCTTCATCGGCGAGACGAACGGGTGGTTCGACCGCGCCCTGACGCCCGAGACCGTCGCGGAGCACTGGCCCGAGATCACCGACCGCGAGGGCTACCACGTCCCGATGAACCTCGGCGACGAGACCGGGATCTTCATCCGGGCCTTCCTCCAGCAGCAGCAACGCGCCGGCATGTGATGTCGTCTGGCATGCTGGCGACGTGTACGAGGAGCGTCGTGGCGACGACGACGACGGCAGGAGCGTCCGCACCACCCGTTCCGGCGTCTCGCCGGCGCTCATCGGCTTCGTCATCGTCGTCGCCCTGGCCGTGGTGTTCGTCATCCAGAACCGCGAGGAAGCGCCGATCGAGTTCTTGTTCTTCCAGCGCCAGGACCCGGTGTGGGTGGCCATCGCCATCGCCATCGGCCTGGGCATCGTCATCGATCGGCTGCTGTCGATCTGGTGGCACCGTCGTCGCCGTCACGACTGAGCTCTCGCCGCGCCGTTGATGCGGATCCCCTCGTCCGACGACGTCTCGGTGGCCGTCCACGACCTGGCCGGCGGCGACGATCCGGGTCGGCCTCTGCTGCTGATCGCCCACGCCTCGGGGTTCCACGCCCACGCCTACCTGCCGCTGGCCGAGCGCCTGGCGCCGCCGTTCAACGTGCTCGGCATGGACTTCCGGGGCCACGGCGACACGGCCCGACCGGACGACTGGCTGGTCGACTGGCGCCGCTACGGCGACGACGCCCTCGCCGTCGCCGACGCACTGGGCCGCCGGGCGCCGCTGACGGCGTTCGGCCACTCGATGGGCGGTGCGGCGCTGCTGATGGCGGCGAGCCGGCAACCCGACCTGTTCCGACTGCTCGTCCTGTACGAGCCGATCGTGTTCCCGCCCGACGCTGACCGGCCAGAAGGCCCGAACCTGCTGGCCGCCGGAGCCCGCCGCCGGCGAGCCGTGTTCCCGTCGTTCGAGGCCGCCGTGGAGAACTACGCCTCGAAGCCGCCGCTGGGTGGGTTCGATCCCGCCGCCCTCGACGCGTACGTCCGCTACGGCTTTGCCCCCGACGGGAGTGGCGGCGTCCGACTGAAGTGCGATCCGGAGCACGAGGCACGCACGTTCGAGCAGGGCGGCCTGCACCGCACGTGGGACCTGCTGGCCGGCATCGAGGTCCCGGTCGTGGTGATCGCCGGGCGCGTCGACGAGCAGCAGCCGTCGCGGATCGCCGAAGCCGTCGCCGCCGAACTGCCCAACGGGCGGTACGTGGGCGTGCCGGACCTCGACCACTTCGGTCCGTTCACGGACCCGGCGAGGTTGAGCCGGCTCGTGCTGGACGCCGCCGAGCGCGCCCGCGACTGACCGTCGCGCGGCCTCCCCGATGCGGTGACACCCCCGTCGTACGATGGGCCCCGTGTTCGAGGTGCCGACAGGCCTGTCCCCCAGCCGGGTCGAGGCGTTCACCTCGTGCCCGCTGGCCTTTCGCTTCTCGAGCATCCAGCACCTCCCCGACGCGCCGTCCATCCACGCCACCCGGGGCTCGCTGGTCCACCGGGCGCTCGAGCTGGCGTTCCAAGCCCCCGCCCACGAGCGCACCCCGGCCCGCTTCCGATGCAGCCTCGACGTCGCCCGGGAGGAGTTCCGGTCCGACCCCGACTTCGTCGCTCTCGGGCTCGACCCCGACGCCCGCGACCAGTTCGACGAAGAGTGCCGCACGCTCGTCGAGACGTACCTCACGATGGAGGATCCGCAGGCCGTGCGACCGATCGGGTTGGAGCTGCGCCTCAGCGCCGACGTCGGCTCGCTGTCGCTGCGCGGCATCATCGACCGCCTCGAGCTGCGCCAGGGCGAGCTGGTGGTCACCGACTACAAGACCGGCCGCGCGCCGTCGCTCAACTGGGAGCAGAAGAGCCTGGCCGGTGTGCACTTCTACTCGTTCCTCTGCGAGCAGGTGCTGGGGCGCCGCCCGTCCGCCATCCGGCTGATGTACCTGCGCAGCGGCGAGACGATCGAGGCCGTCCCGTCCGGCCAGTCCGTGCGCTTCATCACCACCCGCACCCGGGCGGTGTGGGAGGCGGTCGAGCGGGCGTGCGCCACGGGTGACTTCCGCCCCCGACCGAGCGCCCGCTGCGAGTCGTGCGGGTTCCGGGCCTGGTGTCCAAGCTTCGGCGGCGACCCCGACCTCGCCGCCGCCGAGGCGTCGGCGCCCGAGGCGCTCCTCGTCGGTGCCGCCGGCGCATGAGGGAATGAGCGCATGAGCGAGCGAGTCTTCGAGGGAGCGAATCATCAGGCACGGTCTTCGGCTCATTGGTGCACCACCTCTGACCCGAACCTGTCGGATGACGTCGCGGTGCACCAATGAACGTCGCGCCGGCCCACGGCGAGGGCCAGCCGGTCCCGTCACCGGCCGCCGCGCCCGGCCGACGGTCGCTCGGCCCGACGATCGCCACCTTCGACCGTCGCGTCGATGCCGGCCTTGAGCTGCTACGCGGCCAGCGCCTCGTCGACGCCGTGTTCGTGGGCGCATCACGGCTGGGCGACTTCAGTGTCATCTGGCACCTCGCCAACGCGTCGCGCGGCCTGACCAGCGACCGGCGCACGAACCAGGTCCCGGCCCTCGCCGCCGCCCTCGGGCTCGAGAGCCTCCTCGTCAACCAGGGCCTCAAGCGGCTCTTCCGGCGGCCCCGCCCGACGGTGCAGGGTGATCCTCGCTTCCCCGTCCGGCGACCCTCGACGTCGGCCTTCCCGTCCGGCCACGCCAGCGCCGCCGCCTTCACGGCCACCGTGCTCACCGCATGGGACGGGCCGCGGTCCGCGCCGCTGTGGTGGGGAATCGCCTTGACGGTGGCGAACAGTCGCGCCTACGTGCGCATCCACCACC